>CAZAHB010000035.1:0-32308 GCA_964484945.1 uncultured Armatimonadia bacterium | reverse complement strand
AAAGCATGCACCTCGACGTCGCCCATGGGGTAGATTTTGTGCAGATTCGTAGTCTGGATCAGCGCCATCAGGCTCTCAGACCCCCGTGTCAGCGATTCCGCCGCCGGATCATGTGCGTGGCCCGACGGGCGTTGCGGCGCGCGCTGTTTCTGTCGTCGTCCTCGTCCTCGAGCATCACCGGCGCCCCGGAGGGCAACAGGATCTCTTCGCCCTCTTCGAGGCCGCTGAGGATCACTGTCTGAATGTAGTCCGTCACCCCTGCCTCGACCTCGCGAATCTCAGTCTCCTTCGCGCCCTCGGGCACCACCTCGACGGTAGTCTTCCCACCTGACCGGTTGATCGCGCTGTCTGGCACGAGCAAAACGTCCTCCCGTTGGGCGGTGATGATGCTCACATCGACAGTCATGCCCGGCCGCAACTCGGGGTGCAGGTCAATCACCCGAATGCGCACGGGGAAGTAGACGACGTTGGCCTCCTCCGTGCCCTGCGGGAAGATCTTCTCTACCTCGCCCCGAATTTCTTGATTCGGGAGCGTTTCGACTGAAATCTCCACCGGCTGATCGACAACTACGCGCGAGATATCCACCTCGTCCACGTCCGCCATGACGTACATCTCGGTGATGTCCGCGAGCGTCACGATCGCGGTCCCCTGCGCCAGAGCGGCGGTGCCGGCCGGAACCACCGTGCCCTCTTCCACGTGTTTGGCGAGCACCACACCGTCGCGGGGAGCGATGATCGTAGTGTGCGTGAAGTTGTACTGCACATCCTCCAGACTCGCCCGCGCCCGCGTGAGGTCGGCTGTCGCAGCCTGCACGGACTCGCGTTGTGCCTCTGTGGTCAACCGCCCCGCTTTCGCGCGTTTCAGGCCTGCCTCGGCCTGCTCCACGGCCTGCTGAGCCGTCTCAACCTCTGCTTCGCGCACATCGATCTGCTTCCGCTGTGCCAGCGCCGTGCGCAATGCCGCTTCGGCCTCCGCGACCGACGCCTCGGCTGCTTCGCGAGTTCGCCTGCGGACATCGATCTGCACCCGCTGAGCCCGCGCGGTCTCCAGCGCCGCCTCCGCCTGCCGCACCGCTGCGCGCGCCCGTTCGATCTCCTCCTGCCGCGGACCGGCCTTTGCCAGCGAGAGCGCTTCGCGCGCGGACTCGAGTTGCGCCTCAGCGGTCCGCACCGAGCGCTTCGCGGTGTCCAGATCCTGCTCGGACAGGAAGCCCTTCGCGAACAGCCCCTCGGATCGCCGAAGCTCAGCCCGGGCGTTCTCGAGCACCGCCTCCGCCTCACTCACACGCGAACGTGCCTGCGCTATTTCCTGCGGGCGGTTGCCCGCCTGCAGCACCGCCAGATCCTGCTTTGCGCGCTCCAGCGAGGCCTCGGCCTGCTGCACGTCCGCCTCGGCGAGCTTCGGCTGAACGGTCTCCTGCGCTTCCGCCTGGGCCAGAGTCGCCTTCGCCGACCGCACCCGCGCGCGAGCCTGCTCGATGGCGTCCTCGGTGGTGGTGCGGGTCTGGTCGAGTTGGGCCTTCGCCTGCTGCAGGCGCGCTCGCGCGGAGAGCACGGACGAACGGGCCTCGACTATGCCCGAATCGGTCTGCTCCGCCTGCGCCTCCGCCGAGTATCGCGACTGCCCGACACGCGCCTGGGCTGCGGTGACCTGGGCCGCGGCCTGATCAACCTGGGTCTCGAGATCGGTGGGGTCAAGTTGCGCGATCAGGTCGCCGCGCTTGACGTAGTCCCCCGCTTCGACGTACATCGTCTCGATCTCGCCGCCGCTGCGTGACTTCACCTCGACCGTCGTCAGCGGCTCAAGAACGCCGGTGGAGGCGACCGTTACTGTCAGATCGCCCCGCTCCACGGTTGTCGTCGTGAACTGCGCCTCTTCGTCTTCCTCCGGTGCGCGGCTCTTGAAATACCACCACGCGCCACCCGCGGTCGCCACAACGAGGATGATGATACCGATCCATCGCTTCATTGGTTTCCCACCGTCTCATCATCGTTCTGATTTGTGTCCGCCGAGCCGTCGTCCGCCTCGCCTGTCTCGGGCAAAAGCGGCCGACCGGCGGCGGCAAGCAGTTGATACCACGCCACGTTTCGGTCATAGCGCGCCTGCACGAGATTCCCGCGGGCGCGCCGCCACGCGACTTCAGCATCCGTCACCTCGATGATCGTCGCCACACCTGCGGCATAGCGCTCGCGCGCGGCCTCGAGGCTCTTTGCCGAAGCCGCAACCGACGCCTCTGCCGCAGTCACACGCTCCTCTGCGTCGCGCAGGCCGTACCATGCGCTCGAGACCTGGCGCGATACAGACAACTCCTGCTCGGCAAGCGTCTCACGGGCGTTCTGGAGGTTCGCTTTCGCCGCATCCACCGACGCCCCCGCCTGGCGATCGAAGAGCGGGAATGTCAGGCTCCCGCCAATGTACCACGTGTCACCTGTGGTGCCCGTGTGACGGCCGTAATCCGCCTGACCCTGCACGCTCACGCTGAGGCCGGCATCTATCTCCGCCCGGTCAAGCGCCAGCTCACTGCCGCGCACCCGTGCGCGCTGGGCCTCAAGGTCGGGGCGGGAAGCGAGGGCTTCCTCGATCCATTCCTCCAGTTCGCCCCTGGCGCGCGCGGTATCGAGATCGCCGCGGATCAGCGGCAGTTCATCGCTGGGCAGCGCCAGCAGCGCCCGCAGATCGCTCAGCGTCGTCCAGACGGCGTTCAGCGTCCGGACCGATTCGAACCGCGCATCCGCAAGCTCCGCCTCGACGGTAAGGCGGTCGGCAGGCGCGACCGTACCGGCCTCGATGCGCGCATCGACGAGTTGAAGGTGCTGCTCGGCGGGGCCGACTGCGTCCTCAGCGGCCTCCGCAAGCTCCCGATCGGCCAGTACCGCGTAGAAGGTCGCCGCAACGTCGGCAAGCAGCGTCCGTTGCGCATTAGCAATCCCGGCCTCGCTGGCATGGACCCTCGCGCGCGCCTCGTCGATCGCCTCGTCGCGGCCAGACTGGTAGAAAGTGTGGGTGAGCGTCAGTTGCAGGTCACTGGTCTCGCTGCGACCGCCACCACTGCGCACCGTGCTTCCGCCGACGTTCACATCCCGTGAGAGCGACTCGCTGATGCGACTGCTCGCGTCGAAGCTGAGCGTGGGCAACCGCCGCCCCTTCTGACCTCGCAGAGATGCGCGGGCGGCGTCGGCAGCAGTTCGCGCACCGGTGATCGAGGGATTGCGTTCCAGCGCCAGTCGCATCGCCTCCTCGAGGGTAAGCACCTGACGCGCTTGCTCCTGGGCGTACGCCGACGCGGTCATGAGCAGTAACGAAAACACCACCAGCGCGAGTGTCGCGACACCCGGTGGCGCAAGCAGGGGTGTACGAGGACGTCCTTTGGTGCTGTCCATCAGTCCTCCCGCCGATCCTCTGTCTCAGAATCGTGCCAGTGGCGCCTGGCGTTATCCTTCAGCCGTTCGAGAAAGCCGAGAAGCTGCTCGTGCTCTTCCTTCGAGAATCCCTCGGTCAGGCGCCCGTCCCAGGTCCTGGCGACGGCCTTCAGTTCGCCGGCGACCTCGCGACCCTCTTCAGTAATTGATACGCGCTTGATGCGCCGATCGTCAGGGTCAATCTTGCGCGAAACGAGCCCTGCGTCTTCCAAATCGGCAAGCGTGCGGGCTACCGTTCCCTTGTCCACCAGGAAGTCCTCAACCAGCTCCTCCTGGCTCACGTCATCGCGGTGTTTGAGCCGCATCAACAGCGGAAAGGCAAGCGGAGGGAGGCCCAACCGCTCCATCTCCGAAGCAAAATACCGCCGGGCGAAGCGGTGCAGTGCTCCCAGATAGCGCCCGACCACTCTGGGGCCTCGATCTTTCTTCATACCGGTCCTCCTCCGCCTGGCAATCTCGCTGACACCAGCACATTACCACAGTGTCGTTGTAAATGCAACTGTCGTCGCGCAAAGGGACGGCAGGATGTGATGTGGCGGGACATGTCGTCGCCCGGACGCGCTCTGATCGCCCTCCGCGGTGAACGTGATCGAGCTTGAGCTGCCGTCCGACTGTCACTGTGGTTCGCGGGGTTGCGAATGTGCGGTGATCGCGACCAACTCAGCGCGCTTGCCAGCCGGCCCGAGCCGCAACTCATCCATGCCCGGGGGAGCGATGAAGGTCTCGCCGGTCGCGAACGCCTCTTCGCCGTCGGGCCACTCCACAACCAGCGCGCCTTCTGTGACCACGACCACAGATGGGGCGTCGGGATGGGCCGTCCACCGCATCCTCCCGGTGAGCGTCAGCCGCTCCATCTCGTAGGGCCGGATGCTGATGAGAAGCTCGCGCTCGCCCCAGTCGTGGTGCTCGACTTCCGGCTCAATGCGCGCCGGGGCTGTCTGGCGCATGTGCATACTCGCGAGCGCCTGCTCGATGTGAAGCTCACGGGGGGTTCCATCCTGGCCAGGGCGGTCGTGATCGTAAACGCGGAATGTCGAATCCGATGGTTCCTGCACCTCAAGCAGCATGACTCCGCGCAGCAGCGCGTGGAGCGTCCCCGCGGGCAGATGGATGACGTCACCGGGCCGCACCTCGATCCGCCGCATGACCTCCATGATTGAGCCGTCGGAGATGCGCGCGCAGATCTCGTCGGTGGTCACGCCCTCGCGGACACCGTGCAGCACAGCCCCCCCGGGCTCGACATGCACCACCAGCCACGTCTCGTTCTTACTGCGTTCCGTCGGGTAGAGCGTGGCGCACACGTCCTCGTCGGGGTGTACCTGGATGCTGATGTCATCCTGCGCATCGAGGAACTTCACCAGCAGGGGAAACTCTCCGGTCGGGTCATCGGGAAGAAGCTGTGAGCCAGCGCGCTCCATAACCTCGCGCAGGCTCAGGCCGTCCAGAGGTCCTCCCTCGATCCACGAGGATCCCTCCGGCACATCCGCAACTTCCCATGACTCGCCGATCGGCTCATCCCGAGGCAGTTGCTTATCCAATATGCGCGCCAGACCGCGGCCTCCCCATATCTTCGCCTTCAGCAGTGGCCTGCACCGCATGGGAAAACGAAGTGGCCGGTCCGAATCTTCCTTCACAGCAACGACTCCGATCTGCGTGTGCGCCCGGGCCCCACAGATAACCTTACTGTCCCCGGGCGCTTGAGTGTAGGCTGGTGCAGTTACGAACCGATGAAATCAACTATCTCCTGTGTCTTCTCTTCCATCAGCTTCCTGTCCCCCCGGCTTTCGACGTTCAGCCGTATGACCGGTTCAGTGTTGGATGGGCGGAGATTGAAGCGCCAGCGGTCGAAGGCGATGGAGATGCCGTCGGTTATGTCCACCTCGCCGCCATTCGCCTCGTAGTGCTCGCGGACTCGCTCCAGCGCCTCCTGTTGCGCATCCGCGTGTTCGACCTCCAGATTCGTCTCTCCCGAACACGGGAACGCCTCTTCCATATCCCCGACAAGGTCGCCCAGCGAATCGTCGGATTTCGTGAGGATGTCAGCCACAAGCAGCCACGGGATCATCCCCGAATCCGCGTAGTGGAAATCGCGGAAGTAATGGTGTGCCGACATCTCCCCGCCGTAGATGGCATCCTCCGCGCGCATCCGCTCCTTGATGAACGCATGCCCCGTCTTGCTCTGGACCGGGGTTCCCCCGTGCTTTTCCACGATCTCGATGGTGTTCCAGATCAGCCGCGGATCGTGGATAATCTTCTCGCCGGGGTGCTCCTTCAGCATCCGCCTCGCCAGCAGGCCCACGAGGTAGTATCCCTCGATGAACGTGGCATCCTCGTCGAAGAAGAAGCAGCGGTCGAAATCACCGTCCCACGCCACACCCACTGCGGCGCCGGCCTCGCTGACGGCGTCGGCGGTGCGCTTGCGGTTCTCCTTCTCCAGCGGATTGGGCACTCCCTGGGGGAAAGTCCCGTCGGGCTCATGGTCTATGGTCGTGAAGCGAAGCGGCACCCGCTCGTCGATCATGTCCAGATAGGGCCCCGCACAGCCGTTGCCCGGGTTTGCCAGAAAGTGCAGCGGCTCCAGTTCCTCGGGCCGGACAAACCCCATAACTGCATCGATGTACGCCTCGCGGATATCCTCCTTGCGGGTGGATCCCTTCTGCGGGGCGCTCTCGACATCACCTTCGCCGACCATCCGCTCGATATCGCGCAGGCCTGAGTCGCCACTGATTGGCACCGCGTCCGCGCGCACAAACTTGAGCCCGTTGTAGTCCGACGGGTTGTGGCTGGCGGTGACCATGATGCCCCCGCCCATGCCTTCCTGCGCGGAGGCGAAGTATACGACCTCGGTGCCCACCAGCCCGATATCCACCGCGTCGGCGCCGGCGTCATTGAGCCCGCTGGTCAGGGCCTCTGACAGCTCCGGGCTTGACAGACGCACATCGTGCCCTACGGCAACCGGGCCCTTCGGCTCGACGAGCTTCACGTACGCTCGGCCGATGTCGTAGACGATGTCCTCGTTGAGCTGTTCGGGGATACGCCCCCGCACGTCATAGGATCCGAATGCTTCCGTGCTATGTCCGGACATGTCAGCCCTCACTCCCACCACTGTTGCGCTCCTGCTTCAGCCGGCGAACGACCTCGCGGACCTGCTGCGCGCGCTCGAGCGGCGCCACCAGCAACCCGTCCGGGGTGGCGGCGACGATCACGCGCTCCATCCCGACCACGGCAACGAACATCTCGTCCTGGCCGGGTTCGTTGTAGACAGAGCATTCCTCACAATCGATCAGCAGCGGGTCCCCGTGTGTTGCGTTCCCGTTCTCGTCACAGTCCGTCACGCGGCGCCACGCGTCCCACGCTCCTACGTCATCCCACGGGAAGCTCGCCCGCACCACCAGCACCTGCCGCGCGTGTTCCATCAGCGCGTAGTCCACCGAGAGGTTCGGAAGCTCGCCGAACAGCCGCTCGGCCTCGGCATCCTCCCCCTCGCTCAGCGCCTCCGCCATCTGCCTGATGAGGTCGGCAATCTCGGGGTCCGCGTGTTCAAGCTCGCGCATAAACGTCGATACGCGCCACAGGAACATCCCGCCATTCCACAGAAAGCGGCCGCTGGCGAAGAACTCCTCGGCCGTCTCGGCATTGGGCTTCTCGCGGAACCGCTCTACTGCCCGCAACTTCTGTTCCGCGCCGGGGACGCCGGGGGACTGGATCGGACCTTCCTCAACCTCGATGTATCCGTAGCCGGTCTCCGGGCGGGTGGGCTCGATGCCGATGGTGACAAGCGCATCGAGCTGTTCGGCCGCTGCGAGGGCGGTGCGCAAATCGGAGCGAAATGCTTCAATATCGCCCACGTGTTGATCGGCGGGGATGATCGCGAGCGTCGCCTCAGCGGCATCCAGGCCCATGGTCCCGAGCACCTGCGCGGTGACCCACGCGATCGCGCCCATGGTATTGCGCTTCATGGGTTCGGCGACAACCTGGTCGTCCTCGACGGGGATCCCCGAGGCGATGATCGGCGCCCGCAGCGCCCTGCTGGTGACTACCAGCAGACGCTCGCGATCGATCAGGTCTCCGATGCGATAGACGGTGTCCTCAAGCAGCGATCGGCTGGATGGGCCCAGGGGCAGAAGCTGCTTGGGGCGATCGGGGCGCGAGACAGGCCAGAAGCGCTCCCCCACCCCGCCGGCCATAATGACACCAATCCGTGAGGTCTGTACCCCGTCCATCCTGCCTCCGCGTGCCCGGCAACGCTCATGACACAGATGCGCCCACTCATGTGAGAGGGGCGCGGCTCATATCCTACCAAGCTCACGGGCAGAACGCAAGTGAACGAAAAGGGGAGTGGGAAGCGGGGAGAGGGCAGAGGGAACGACACGGCGCAACTGTATCGCAGGCATCCGCAGTCACTGCTCGGGCTCTGCTGCGCCTGCGTCACCTGCCTCCTCGCAGCAGCGACGGTAATCGCCAGGAGAGCCGTTCGGCCGTTCCCGCTCCCCACTCCCCGGAAGGAGCATCACGGCCTCAGCGCGAATATGTCCGTGAGCCACGACCACGTTCGCCCGAGGGTGATTTTCATGCGACATGCGCCGCCCGCTGCACTCGCGCTTGTGACGCTCCTGCTTGCTCCGGCGATTCTTTGCGCCCAGGGAGGCGACGCTCCGATGCCCCAGCCCGGCGATGTGCTGATCGATGAGGACTTCGAAGACGGCATGGATGACTGGTGGGTCGAAGGTGGTCAAAAGGTCTGCGTCGAGGACGGCCACCTGCTCGTGAAGGCCGACCCGCCCGAGGACTCCGACGAACCCTACGTGGCGACGGTCTGGTGCCACACGCCCATCAAAGGCAACACGAAGATCGAGTTCGACGCCCACGTGATCTCCTCCAGCACCGACGTCAACAACGTCAACTTCTTCATGTACTACACGCACCCCGGCGAGCAGACGCTGTACGAGACTCGAGATGATCGCCCGGAGGCGGACTACGGCAAATATCATGAGCTGAACGGGAATATCATCACGTTCCTCAATGACACGCGCGGCCAGGCCGGCGAGATCCCCGAGGGGGAATCGCGCGCACGGATTCGCCTCCGCCACTGTCCGGACTTCGTGCTGCTCGGCGAGACGTTCAACTACCACTGCGAGGCGGGCACTACGTACCACGTGGAGATCACGAAGCGCGGCGACTTCATCGAGTTCCGCGTGGATGGCCGCTACCTGATCGGCGTGCAGGACCCGAACCCGTGGAACGAGGGCCTGATCGGCCTGCGCACCTTCCGGACGGTGCTGTGGTGGGATAACATCAAGGTGACTGCGATCAAGTAGAGCAGATTGAGGCAGGCAGGGCAGGCATCCCGCCCGCCAATGCCGTCCGGAGGAGACGAGACCATGCCTGACCGGACGCCCATCGCGCTCTGGCGACACTCCATCCGCATGATGCTGTGGTTCTTCGTGGGGAGCACGTGTGTTGCCGCGGTCCTGTTTCTCCCGGCGATGATCCTCGACGTTGCCCTGGATGACCTCACGAGTTCAGCAGCACTCTGGGTTCTCCTGCCGCTCGGGCTGGTGCTGCTCCTGGTTCCGTTAGCCATCGTCTTCTATTTCGGCTACGACCTGCGCAGGGGCGATCACCTGTCGGTGCGTGAGGCGCTGCTCGCGGCCATCGGTGGGGGCGCCCTGATCGTGCGGGCGGACCTTCTCATGACCTGTCTGGCCCCTTACAGGGAGGTCGAGACGCCTGATCTCGACGGCTACCTCGCTCAGATACCGGTGCTACTGCTCCTTTGGGCTGTGCTCGTCGGGGCGACCACTCTCGGCGCGTGGTGGGCAGACCGAACGGCACAGGGGCCGTGCGCTCCGCGCAGGCGGGGCACGGGGGCCAGCCTCTCCAACGACAACGGCGATGCATGACACCTCTTCCGAAATCCCCCAACGCTCCTGCCCTTCGTGACCACTGAATCCTCGAAGATCACGTAATGCCGCCGGCCCTCGGGCCCACTGTACCATCGGAGGGATGGGGTTCGCGTCCAGGGCGCGGTTTCGCAATCCCGCGAAACGTGCGCGGCGGAACCTTTTCCCGCCATCCAGGCGTCTTATCATCCGAGAGGTCGCGCGATCGCGTGTCCCGAGATGGGGGTATCTGCCATGAAGCTCCATGACGAAGGAACCGCCCGCCGGACCGTCATCGTCGTACTGGGTCTGCTCGCCCTGCTGGCCATCGCCGCAGTCGTGTTCTTCCCCGTCTTCGCCCGCTCACGCGAGAAGGCCCGCACCGTCTCCGAATCAACCGTCATGCCACCGTCTCCCCCCTCCGATGCAGCACCGTCCGCAGACGCGGAGTACGAGGCGGCCGCCGGGGCGCCCGCGCCCGGACCGCAACGCCTGGGTCTCCAGCACCTACATGGGCGGGGAGGGCGCTCGCGAGCGCCTCGCCAAACTCATCGACGAGGGCGTCATGGTCGGCGGGGAGATGGTCAAGCTTGAGTCCTTCACCCGAGAGTACGACCAGTCTTTCGAGATGCCCACCGACCGCGCGCTGGGCCTGTCGGCGCTGACCGAGCGGGCGAAGATCGTGCGCGAGGGCGGCGAGACGTTCCTGCAGGTCGGCCTGCAGGCCATCGAGGAGTTGAAGCTGATCGAGGATCCTCGGAGTTTCATCGGCGAGCAGCCCGAGGAGTAGACGGCCTCGGGCCCGGGCAGGCCCGACCTCCGAACGGCTCGACCACTGCTCCTGCCTGGTGTCTCTACCCCGCGAAGAACGGCTCCACCTGCACGAAATCCCAGTAGACCGCGCCGGGTTCGGCGTCTGAAATCGTCAGGCGCCCCTCTGTGCCGGTGGCGCGGAAGACGCGGCGGTGCATCGTCCAGTGCGTCTCCCCCACCTGCCACAGCCGGTCCCATGTGTACTCCGCGACGACGTCCCCGCCCTCGATCGCGATCTCAGCCGGAATCTGCCGCTCCGAGTAGGCCGGATCCGCGCAGTAGAGCTTGACTGAGTAGAGGCGCCCCGGCTGAAGGTTGCGCACCGGCTGGCCAAAGGAGTTCGTCGGCCCGCCCTCCTCGGGCACCGTGCGAAGGACAGTAGCGCCCTCGGGCACCCCCGAGTATTTGCCGGTCCCGCCCTTCTCCGGGATGTCCGCGACCGGCACCGCCTCGACCGCACCCTCCGTCTCCCAGCCCTCAAGCCCCTGCTCGAAGCCGGGGTTCGCGAGGTGGTCGAGCAGATACGGGTCGGCACTCAGGCGCTCCGTGCTTCCCTCGATGCAGTAGTGCCGGAAGAGCGCACCGTACCACCGCACTGCTTCCGGGCTGCCGTAGTGGGCGCTCCAGAAACCGACACCGCGCAAGTCCTGCGAACTTTCGGTTGCGAGCGCGTGCATCTGCATGTCCAGGAGGACCTTGTAGTTCACATCAGGCCGGTGGTCGTTGGAATAGCGCAGCGCGCAGTCGCCGATGCTGAGCACAACGAGCGCGTGTGGTGCGAGCCCCTCGTAGTGCCGCGACCAGGCATCGGGAACGCGCACCAGCCGCTGCTGGATCATCGTGCGCGCTTTCTCCTCGCTGACCTGCTCGTGCATGTATATCTCCGGCGCGAAGGCGTGCCCGTGTTCGACAACCGCATCCCGGAGCGGATTCTCCTCATCCGCTCCGCGCATCCAGCGCTCCAGCCCCTCCTCGAAGTTCGGATTCGCGAGAATATTCCGGTCGCCGGTCGTGAAGTCCGTGGCCTCCGCGCTGCGCTCGATCTGCACCGCATCGGCCCACATGCCACCCCCGGCGGGGCCGACGATCAGCACCTGGTAAAGCCCGTTCTTGCTGGGTTGTGGCGTGAATGTCGATTCGTAGCGCGTCCACTCGGTGTCCCCTTCAGGCGCGCGCAGTCGCCCATAGACCGAATACCAGCCCTCGTCGATGATGAAGATGCCCGAGTACTTCGCGGGCACACAACGGTCAGTGCGCATGTACGCGGAAATCGTATACTCCACGCCCGGCTCGAGGTCCACGGAAAGCTGGCGGGCGGTGATGATCGACTCACCCTGTGGGACGCAGTGTATCGAGCGCTCGCCCTCAGCCGCGATCGCATCGGTGGGTTCGAAGAAGTCCAGCAGCGTCGGGTCACCGATCGTGCTCGAGCCGCAGTAGAGGTAGACGGTCTTCCCGGAGCCGTCAGGCATCTGCGTGAACCGCGCGAGGCCGTCGGCGTACCGCTCGAAGTGTTCACGATCGCGACTGAGCACCTCGTCGTGGATCACTCCGTCCCAGACGGTGCCGCCCAGCATCTCCGCCCAGTAACCAGCGGGATCGGTCGTCTCGTCACGCAGGGCCCCCATCCCGTGATTGACCAGCCAGCGGCCGCCCCGCTGCTGCCAGCGCTCGGCGAAGGGCTCGTATCCCTCGCGCTGGTGACTCACGATCAGATTCGCCGACTGCAGGATCGCTTCTTCGAGGAACTCCCACGAGTGCGTGATCCAGCGCTGCGGATCGGGGTCGTTCTGGCCCTCATACATGTACACCATGATCTCCGGGATGCGCCGAACGATCATCCGCTCGAGGTCTGCGCCGTCGCCGCGAGTGAGTTCAAGCGCAACCTCTCCCGCCGAAACGTGGCGCATAGTCTCTCCCGGCGCGTCAAGCACCACGGTCTCCTCGTCACCGGAGGACAGTGCGAGCGTGGCGTCTCCCTCGCCGATCAGTTCGATGAAGAGCCAGCCGGCCTCGTCGATCTCAAGGCTGACAGTATCCGGTGCATCCCCGACGCGCATGTCAATGTCCGCAAGCTCCACGACGAAGTTGTTGAGCCGGACGGGATCAAAGTCCTGCGCACCCGCGAGACCCGCGCAGAGGATGGCGATGGACAGGATGATGACGACGCGCGTCTTCAGCATGATCGGTCCTCCTGATACATCAGAGCCCGGAGCAGAGTCCGGTCTTCCCGACGAAATGACGATGCTACCCCTGCCCCAGCAGGCGTCCCAGCAGACTGGTGCGCAGGTCGATGGCGTCCTCCGGACACATCTCGTGGCAGCAGTAGCAGCGGATACAGCCGCTGTCATCGATCTGCGCCGATGTTCCGCGCCCCGATTCCTCCAGCGAGGTCACGTCCATCGGGCATGCGCGTACGCACGCTCCGCAGGCCACGCAGCGTTCGTCCGAGACCACCGGTCGCGCGGAGAAGGTGTGGCGCATCAGCCACGTGACCGGCCCGGCCCACCATGAGGGCCCGGCGATCCCGACGCCGGCCGCGCGGCTGCCGGGCTGCGCGAAGTCGGCAACGCGGAGGTCGTCCAGCGTCGCGCCCTCCAGCGTCACATCCTCCGCGACGGTCGGGGCCATGCCCCGCGCCTCGGCCTCCTGCAGCAACGGATTGTGCGCCCCGGGCAGTCCCATGATCTCCGCGGCGATTACGTCCAGCGCCAGCGGGTCAGTCGAGGCCAGCAGCCAGCCCACGGTCCTGGGCGTGCCCGAGTTCGGCCCGTCGCCCTCCATCCCGACCACAGCGTCCATGATCGACAGCCGCGGGGAGACGAGATCCGCCAGGTCGAGCATCATGCCCGCGAACCGGCGGCTGTCGGCGAGCTTCGCGTGATATCCGGGCTTGATCAGCCCCGGGACCACGCCGAACAGGTTCTTGACCGCGCCGGTCATGCCCGTGAACAGGTGCGTCTTGAGCTTGCACAGGTTGATGACCGCGTCGGCCTCCACCACCGGTGTGATGACCTCAAAGCGCTTGATGAGCACGCCGTCGGGGTGGGAGAGCACCTCGTGGGATACGTCGAAGTTCAGGTCAAGGCCGACTTCATCGGCAACCGCAGCCATGCCACACGTATCGTAGGTGCGGCGCATCGCGCTCTCGGTGTAGCGATAGCCGGAACCGGGGCTGTCGGCGATGGTCACGTTCGCGCCTGCCGCGACCAGCGCGCTCCCGACCGCCTCCACGACAGCCGGGTGTGTGGTGACCGCCTCGTCGGGCCGCGCCGTGCGCAGCAGGTTGGGCTTGAGCACCACCCGTTCGCCGCGACCGGCGGGCGGATCCTCGCCGACCATTGCCAGCAGATCGCCCACGGCCGAGACAGTCTCGTCGTAATCCTCGCAGCGGACGGCGCATACGCGACCGGTCATCGGGGGCCTCCAGCAAGTGGGCGGTCTGATCGGATGAGCAGCAGATACGCATTCACCGCACCACACCCGCGCACCTGCCGAGGAAGGGAGGAGATGAGCGCGATAACAACCCACAGGTGACAGGTTATTCGCTGGAGCGCGCGACACTGGCGGGCGTCTACTCCCCCGCAAACACCGGCTCGGTCCCGCCGATCCGGTAGCCGAACTTCGCGAACTGCAGGTGCCCTTCGCGGTGCGAGGCGTTCGGGCCGAAGACCACGTTCGAGCCGCGAACCACGTTCGGCTGCAGGTCGCTCATCGGCACCCGCGCGACCTCCTCGCCGTCCACCAGCAGCGTGACGATTCCCTCCGCCCCGCCCTCGTGGACCAGCGCATAGTGGTGGAACGCATCCGTGGTGTCCATCTCATGCTTCGCCACAAGCGTGTACTCGTTCCCCCGCTGGGTCAGGATACCGGTCGCGGTCTCGCTCAGGTAGAGCCCCGCCGCACGGCCGTTGTTCGGCCGGAAGAACGTCGAGAGACCGTAGATCGGTTCCGTGCCCTGGTCGATCACCCGCGCGACCTGCTCGAGCCGCCAGTTCGTCTCGTCATCGAAACGCTCGTCGCGCATCGCTGAGGCGGTCGTCTTGTCCTCGGCCACCACGTGCATATCCAGCACCGTGCGCCCGTCCACCTCCACCAGTGAGTAACCGGAGGCCCTGCCCCGCGCGCTAAATCGCTCGGCGGCAGGCAGCGAGTCGTCGAACGGCAACACGCCCGCCTCCTCCGGCACATAGCGCACCTCCACCGGCTCGCCGGTCTGGTCCGGCAGGTACGAGTACAGGTCCGCGTTGCGCAGAATGAAGCGGATCTTCTTGTCGCCCTCGCGCTGCTCCTCGGGAAGCTCGGCGGTCTCCCATGTCAGCACGTGATCGACGGAATCGCCGGTGAAACGCTCGCACTCTTCGCGGGAGAAGCCCTCGATGACATCACCGTCCGCATCGAGCAGTTCCGCCAGCACGTAACCGCCCTCACGGCAGCGAGCGTTGATCGTCACCTTCGGCACGATGAATGGCTCGCAGCGCGAGATCAGCCAGCCCTCCTCGTCACCCGCGCGCATCGAGCAGAACCCGTCAAGCCTGAGTGTCGCGACGCCGATGTTCGCGTGTGATTCGGGCTCATTGTGCGCGCCGACCCAGCCGCCGTAGTAGAACCACAGTTCGTCACCCATCTGCACGGGCTTGCGCGCGGTGTAGATCATCCCCGAGTCGAACTCGCTTTCCTCCCCGCGCGGGATGAAGTCATAGCGCGGGTATGGGCGCGTCCAGTTGATCAGGTCATGGCTCCATGCAAGCTGCACGTCCATCGTGCAGGGGCTGCTCGCCTCGACTTCGTACATCCGTTCCGCGGTGTAACTGCCATACTTGAACCAGCGCGCGTTGTAGATCCACGGCAGGCCGATGTACATCCCCTGGTACGCGAAGACGGGCATCCCGTAGATCTGCGTGGCATCCGGGTCGAGGTCATCAGCGAGAAAGACCGGCCCGTCCACCGGCTTGGTCCACTCCTGCCCATCCTCGGACAGCACGACGCCCGCCGATCGCCCGCGCCGACTGCCGCTCTTCCAGGTCGCGACGTAGCGCTGATGGTAGGGGTCGCGGAAGAAGTTCAGCACGTCGCCGGAGCCGAACAGGCCGTGCTCCCGGGTCTCTTCGGTGAAGGTCCAGTGCAGTCCGTCCGGGGAGTAGGCATTCCGCGCGTGGCGCACGGTTGCTCCGTAGCAGTAGAGGGCGTAGCGCCTGTCGGCGTCATCCTCCCAGGTCTGCTTGAAGACGCTCGGGTTGTGGCACAGCCCCGCTGCCGGGCGGCCGAACTGCGCCTCCTCACCGGTGGCCTTGCCGATCACAAGATTGTTTTCGGTTGATCCGCCTTCCTTTACGATCCCCAGGTTCGGCTTCTCCCAGGTGACACCGTCAGTCGACTCAGCGTAGGCGTTGCGGTAGCCGCCTCCGTGGTGGAGGTGATACCACATGCGCAGCTTTCCCTGGTCCCACATGACCGTCCCGTAGAGATACGGACCGGAGTAGGTCCCGCCCTTCTCCCACGGCCTGTCCGCGACGACGACGGGATTGCTCGGGTGCTTCTCGGCGGAGTGGAAGACGCGCTCGAGGCCCTGAGTGCGCTCCACGACCATCGCGTCCAGAAAGAGCCTGCGCCACGGCCCGGCCGCAGGGCCCTCGATCAGGTTCTCCTCCGGCGGTTCCATAGCGAACGCAACGGAGCCTGCGAAAAGCAACAGAGCGGCTATCGCGAACATGCGGCGCATCATGGTGTGTCCCTCCGACCGGACCCGGGGTGGCGCACATGGTGACATTTCGAGGCGCCAGTCCCTCACGCCTCCGCGCAACGAGGAAGGGGCGGGTCGCCGGCGAGAATCCGCGCCGATGCGGCCGGGGTGTACACGCGCGAGGCGGATGGATCTTGCCTCCATCCGCCTCGGTCCGATGTCGGTGCCGCGAATGCGTCAGAAGATCCAGTACCCGCCACCGTAGATCGTGTAGTCCTCGAGGGCGCCTTTGTCGCCCCAGGTGACGGTCGGGATCTGAACCCCGGCCTCAAAGACCGCCTTCTGCCCCGGTGCAGGCTGAGTGGCATACTGGACGCCGGGTGAAAGCGAGACAGTCGTCCACTCGCTGTCGGGCACGTCATCTCCGCCCTGCTCGGCCTCGCCCTGGTGGCGCGCATTGACCTCGAACACACCCTTCCATCCGTCGGCGATTGGCCGGTCCAGAGCGATGTTGCCGAAGATCACATCTCCCGGGTCAAGGTCCAGCGCATCGTTCTCGCCGGTGTAGATGTAGCCGAGGCTTGCGTACCAGGTCGTCGCGCCGGCCTGCCTCTCCCACAGGTGGTTGACGCCCACATTCGTGGTCCCCGTTCCCGTTCGCAGCAACGGGACGTCGGTGTCAGTGTCCCCTGTGTCCGGCTTGACGAACAGGGCTACCGCACGGCGCGTGCCTGCCTCCCGGTCATTGTGGTATCGGTATTTCCCGAGAAAGAGCATATCCCCGAAGCCATCAGCGTCACGCTCGGTGCCGTCCGGAGCGGTGAACTCCTTCGACACCCACGGGATGTCGGCGAAGACCGTCAGCCGGTCAGTGGCCCCGTAGCGGATACGCGTGTGCAGCGTCAGTGACGTCGCCTCTGCGCCGCCGTTGAGCGATTCGCGGTCGCCGTCCACCAGCGTATCATCGGTTTCGGAGTAGAAGATATGCTCCTCCACGCGCCACTTCCCTTCAGGCAGCGTTCGCGGGTCCTGTGTGAACCACGGGGTCGCGTGGGCCGCGCTCAAAGTGAAGAGCGCAAGTACTGTCACTGTCATGATGCGCCTCATCGTCATGTCCTCCTGTGTCGCGTCGGTCGATCAGAATTGCTCTACGCGGCCCGCTCTTCGCTGTCGCCAAAGCTCAGCGCCCCCACGGGGCACTTCGCGATGCACGCGCCGCACTTGAGACAGTCGCCATCTGTGATCGATCCGGCATCAGCGTAAGACGGAATGTCGATCTCCATCGGGCATGCCTGCACGCACGCCCCACAGCCGACGCAGGCGTCACTGATTCGAACCGGGTTCTTCCCGGCGCCTGCCCAGCGACTGAGGGTGCCGATCGGGCAGAACGCGCACCAGCTTCGCGGCTGGAAGATCATGCCCAGCACTATCCCGACCACGGTGGTCGCCGTCAGGAAGGTCACGAAAAACCCTCCCAGCGCGGCCCAGTCGCCCCACAGTTGCGTGATGCGATAACCGAACGTCGCAAAGAGCACGCCCATGATCGCCACGCGAAAGCCCGTGCTGCGCAGCACCTTCGGGATCGGTCGGTCGGTGGTCAGCAGCGCCACGGCGCTCTCGTAGAAGCTTCCGCGCGCGCAGGTCCAGTCACACCACTTCCGCCCGACAAAGAACGCGGGTATTAGTCCGCCGATCATGCACACCGGCACGAAGTACCCGAACCATGGCACGAGCCATCCTGCCGCGACCAGCGCCACGAAAAGCACGCCCATCACCCAGCGCAGCGTGCTCTTGGAGCGCTGGCTGGTCTCGACTTCACACTCGCCCGTCGAACAACTTGCCATCGATAATTCCCTCCGTCCAACTCTTCACTGATTGAGATCCCGTTTGGCTGCCACCGGCAGGCCCATCGCCTGCCAGTCGGGCACACTGTCCTCCAGCCGAATGACATCGAAGCCGCGGTCGCGCAGCAGCCGCACCGCCTCGGCGGCGGTCGAACAGTAGGGCCCGCGACAGTACGCCACGAGCGGCTTCGTCTCCGGCAGTTCACCGAGGCGATCGTCAAGTTCACGGGCCGGAATCGACACCGCCCCGGGAATGTGGCCCGCCTCATACTCTTCGCGCGGGCGCAGATCGACAAGCAGCATGTCCTCTGCCTCAAGCCGCTCGGCCAACTCCTCCGCCCCCATCGCCTCGACGCCCTCGGTGGCGTCCGCGAGCAACCTGCCGATCCGCTCAAGCTCCAGCAGTCGGCTTTCGGCTACATCGCGCAGCGCCATGAGGAACCTGCCCACACCCTCCTCGGCGATGCGATAGGTCACGTAGAGGCCTTCCTTCTCACTCTCAACCAGCCGCGCTTCCTTCAGCACCTGCAGGTGCGAGGACGCGTTGGCCACGGTCATGTCCGCCTCGTCGGCCAAAACCTGCACCGTTCGCGGTCCGTGGCACAACAGGTGAAGAAGCTCCAGCCGTTTCGGCGTGGAGATGGCCTTGCCGATCCGGGCAAGCTGCTGGTAGACCTCGCTGTCGCCGCCGGCAGAACAGTTGTCCATCAGTGTCTCCTCGGAAAGTATTCCACTATTCAAGCTAACAATAGAATAATATATCCGAACCTTCCTGTCAAGAGGTATTGGGGGGAATTGTTCAGAAAAGTTATGACCGGGCCGTGATGGCTGCCAGATCCAGCCAGTCTGAAGATCGTCTCATCAATGCAGCATCGGAGCAGTATGGGGAACATCATCTCTTTCGCAGCATTCATCACGGCATTGGTACTGGCGCTGGGCTGGTACGTGGTCTTTGTCGTGACGGTGGTTCGGCCGGTATCGATTCCGGTCGGGGGGACGGAGGACACGCGGTGTCTGGCCCGCGTCGCCGCGATCTCCGGGGCGGCCGCGCTCATATTCGTCATCTGGCGCGTTGCATTTCCCCTCAGCGTCTTCGGCCTGCTCGATGCGCTCTTCCCCTTTCATGCACCGCAGGCCGGTCCCGAACTTTACGTGATGGACCGCGAGATCACCGATCTGAGCCGGGTGACGCTGACGCCGGGGGCAGAGCGGACCCCCCGGTGGTCCCCGGATGGCAGCGCAGTCGCGTATGACAGCGAGTACGGCGCATTCCGCCACCGGGCCATGCTCCTGGACATGGAGGACGCGTGGCCCGAGCACCTGGACCGCCGCATAGTGGCCCAGGCGCCCTGCTGGTCCCCAGATGGCCGGGAGGTGCTGTGCGACCGAGCGCGGTCGATGAAGGTGGGCCGAGGCCGGGATCTGTACGCGAAGACGGTGACGCTCTCGCGGGGGCGCTGGCTGACGGACACGCCTGCTGCCGAGATCAATCCGGACTGGTCGCCCGACGGCGGGCGCATCGTCTTCGAGCGTCGCGATGGCTCGGAGGTGTCCATTGTCATTCTTAGCCTGCGCGATGGTGAGGAGCGGGTCGTGGCGCGGCGCGGGAGGCTCGGGGCGCACCCGCGGTGGTCGCCCGACGGCGAGTCGATCGCGTATCTTTCCGAGGACGGAGTCGCCGAAGTGCCTGCAGAGGGCGAAGAGCCTCGCGCGCTCGTGCAGGGCCGGGACATCATCGCCTTCGACTGGCCGCGGGAGGGGCGGCTGCTGGTCTCAGAGGCGCTGGACGTCCCCCGCACCGACCTGCCGTGGCACCGGATCGGATATCTTCCGTTCGGAAGCGGCCGCCTGGTGCTGTGTAATCTGCGAACGGAACGGCGCGTTGAGCTTGCGCGTCTGCAAAGGCCCTCGCGCGGGGTCACCATGTCACCCGACGGGGAGCGCCTCGCGGTCACCATCCCGCCCGGGCCACCGCGCTGGGGCCGCTTGCTTGCCTCACTGCTCGTCTACGCGGTGATTGGGCCTGCCGCCGTCTGGATGGCGCTTATCGCGCGGCGGCGCACAGGTCCGTCATGGCCGGCAACGCTCGCGATGTGGACCGGGGTGCCAGTTATGATCGTCTTTGTCGCAACGCTGATGGCATTTCCGCTCGGCACAATTCTACTTGGTCCATGAGGAGCGCACCTGCTGATGCATGACCGAAAAGCCGAAGACACGGTCCGCCTCGCCGGGCACGCGGTTGCGGCAGGCGTGTTCCTGGCATGGCCTGTGAGCTTCGCAGCAACCTGTCTGTTGACACTGGGAATGCCGTGGTCCGGCGAGGGCTTGATGCAAACGCTCGCCCCGTTCCTGGTGCTCGTCCCGGCGGTAGCGGCGTTCGCAGCCGGGGTAGTCGTGACGGCACTGGGGGTCGCGCATCGCTGCGTGTCCGCGGTCGCTGCGGGGAGCTTCGCTGTGGTCGCGGCATTCGGCATCACCGCGATCTCGGGCATCCAGGCGATCATGGCCGGGATTCTCTGACCGCAGTGAGCTACCCGATGAGATGCAGCCAGACCACTCCCAGTACGATCACCACTGCCAGGTAGGCCACCACCCACGGGAGCGTCGCGCGCAGAATCTCGTTCTCTTTGCCCTCCATATCGCCGGCGGCCTGCGCGGCCATGATGTTCGGGATGGACACCGTGTTCCCGCCGGTGGCGCCGATGATCTGCAGGGCCAGAATCACCATCGCCGGGTAGCCCACCGCCTCCGCGGCCGAAGCCTGTGCGGCCCCGAAGGTGAGGTTCGAGACGGTCACGCTTCCGGTCACGAAGGACCCGAAAGCCCCCAGAATCGGCGCGATCGCCGGCAGCGCGACGTTGCGGATATTCGCGAACGCATAAAAGAGCATGCTGTCGAGGCCGCGCGCGTTCTCACCGGAGTTGATCATAAGCTGCATGACGGCCACGATGAAGAAGATGGTCAGCCCGGGCCGAAACAGGGCTTTCGCGGACTTTCTGGTGACCTCACGCGCGACCGCCCCGGAGACGCGATATCCCAGCATCAGAAGGCCCGAGACTAACAGCAGCACCAGCCCCGGGTTGAAGAAGTTCACCGCGTGCGTCAGCCCCGCGAAGAGCGGGTATTCGATCGAGGGCAGCACGTAGCGCGCGCCAACCAGTGCGCCCAGCAGCAGAACGTAGGGCATCACGATGCTCCCGACCCCGCGCTCCGGCTCCTCGAGTGTACGTTCCTTGATCGTGTGAATGCGCTCTGGCAGCAAAATGCCCAGCCTCCGCGCAACCAGCACCAGCCCCATGGCCACCAGTGCCCCCACGATGGACGGGAACTCGATGCCGATGAAGCTCGCGAAGTAGTAGGGCACGCCCATCGCGATGCCCGAAAAGAGGGCGAAGGGCAGCGCCTCGAGGAAGAACCGGCGCTCCTCGCGGAGTCGGGCGGTCATCATGCCCAGCAGGATGACCGGGACGAAGACACACATGATCGCGCCCAGTCCCGCGCTGGCCTGGACCACGCCCGGGACCTCGAGTCCGGCGAAGCCGATGCGCACCGGCGTGCCGACCGCGCCGAAGGCCGCGTTCACTGAATTGCCCACCAGCGCGGCCGCCACCGAGAACACGGGCGGGTAGCCGATGTAAACCAGCAGTGGGACCACGATCACCGCCGGGGTGCCGAACCCGGCCGACCCCTCGATGAGGCTGCCGAACAGCCATGCCAGCAGGATAAGCTGCACGCGCGAATCGGCGGATACGCGGCCGAGGTGGTACTCGATGGCCTTAACCACTTCCAGAGAGCGCAAAAGGTTCAGAAACACCAGCGCCCCAAGGATAATCACACAGATATCGAGGGCCACAAGCAGGCCCTTCACGAACGAGGCAGGAACCAGCAGTGGCGTGATCCGCCACACGCCGAGGGCGACCGCAATAGCGACCACAGCCACAATCCCGGCGGTAATCAGAATATTGCGACGGAAGACGACAAGGTCCACGATCAACACGACGATCGGCAGAATGGCCAACAGCGTCAACATGGCAAACCGTCCGTTCCCCGGACAGGGTAGATTCCTCGAAGACACGACGAGGTCCGATTATACATGCAGGCGAAGTTTAGCGCGAGGTTCGAATAGCGGGGCATCACTGACGGTTGCAGATTCTGGTCCCGCCCGCACATCCGACGCAGGTGAGGAGTGACGGCTGTGAGCGATCGCATCAATTGGGTACGCACTGTATACGAGGACGGGCGGCATAACGCGTTCACGGACATCCGATTCTTCGCTGGACGCTACTTCGTGTGCTTTCGCAGCGCCACGAGCCACGGGAGCCTGGACGGACAGATCCGCGTGATGGCCTCATCGGACCTGGACAACTTCGAGCAGGTGGCGCTGCTGTCAACCGTCCTGGATGACCGCGATCCGAAGCTGGCGACATACGAGGGCCGCCTGTGGGTGCTCGGACCGACGCGTACGCCCGATTTCCCCGAAGACCTGCAAAGCGAGGCGCGGCCCTATCACTTCCAGAGCGTCGCGTGGAGCACCAGCGACGGCGCGGACTGGTCGCCGGGAACCATTCTGGACCCGATCCATCACCGATTCTGGCGCCCGCGCGAGCACGGTGGCGCGATGTGGGTCGCGACTCATGTGACAAACCCCGGCGAGGGAAGGGAGGACTACGTGCCGCTGCTACGCTCCACCGACATGCGCCGGTGGGAGGAAGTCTCGGTGATCCACGAGGGCCAACGCGCCAATGAGACCGACATCGAGTTCCTCGCGGACGGGACGCTGGTGTCGTTCGTCCGCCGCGAGCGCGCCGACGGGGCGGGCACTCCGTTCAAGACATCGCGCCCACCGTACACCGAGTGGGAGCAGCATGACCAGCCACTGGATATTCGCGGCCCGATGCTCACCCGGGCGGACGGTACGCTCTACGTCGTGGGCAGGTACATGGAGCCAAGCGACGATGGGCTGCTACGGGACACGCGCCTCTACCGGGTCGGGGACGACTGGCAACTCGAGGAACTGGCGATTCTGCCCGCACCCGACTACGCCCCCGAGCGCAGAGGCGACAACTCATATGCCGGCGCGGACTACCTCGGTGACGGTGAACTGCTGCTGTCCTGGTACTCCGGCACCGGCGAGCGGGCGGACGTCTTCATCGCAAGCGTAGACGTGAGCTGACGGCAGTCACAAGTCACAAGTCACAAGTCACAAGTCACAAGTCACAAGTCACAAGTCACAAGTGGCAAGTGGCAAGTGGCAAGTAACGGCTGAAACGACGGCTGACGGCGGGAAACGGCGAGCGAAGGCTAACAAAAGAGATGCGAAGAGCACAAACAACGAGACCCGAGAAACCCCAACCGTGAGCCTTCGTCGTTGTCGTTACTTGCCACTTGCGACTGCCGTTCCTGCCTTACACTCGCCGTTGCTTGCCACTTGCCCCTGCCTTTTCCGCCGTTGCTTGCGACTTGCGACTTGTGACTTGCGACTGCCGTTTCATCTCAACTGTCGCATGCGGATGCGCCAGTCAACGATGTCGACCGCTGTGCGCTCCTGCTCGGACGCCGGTCCCTCCAGCGTCGGGTCGCCGGCCTCCTCCTCCCCGATCAGGTCGCCGTCGTTGATCGTCTGCTCTTCGTCAGTTACGAGCGTGACGAAGTCGTTCCCCTGCCTTCCGAGCGCATCGTAGGTATTCTCATCGGGGTTGACGACCGTGGGATCGAAGATCAGTTCAGTGGTTGCGATGAAATTCACGCTGACATCGTCGATGTTGTGGCCAAGTTGGCTGAGATCCACCGTGACCTGCAGGGTCGAACCGCCCTGTGGCAGCACCGAGTCGTAGGGAAAGCCCAGCGAGTTACCAATCGCGCTGGGCGTCAGTTCGATCTCAGCGGTCTCCCCGACGATCAGGTCGCCCGTCTGGATCGTCATGCCCGGAATCGGCCCAGCGTCAAGCTCCGCCGCGTTATTCGCAGGCAGCGTTGACTGTTCAGTTGCAGGTGAGCTGAAACCCTCGGGCTCGAAGCGATCAGTCACATCCGCCGTCGTCTGCGCCACCTCGATGGTCTGAGTACCTGACAGGTCAGCGGCCGTTCCGATGGTCAGTGCCAGTCCGAGTGCGTCCAGCGAGTCCGCTGCGAGCGTGACGCCGCCTGCGTTGAGCGCATCGACCGCGGCCTGCTCGTCGGAGGTAAGCGCCCGGCCACCGGCAGCCGCGGGCGTCCAGGTGACGGCTCCGGCCACGACCTCGCCGGCCGCATTCGTTGTCAACTCCAGCGTCCCCGCCGCCTGAAAGCCCTCATTGGTCACCGCATCAATGGCGCCCGTCCCCGAAAGCGTTGCGGCGCCGAGGTTCAGCGAATCGATCGTGATGGAGTGCAGTCCCGCGTCGGATGTGTCCGGTGTTCCCGATACGCCGCCGACGCCACCGGCCTCCGTGACCAGCTCCGGCTCGAGGGTCGCCTGGAACAGCTCGTACTGGCCCTGGCGGTACTCGACGTAGTGCGTCAGTGAGCCTGTCCCCCAGCCATTCCCCCAGTCCGGACCGGCTGCCACGGGCAGAGGGCCATCGGCGCCGAAGTCGTTGTCGGCATCGATCGCCACATAGTAGTAATATGCGTCGTCAACCAGTCCGGCGAATTGCACGGTGAACTCGAGGACTGTTTCCGGCACCACCGGGTCCTCTTCCTCACCACCGCGCGCGCAGCCGCTCAGTGCGAGGCCTGCACACATAACGACAGCCGCCAGGCATGCTGTAACTCGCGACCATCTCACGCCGGAACGCTCGTCGCCGCTGTCCGCGCGCCCTCCCGTCACCGTTCCTTCATCCCTTCCGGCCTTCATCACTCGCACGTCCCGCCCGCGCTCACTCGACGCGACTCTTGCACTTCTGCACCAGTTCTTCGGCATTGTCCACGAGTGCCGCTTCAATCTGGGCGTCGGTCAGCCCCGCCAGTCGAGCGATGTCTCCCGCCTTCTCCTCGGTCAGAAGCTGACCCGGAGTATGTCCGTCGGAGTTGACCAGCAGCTTCGCGCCGGCCGCAAGTCCTATGCGAGCCACGCGTCCGTTTCCGAGCGAATGGCCGTCCTTTCCGCTGAGTTCCAGCGCCACGTCATTGTGCGCGGCCAGTCGCGCCTCCTCTTCCGTCAGGTCCCCCGGATGGGCCAGCACATCGACATCCTGGCACGAGACCGCGGCAAGGTTCGTCCCCTGCTCAACCGGCTCCACGGGCGACTGGCCGTGGACGACCACGATCACAGCGCCCATCCGCCTCGCTTCCGCTGCAAGCTCGCCGATCGATGCCGCGGGCACATGCGTCAGTTCGACGCCGGGGAAGGCCGAAAAGCCCCAGTACTTCTGTGCAAGCGCGCAGTCGCGCCGCACCTCGCGGATCACGCGGCCCATGGTGGAGGCCGAACTGTGGTCGGTAATCCCTAATGCTCCATATCCGTTCACAATGCACCGACGGATCAGCTCCATCGGCAAAAGCACACCATCGCTCAGGGTCGAATGCGTGTGGAAGTCATAGACCATCGTTGTCACCCGTGCTCAGTTCAGTTCTCGCAATGTAGTCTTTGGATCACTGTCGATCTCGTTCTGCCGGCATCCCTGCCGCTGTGAACGCCGCAGCGGACAGTCTCTGTCACATCTCCCCCATGAGCCACTCGATTGAGTTGCGCAAAAGCGATACCATCTCGCGGTAGGGCCTCTCCTCATCGCCGTGAGGTAACAGTAGCTCGCCGTCAATGATCACGATCCGCCCTTCGCCAAGCTGCCATGCCGCGGCCGCCGGCGCGTCATTCACGGTGACGAGCGACTCGGTCAGAGGCGCCCAGATGTGTGCCCCGTCGCCGACGCGCAGCCCCTCCTCGGGCAGCTCAATGCCGTCCGTTATCGGGTGCGGAACGATGCGCGCCCGCCCGTCATCGCGCTCCAGCGAAACCGCAACGCGCAGTTGGGTCAGCAGCTTGTTGAAGCCGACCATACGCTTCATGGTTCCCCCCGAAGCGTGAGGGATGGCCAGGATCCGCCCGCCACCGTTGAAGAACCATCCGACCGCCAGTGGCTCAGACCAGTGAATCTCCGTCCCCTCGCGCCCGGACCCGATGACCGCGATCCCGGCGCGCTCGAGCGCATCCGCGTCCAGCAACGGCTCGCCCTCTCGCTGTCTCGGCTCCTCAACCTCAAGCTCGGCCCGCTCCAGTTCGTCCGCAAGCAGCGCGCGAACTGCGGGCCAGCGATCCCTGTCATCGTCAGGAAGATCCACCACCGCCGTCTCGTACGCGACCGGCGATACTGACTGCTGCCCAATAAGCTCCTCGACACTTGGGATGTCCGGTCCTTCAGTCGGCTCAGCCGGCGCCGACCACTCTCCCGCGCGCGCCGCCCAGAGCGCAGCGCGCAGCACGAAGTCACGCACCGCAGGCCGCGGACTGGCCTCGTGGAGTTGATCGAACAATACCGACTGATCGATGATCACGGCCCGGCCCAGCGGCCCCCAGTCGAACGCCGACGCGATCTGGCTCCCACCAACCCGGATCAGTGGACTGCCCCCGACGCCCGAGATGGCCGCACCGGCGGTTACTGCTCCAGGCTCCTCGAAGCCGCCTGTGAGCGGATGCTCGACCCACTCGGGTGAGCCGGCGCCGCCGTCAAGCTCATCGATAGTCACGTCCAGCGGGCCGAGAAGTGACCGGGCGCTGCGGATGTGGCGCTCGCCCTCGCCGACCACGTAGACCACGCCACCTCCATCCCGCACATGACCCCGCAGGCGCTTCGTCTCCCGGCCGGTCCGGTCAGGGTCTGACCAGGTGACCACACAGGCTGGCGCGTCCTCAAGCTCACCACGCTCATCGAACTTGGGCCACCGCACCCGGACCGGCTCATCGCGCAGAGCACCCTCCAGCCAGTTGCCGAAGCGAGCCTGCGGTCCCATCGTGGGCAGATCGATGGCCACGATGGGTTCGTCCTCCTCGGCGACCGCCGGCCCCACGAGAAGGAGTCCGATAAGCGCCACCGTCAGCGTCACGCGGCCGCCTGTTCCCGTCTGCTTCACGCCCATCACCTCAGGCTGAGACTGCCTTGCGGCGCGTTATGTTCCGACCTGCTCCGGTGCGCCGCTTTCCAGCGATTGGTGGATCGCCACCGCAACCTCCACCGCGCTGCGGGCGTCCTCCTCCGACACCGCCGGTTCCCGATCCTCAATTACGCATTCGGCAAAGTGCTCCAACTGGCGCCGGAGCGCGCCCTGCGCGGTTCGGTGCATCTCCGTCCAGTAAGCGATATCCGGCCGCCGGGCGCGATCTGACGAGGCCTGCTCGAAACCCTCGCCACCGACCCGGGCGGCAACGCGGCCCTCCGTGCCCACGACCTCCAGGCGCGCGTCCAGCGAGTTCGGTGAGCCTTCGGGAATCACCCAGCAGGTCTCAAGCGCGCCGACCCCACCGGCATCCAGCCGGAAGACGGTCATGATCGAATCATCGGCGGGAATTGCCGACAGCACCTTGCTGGTGCTCTCGGCACTGACGCGCGTGATCCGCTGCCCCGTGATCCACTGCACAAGGTCGATGTCATGTACGCCCAGAAAGAACGCCACCGACGTCCGCGGTCCTACGCGCTTGCCGGTCGGCGCGATGTTGTTGCGGCGTGCGAAGACCTGCACCACCTCGCCGACTTCCCCTGATGTCACGGCATCCCTCGCCCGGACGTAGCGCGGATCGAAACGACAGATATGTCCGGTCATCAGCTTCACGCCGTTGCGGCGGCACGCGTCGATGATCTCGTCACAGTCCTCCAGCGTTGTGGCCAGCGGCTTCTCCACCAGCACGTGGGCACCGGCCTCAGCCGCCGCCACGCAGGCCTCGCGGTGCGCCTCATCGTTGGTGCACACGCTTACGATCTGCACGTCACCGGCGCTCACCGCGTCCTCGAGGCTTTCGGCGGGCGCGCATCCAAGCTCCTGCGCAACGTCTACGGTGCGCCCCCTCACGATGTCGTAGACACTCGCCAGGTGCGTGGAGTGCAGCTGCTGCCACACCTGCGCGTGACGCTCGCCCATCATGCCCAGCCCGATCACCGCTGCTCCTGCTGTCTCTGACATTTGCCTCGCTCCTCAAAGCATCGGATCGGCCGCATACGCTCCCAGCAGCCGTGCCGTGTTGATGATCGATTCGAACTGTGTCATCTCGTAGCCGTGGGTGTTCTCGGTCGGAAAGCACACGCATCCGGCCCGGGCAACCGTCCCCGAGCGGAAGGCCTCGCCTGCGTCCGTGCCCATCGTGCGGAACAGCGAACGCTGATGGCCGAAGCCAAGCTCATCGCCAATCGCGCAGAGCCGGTCGGAGAGCGCCTTGTGGTAGACGAACTTGTCCTTGAAGTTGATGACCGGCGCCGGGCTCATCTCGATCGCGTACTCCGGCGCGACAGGCGCAATCTCAATCGCGATCATCGTGGTGATCGGCAGACTCCGCGCGACGTAGCGCCCGCCCGAGCAGCCCACCTCCTCGGCCGCGGTGATTGCGATGTAGACGTCCGCAGGCGGCATCCCTCCGCTGCCGGCGGCCCCTTCGCGCAGGCATTTCGCCGCCAGCAAGGCGGCTGCAACCGCGGCCTTGTCGTCAAGCCCGTATCCGCAGACGCGATCGCCCAGGTAAAGCGGATCCTTCCGAGATCGGGACACCACGGCCATGCAGCCGACGTCAACGCCACGCTCGCGCAGCTCATTGGGGGTCAGTCCCGTGAACACGCGCGAGGTCTCGAAATTCATCGGCTTGCTGTTCTTCGACTCATGGATCTCGGCGGACCGGGCGGACACATGAGTGCTGCCGACCGACAGCACGCCGGTGACGATCTCTTCGCCCAGCAGGTCGAACGGGCCCTCCCCGTAGCGCCACGCCTGGATGCCGGGAGTGCGCTCCAGCCGGATGCGCCCGTCATCCTCGATACGCTCCACCACCGCGCCAATCTCGTCCTTGTGCGCGGCGATGACCAACGCGCCCTCCTGGCTTTGTCCGCGGATCCTGCCGATCAGGTTCCCGCGCGCATCCATCCACATCTCGTCACAGAACTGCTCGAGCCACGGGCGGACCGCCTCATCCATCTCCTCCTCCTGCCCGGAGGGCGAGTGGGTGAGCAAGAACTCGTCCAGCATCTCCCGCAGAAGCTCGTCCATGCGATCTCCTCCGAACCCCGGCAATACCAGGAAGTCATTTCGCGCAGGTATCCTGCCCGCCGGCGAGTGCCGCCGTCATGCGTTGCTGTCGTTTGCTGACCCGCGCTGTTTTTCGCTGTCATCTGCTGACGTTAGAAGCTCGCCACTCATTGCATCCACCGGCACGAGCACCATATCCTGCTCGCCCGTCCCGCGCACCAGCCACGCCGGGCCGCCCTCGGGGTGCTGCGGCGCGCTGAGCACCAGTCGCGCGACGAGCGCCATCTGCTCCGCCCCCTCGAACTCCGCGCCTATCAGCATCTCGCGTGCCGCGTCGATGGCCTCTTCGCGCGTGATCTCGATCTCATCGCGAGATGGCCGCTGCTTCGCTACCCGCTGCGTGTACTCGATCGGCAGGCCGGTCAGGGCTGAGACCTGCACGGCAACCTGGTCTCCGCTGAGCGTATCGTTTTCCGTATGTCCACGCCAACTGACAATCCATGTCGGCATATGCAACCGCCGCGGCTCGCGCATCCGCATCTCCACCGGGACGTCGGGGAACCACTTGCCCTTGAGCAAACGCGCGGTCGCCAGCGCCGCCTGGTCGCCGACAGGCTGCTCTTCGGCGAATTGCAGGCGCTCCGGCCAGCGGATAAGCTGTGGCCGCTCCGTGGCGGTGTTCCAGACCAGCCGAACCCACTCGACGCGCTGCTGCGTCTCCGCCCCACCGCCAGTATCCGGAGCCGCCGCGTGATGCGGGAGCATCTTCTCGTGCGCCGGGATTGTCGCCTCGATGGTCAGAATGTCTCCCGCCGCAGCCTGCTCGGTGATCGTCACATCCTCGGCCTCGACTCGGGTGACCTCTGCCATGATCTGCCGCGCACGTTCCTCAGGAGGCGGCTCAGGCGGCGCCGGGCGCTCGATGAGGTCCTCAGTCGTGTCCACCTCGACCGGCTCCCGGTCCCGGCAGCCGGTGATGAGCACACCGGCAATCAGGAATCCGCACACACAGAGCCTCGTCCAGACAGAAAACCGCATCAAACCGTCCCTTCAGTCAAACGCGAAGGGAGCCTTCCGCACCTCGTACGGGCGCTCGTTGTCGTCCTTCTGAAGCGTGAGAAGCTCTCCGGTCATGGCGTCAACCAGTCCCCAGGGCATCTGTCGCCCCTCGTCGTTGATCATAGCCACCACCCACGCCGGCCCGCCCTCCGGGTGCGCCTCCGCGCTGAGGCTCAACTTCGCCACGAGCGGGATCCCCTCCGCGCTTCCGACGTTCGCCGCGATGCGATCGCGCACGACCTGCAGGGCCTCGTCCCGCGTCACCTTGATCTCGTCGGGAGACGGGCGCTGCTGCGCGATCCGCTGGCTGAAAGAGATCGGCAGGCCCGTCACCGATGACACCTGCACCAGCGCCCGGTCGCCGGTCATGTGGCCCTCAATCATGCCCTGCCACGAGACCACGTAGACGGGAGCCTCCACCTTCACCGCAGGAGGAGTCTCAATCTCCCCGACCGCCTCGGGCAGCCACCGGTCCAGCAGCTTCGCCGCCACCTCGCGGGCGTAGTCGGCCGGGACCTCCCTGCGCAGGCCCACCTGGAGCCGCTCGCTCCACAGGATCAGCGTGGGCAGCTCGCGCTCGAGGTCCCAGCGCATGTCGATCGTCTCGAGCGGGTCGCTGGTGATCATCTGCTTCGGCGGCGGGACCGCCGCGAGGATCATCGCGGTACCATCCCGCACCGACCGGTGCATGACAGAGACTTCATCGGCGGCCACCTCATCGACCGCTGCCACGATCTCCCTGGCACGGGCTAACGTCAACCCGGCCCGCGAGGCCGCCACGCGCTGCTCGACCTGGAAGTCAAGTTCGGGCTGCTTGGGCTCCCGCGCGCAGCCGACCAGGGCGAGCGCAGCCATCGCGAGCAGCGCGGCCGCCAGCCTCCGCATCAGAGATAGACCGCCTCCCCCGTCTCGGCGGCCTCGACCATCGCCGCGAGCGCCCGGGTGATCTGCAGGCCGTCCTCACCGGTGATCATCGGTTCACAGTCGGTCACGCAGCAGTTGATGAAGTGCTCGATCGCCTGCCGCACGAAGCCCACCGGCTGTCCCATCACGTTCGCGAACAAAAAGCCCTCGTGGGAGTACTCGTCCTCGGTCGCAAGCTGGTGCACCGGGGGCGTCGGGTCGATGTTCGTGTAGCCCTTGCTGCAGATAAGCTGGAACTTGCTGTCCACCAGGTAGGGCATGCTCTCGGGGAGGATCCAGCAGGACTCGAAGTTCCCGACCTGCCCGTCCTCGAACTCCACGGTCGCCTGGTAGAAGTCCGGGGTGTCGATGCCTTTCTCCTTGAGCACCACCGAGCGCGAGACCGCGGTGACCTTCTTCGCCTCCGAGCCAAAGTACCACCGCGCGATGTCGTACCGGTGGCAGATCAGCCAGAAGGGCAGGCGCGTATTCTCCGCCCACGACAGCATCTGCGTGGGCACGTAGGTGGTGTTGTTCAGCCGCGCGTAGCAGTACAGCGGGTCGCCCAGTTCGCCCTCGTCGATCTTCGCCTTCGTGCTGGCGAATGCCGGCATCCAGCGATTCGACCAGTTGATCATCAGCTTCGCGTCGGCGGCCTTCTGGGCCTCGACTATTGCCTCGGCATCCTCGACCGAGGTCGCCATGGGCTTTTCGAGCAGCACGTGCTTGCCGGCCTCGAGCGCTGCGACAGCCACCTCGCGGTGCAGGTGATCCGGCAGCGCGATGCTCACCGCCTCGATCTCATCATCGGCCAGCAGATCGGCCCAGTCGGTGTGCACGTGCTTCGCGCCGTGCTTGAGCGCCTGCGAGCGCGCCGCGTCCTCGTCAATGTCACAGACCGCCACCAGTGTGGCGTTGGGCGCGAGGCTGGCCACTTCGATGTGCTTCTCCCCCTGGATCCCGGTGCCGATGACACCGTAGTTAACGTTCCCGTCCGCATATGCCGTCGTCATGGAGAACTCACCGCTTTCTGAAGTCTCGGGACACCACGGGTGCGTATTTCGCCGAAGACACGGCTGGCTCCTTTACTTTGGCATGTGGGGCAGGCATCCTTTGCCTGCCGCTGTCGCGAGGGTGTCCCTGCCACGGAACGACCCGCCGTCGTCGGTCCCCATCCCCATCGGCAACATCCAGGTTAGTGTGGCTGGTGCACCCCGAACGACGACCTCCCCCGCCCTCACACACGACGTTCGGGCATCCCCTCCCCCACTTCGCAAAGCGAAATAGGGATGGACGGCATCGCTGGCGGTGGGGGGAGGGAGTTCTCGTGGTCTATCAAGGGCCACGTATGGCTCTCACGCTCACAATTGTGTGCTCTCCCGCGTGAGGCGCGTCGTTTGCGCCTCCAGGAAGAGGGCTAACCCCGAGCGAAGCGAGCGGGTCGGGGTGAGGCCGTCGTGAGTCGTTGACGCGGGTAACGTACAGAATCGAGGCAGCCCCCCCGTCGCCAGTTACGTTCTATAGGTTGTGTATGGAGGTAAGAGGTAGTAGCGGGGGTAGTG
>CAZAHB010000034.1:0-32624 GCA_964484945.1 uncultured Armatimonadia bacterium | reverse complement strand
CTCGCGAGGTGCGCGCGGCAGTCAATGCCGGATGGGAAGCGCTGGAGCGCTTCGAGACAATGACCCGTGCTCGGGGCCGCGAGGTGCTGGACGAGCTTGGTGATGACGAGCGCGCTGTGGTAGTCGTGAGCCGGTCCTACAACGGCTGCGACCCGGGCGCAAACCTCGAGATCCCGCAGAAGCTGCGTGAGATGGGCGTTATGGCCATCCCGATGGACTTTTTGCCACTGGACGAAGTGGAACTGCCGACGGACTGGTACAACATGTACTGGCGCTACGGCCAGAAGATCCTGTCGGCGGCGGAGATCATTGCCGAGGACGAGCGCCTCTTCCCGCTGTATCTGACCAACTTCGGGTGTGGGCCGGATTCGTTTATCATGCACTTCTTCCGCGAGCGTGTCGGCGAGAAGCCCACACTCATCATCGAGGTCGATGAGCACTCCGCGGACGCGGGCATGATCACCAGGTGTGAGGCGTTCCTCGACTCGCTGGAGGCGACGAAGGGGCGCGAGTTCGCGCGGGGTCGCTTCCTGCGCCCGCTGAGCATCGAGCCAGAATCGCAGCGCACGATGCTCATCCCGAACATGAGCGATGTGGCCTACGCGCTGGCCGCTGCTTTCCAGCAGCAGGGTATGCCCGCCGAGGTGATGCCGGAGCCGGATGGGGAGACGCTCAAGTGGGGCAGGCGCTACACCTCAGGCAAGGAGTGCTTCCCCGCTATCGTCACAACCGGCGACATGGTGAAGTACACCAAACGCGATGACTGGGACCGCGACAGGTACGCGTTCTTTATGGGCGGTTCAGGCGGTCCGTGTCGCTTCGGGCAGTACAACACCCTCCAGCGCATGGTACTCGACGACCTCGGCTACGAGGACGTCCCGATCTATGCGCCACATCAGGGGCGGCACTTCTTCGACGAACTCGGGATCGTCGGCCGCGACTTCCTCCGCGTAGCATGGAAGGGCATGGTCGCGCACGACATGATCTTCAAGGCGCTCCTGGAGACACGCCCGTACGAGACCGAGGAGAACGCCACGGAAACCGTCTACGAGGACAGTCTGGAAGACCTGCTGTCAACGATCCGCAGCGAAGGCGACGTAGTGGCCTCGATGGAGCGCGCGCGCATGCGCTTCGAGCAGGTGCCGGTGGATCGGTCAGAGCCGAAGCCGGTGGTCGGCCTTTCCGGCGAGTTCTACGTCCGGGCCAACGCGTTCAGCAATCAACATGTCATCGAGAAGCTGGAGGCGCTCGGCGGCGAGGTCTGGATGGCCCCGGTGTTCGAGTGGTTCCTGTATCGCAACTTCCGGCGTGACATGCGCGCTTCGCTCGACGGAGAGTACCTGTTCCGGATCAAGAACCGGATCGAGGACGAGGTCATGACCCGGGACGAAAACGCGATAGCGCGGCCGTGGGAGGGCTTTTTGCGCAATTATCACGAGCCGGGAACCAGCGATGTGCTTCAGATGGCCGAGTGCTACATGGACCGCTCCTTCGAGGGCGAAGCGATCATGACCGTGGGCAAGGCCGTGGACTTCATCGACAAGGGTCTGCACGGGGTCGTGACGGTGATGCCCTTCACCTGCATGCCGGGAACGGTCTCACACGCCATCCTCAAGCGCGTGCGGACCGATTACGGCGATTTCCCGTTCCTGAACATGGTCTACGACGGCAACGAGCAGGCCACCGACCAGACCCGCCTTGAGGCCTTCATGTATCAGGCGACGGAGTTCATGAAGCGCAACGGCCCGATCGAGGCCGATCGCGACGAGGAGATGCAGGCCGCCGGGCACTGAGGGCAAAGTACGCCGACAGAATCACTACGGGCGAGGCCATCGATGGCCTCGCCCGCTTTGCTTGACTTTAGCAGCACTGCTACCTACATCTCCGAAAGCATCTCCCGCGCCAGGTCCAGGGCCTCTTTTTCCGTCGTGATCTCACGATCCTCATACGCTTCACCGATGGCATCGAGCAATTCTCCCACCAGCGGCCCCTCATTGAGGTCAAGCTTCTCCATGAGCGTGGTCCCGTCGATCAGCCTCGGCCGCTCTTTGTGTTCGCGGAGCCACTCCAGATAGCGCACAAGCATGTCGTCGAAGATCTCGTAGAGGCGGCCGCGCTTTTCCAGTTGGCTGGCCGGCCCGCGGCAGGCCGAACGGTCGCCCACCGCCAGCAGAAAGAGGCCGATGCCCGCAGGCTCAGCATCGCGCATGAGCCGTCGGATCGCGCTGATGGTGATCACACTGCGCAGCTTCCGCCCCTCCTCCTCGGCGCGCATGCCGGAGTTGCTCAGCTCCAGCGGGCGCATGTGCAGACGGATCATCCGCACCACCTGCCGCCTCAGGTGCGTGGGCAGGCACCAGCGCCGGGCGATCTCAATGAACGTTGACGCGCTCGCGTCGGCATGCCCAAGAAAACGCGTCCGTCCCTCCTCGCGCGTCCGGCATTCGGGTTTGCCGACATCATGGAAGAGCGCTGCAAGCCTGACCGCCGCACGATCGTCCGGCTCCTGAAGCCACACTCGAATTGCATCCGCGGAGCGCGGCAGAAACAGTTCCGGCTCGTTGATCGCCCGCTCGGCCTCGTGCAGCGCCAGCAGCGTGTGGCCCAGCACATCAAGATGATGGTAGCCGCCCTGCTGGACGCCGCGCATGTCCGTAACCTGCGGGATGAGAGCATCCAGCACCCTCATATCCTCCGCGACCTGCACCGCGTCGGCCGCATGCGGGGCCGCGAAGAGCTTCACGATCTCCTGCCCGATCCGCTCGCCGGCGACATCATCAATCTTCGGCCCAAGCTCCTGTAGCCACTCGGCGGTGTCGGGGTCGATGTTGAAGTTGAGCTGTGCCGCGAAGCGGAAGGCCCGCAGCACGCGCAGGGGATCGGTCTCAAGCACTGCACGCTCGGGCGCGCGGATAAGCCGCTCGCGCAGGTCCTCCATACCGCCGGTCGGGTCAACCACCTCGTCCGCGCCACGGATATCCCATGCAAGCGCGTTGATCGTGAGGTCGCGCCGGCGTAGATCGTCCTCAATCGCGGGGGCGCGAAGCTCGACGAAGTCGATGAAGCCGGTCGGATCTCCCGGCCGCAGGATGACGCGAACCGTCGGGAGTTCTTCGTGCAGCACCACGGCCCGCAGATCCTGCTCGGCCCCAAATCTACGCGCGACGTCGATCACACCGTGGCCCGCGACATCCCAGTCCCCCACTTCGCGCCCGAGGAGTACATCACGAACCGCTCCGCCGACCAGGTACAATTCGTACCCTCGCTCTGCTGCCAGGGCCGAGACCTGTGCACGCATCTCATCCCGGGCCCACGCGCGCTTGAGAGCATGCGCCGGATTGGACGGCAGTTCGCTCACCGTCAACTTCCTCCCGGTGGCAGACCGGCAGCCTCGCGCAGCGCCTGCACCTGGCCCTCCGAGAGCTTCCGCACGGCTCCCAGCGACAGTTCGCCGAGCCGGACAGGACCGACGGCCACGCGCTTGAGGCGGCGGACAGGGTGGCCGATGGCCCGGCACATGCGGCGCACCTGCCGGTTGCGCCCCTCCGCAATCGTAATGCGCAGGCGCGACTCGCCGCCGCCCTGTGCCACCAGCATCACTTCCGCCGGCGCGGTCGTGCCGTCCTCCAGTTCGATCCCGGACCGCAGGCGGCGCAGTTGGCTCTCCGACGGGGTCCCCTCTACATCGGCGAGGTACTCTTTCGTCACGTGATGCTTCGGGTGCAGCAGTCGCTGTGCGAGGTCGCCGTCATCGGTGAACAGCAGCAGGCCCGTCGAATCCTGATCCAGACGCCCCACGGGGAACACGCGCGAGCGAAGCTCTTCGGGCACCAGGTCCATCACTATGGGCCGACCATGGGGATCATCTGTGGTCGTCACGTAACCCGGGGGTTTATTGAGCACGAGGTAGACATGCCCCTCGGGTATCGTGACCGGCTCGCCATCCACGCGGATGTCATCATCGGGGTCGGCTTTGGTGCCAAGCTCGGCCTGCTCTCCGTTGACGGTCACCCGGCCCTCGCTGATCAGGTCCTCACATGTGCGACGACTACCCAGACCCGCGCGCGCTAACAGCTTCTGAAGCCGCTCCATGCACCAACACCCCCACCGCTATAGCAATGAGCGCCGCCAGGACAAAGAAGTAGCGCCGGTCCGCAAGCACCCTCGCCCATGGTGACAGGGCCACGGTCTCCGTGGCGATCAGATCAACAGAGCGGCTGCTGCCATCCGGCATTGTCACATTCAAAGCCCCCACGACATCACCGACATGTACCGGCGCTCTGACGGCCTCGTTAATCAACTCCGGCTCGTCCACCGACCCGCCAGGGACCACCGCGATGACGTCCTCGGCGGCTTTAGCCTTCACCGTCTCCTTAACTCCGCCATTGACCTCAATGGTCGCCTCCGTAAGCTCTCGGGAGACCAGCGCAACTTTCAGGAAGTTCGCGTACCCCCACTCCAGGAGCTTCCGAGCATCCGTCCACGGCTTTGCCCTGCAGTCGAGCAACACGCAAATCAACCGCCATCCGTCAACGTAGGCACTCGCGACGAGGCAATCGCCCGCCTGCCGGGTGTACCCGGTCTTGATACCGTCGGCGGCGGGCCAGTACTCCAGCAGCCGGTTGCGGTTCAGCAGCTTGCGGTCGTGTGGCTTGCCCGGCCACGGGACGATCGCCTCCTGCTTGCGCACAATCGGCCGCAACTCCGCGCGACCCATCACCTGCAGCCCCAGCAGAGCCATGTCCCGCGCTGTCGAGTAGTGCTGCTCATCGTGCAAACCGTGCGGGTTCACGAAGTGCGTGCCGGTCATCCCAAGCTCCGCCGCGCGCTCATTCATGCGTTCCACGAACGCTTCGACGGATCCGCTGACAGTCTCGGCGCAGGCGGTCGCCGCATCGTTGGCGGACGGCAGCAGCGCGCCCATCAAAACGTGCCGCAGCTTGAGCTTTTCGCCGGCAGTCAGGTTCATGCTCGTCTCCCCTACCGCCGCCGCGCGCTCGCTGATCGTCACGGTCCGGTCGAGGTTCCCGTCCTCTGCCACCAGCAGGGCGGTCATCATCTTCGTGAGGCTCGCCACATAGCGGCGCTCGTCGGGCTTGAACTCGTATATGAACTGGCGGGTGCCCGGATCGATCAACACCGCGGCGCCACAATCAAGTTCAGGCGGTTCAGGCGCCTGCGCGCACACCGAGGCCCAGAGCCCGCCTGCAAGCACGAAGATGAACGCAAAGATGACCGTCCCGCGCGTGTGTGCGGTCATTCCTCGGCCTCCCCCCCGGGCGTCTCCTCATCTTCCAATTCGGCGGCGGCTTCCGCGGCACGCTCCTCGAGGGTCTCCAGGTCCGCCTCCTCCAAGTTGACATCCTCCTGCACCAGCGCTCGAAGCTGGTCCTCGAAATCAGCGTCACCGGCGGAAAGCTCCGGCAGTTCGCTGAGGTCATTGAGGCCGAATGTGGAGAGGAAATGCGCTGTGGTCACGAGCAAAAACGGGCGACCAGGCGCGTCCTTTCTCCCCTCGATCTCCACGAGTCCCTTTTCGAGCAGCGAGTTGACCGATCCGGTAGAGTTGACGCCGCGGATCTCGTCGATCTCAGGCCGGGTGATCGGCCCCAGGTACGCAATGATCGCCAGCGTCTCCAGCGCCTGAGGAGACAGGCGCTCCGGCTCCGGCTCGCGCAGGCTCTGCACGTAGCGCGCGTACCGCGGGCGTGTGGCCATCTGATAGCCGCCGGCGAGCCGAACGATCTGCAGTGCCGACTCACTCATCCGATCCGAAAGCTCGTCCACGAGACCCTCGATCTCCTCCACCGGCACCTCCAGCACCGAGGCGAGGCGCTGGTCGTCACACGGCTCGTCTGCGGCGAAGATGACGGCCTGCAGGGCTCGAATTTTCTCGTCACGATCGATGGTCACTGGTTGGCTGCTTCCTCCGATGGCACGAACTCGAGTCTGATCCTCCCCCGCGGCGGCTCCTGGGAAACCAGCACTTCGCTGCGCCGGATCAACTCCAGCACGGCGAGGAATGTCACCACGATGAACACACGGGTCGAACCGTCCGGCACAAGTTCATCGAACCACGTCCGCCGGTTGGAGCGGCGAAACTGAGCGCGCAACTGATCGATCCGCTCACCCACCGTGATCTCCTCGCGTTCCATCTGGTGCGGAGGCGGCTCCTTGGCACGCTCGAGCATCTCATGGACTGCCGAGACGATGTCGAACACTGACACGTCCTGCAGCGGCACCACACCCGCGCCGACCGCGTCATCGCCCTTGCCGGGGCGCAGATAGATCTGCTTGCGAGCTTCCTGCGCTTCCGCGAGGATCGATGCGGCTTCTTTGTAGGTGCGGTATTCCGCGAGCCGGCGGGCCAGTTCGACTACCGTATCCTCTTCCTCGACCTCCTCGTCGTCGGGAGGCTCCTCCCGCGGCAGCAGCGCACGTGATTTCAGCAGCAGCAGCGATGCCGCAGTCTCCACGAACTCCCCGGCCACGTGGATGTTGATCTGCTGCATCGTGGTGAGATAGCTGAGGAAGCGATCGGTGATCTCGACGATGTCGATCGCGGATGCTTCCACCTGCTCGCGCTGCACCAGGTGCAGCAACAGATCCAGCGGTCCCTCGTAGATCTCGATGCGCACGTGATAGCCGCTGAACTGCTCGAATTTGGCACCCAGGTCTTTCACAACCAGGGCGAATCACTCACCCTTCGGCGGGCCCGACGACCGACTGATCGGCCAGCAGCAGGCTCAGCGGCCCACCGTTGCCCGATCGCACTGATGATACCCCGACATCACGACCGATGACGCTGTGACGCATCACGCTTTCCATGTCCTCTACGCGGCTCTCCGCGTCGATGATACTGTCCGCGACCGTGACACGACGCAGCGCACACTCGTCGCCGATTGAGACATTCGGCCCGATTGTGCTGTCCTCGATCACCGTGTCGGCGCCAATCAGGCACGGTCCCACGATCTCCGAGCGCTCCACAGTAGCCCCCGCTGCGATGGTGACCGGGCCTTCGATCGTCGATTGCCCGTCCACGTCTCCATCCACCCGGTGCTCAATATCGCTCAGGAAGAAACGGTTCGCCGACAGCAGCGCCTCCGGCGAACCGGCATCCGCCCAGAAGCCTTCTGTCACATGGTACTCGACCCGCTGATTGGCGTGAACCAGGTGATCGATCGCATCCGTAATCTCAAGTTCGCCGCGATCTGAGGGCTCGATCGCGTCGATGGCTTCCCAGACTTCAGGCCCGAATCCGTAGACCCCAACGATCGCCAGATCACTGGGCGGTTCATCGGGCTTTTCTACAAGTCTGGCGACGACGCCGTCCTCGACCACAACGACTCCGAATGAGCGCGGGTCCTCCACGGGCTTCACGATGATCGACGCCGCGGCGTCCGACTCCGTGAAGGTCCGCGCAAAATCCGCGAGACCGTCGCCGAGTAGATCGTCGCCCAGGTACATCAGAAAACGCTCGTCCTTGCCGATTTCGCCTCGCGCGCAACTCAGCGCATGGGCCAGGCCCAGTGGCTCTGGCTGCATGCAGAAGCTCGCGGACATCCCCCAGCGCGAGCCGCCATCGACGAACTGCTGCAAATCCTCTTCTCCCGGCGATACGACGAAGACCACCTCATCGACGCCCGCCGCACTGAGCGAACTGAGCACCCGGTCGAGCACCGCCCGTCCCGCGACGGGCAGCAGATGTTTCGGCCGCGAGTGCGTCAGCGGCCGCAGGCGCGTTCCTCGTCCGGCACACAGCAGAACCGCTTTCATGTCAGGCTCCCGCTAATCCGTCGAATCAAGGTCCATAGCGCCGCGAACTTCATCCAGCGTCTCCGCGGCGAACGCTCTGGCCTTCTCCGCGCCCTCGCGCAATACCTCGTGGACGTAGTCGAGGTTCTCCGCCAACTCCGCCCGGCGCTCCATCACGGGCCCCAGGCTTTCCAGCAGCCCGTCGGCGGCCTCCTGTTTGCAGTCCACACAGCCGAGTTCTCCGGACTCACACCCGGTCCTGATCTCCTCGATCCGCGTCTCGTCCTCCTGATACATCTGGTGGTAAACGAAGACCGGACACTCGTCAGGATGCCCGGGGTCACCCATACGCAGCTTCGTGGGGTCGGTATACATCGACATCATCTTCTTGCGGACCTCGTCAGGGCTGTCCGCGAGCTTAATATCGTTGCCGTAGGACTTGCTCATCTTCCGCCCGTCGGTCCCCGGGACCAGCGCAAAGTCCGACAGCTTCGCGTCAGGCTCGGGGAAGACTTCGCCGTAGAAGTTGTTGAAGCGCCGCACGATCTCACGCGTCATCTCAAGGTGTGGAAGCTGATCCTCGCCCACGGGCACCACGGTGGCCTTGTACATGATGATATCCGCGGCCTGCAGCACGGGATAGCCGAGCAACCCGAAGCCGGGGCTCTGGCCCTCCGACAGGTTCGCGATCTGGTCCTTGTATGTGGGGCAGCGCTCCAGCCACGAGACCGGGGTCACCATGCTCAGCAGCAGGAAAAGCTCCGCGTGCTCGGGCACATCCGACTGCACGAACAGCGTGCTGCGCTCCGGGTCGAGCCCCGAGGCCAGCCAGTCCACCGCGATCTGCTCGACACGCTCGGGCAGCGTCTCCGTCTCGTCATAGCCGGTGGTCAGCGCATGCCAGTCGGCGATCTCGAAGAAGCAGTCGTAGTCATCCTGCAGGGCCGCCCAGTTGCGCAGCGTCCCCTCGTAATGCCCGATATGCAGCAGGCCCGTGGGCCTGTGCCCGCTCAGGATGCGGCCTTTCTTCGCCATCAGAATCACTCTTTCAGAAGAACCAGGTCGGCCCGGCCAGGAGCCTGCCCAGCAGTGACACCGGAGTCCAGACCAGGATATTGGCAACAGGATCGAAGAAGATGATGATCAGCAGCAGGATCATGCCCCAGCGCTGTGAGAATGCCGAGAATTTTTCGGACAATCGGGGTGGCAGCAGCCCCTCCACCAGTCCGGCGCCGTCGAGCGGCCCGACCGGAAGGAGGTTGAAGAACGCGAGGATAAGGTTCAACAGAATCATCACGCTCAACGGCAGGACGTAGTCGCCCGCGAAGCCGAAACGTATCGGTATCGCCGCGAGCGCGGCCACGAAGATGTTCGTCGCGATGCCAGCCCCCGCCACGATGACAGAATCGCGACGCAGCTTGTCAAAATTCAGCGGATTGACCGGCACCGGCTTGCCCCAGCCGATCCCGAACAGCAGGATCATGGTCGTCCCAATGGGATCGTAGTGATCAACAGGGTTCAGCGACACCCGCCCTTGCGAGCGAGGCGTCGGGTCGCCGGCGCGATCCGCTGCATACGCATGGGCGAACTCGTGGACCGTCAGGCCCACGGTGATCGCGACCAGCCAGCTTAGGACAAACGGGAGCATCTCCTGCAGGCTCTGCCCCGATGTAAGTACGCTCAGCAGCATAGTATCTCCACGATTGCTATCATTCAGATGAGTTGTCCAGCACACGGGTCGCGGCGGAAAGCTGCTCGTCACGACCGGCGCCATGGTCCAGCTTCGCCGCCAGCGCGGCATCGAGCGCGTCCGTGAAGCCCGGACCGGGTTGGTACCCAGCCTCGATCAGATCCGATCCGTCGATGTCGGCGCACGTTCCGCGCAACTCCCGCCAGTAGCGCTCCAGCCGCCCGCGCCCGTCATCGTCCAGGACGGTCCACACGGCCAGCGCCGCCGCCGAGCACAATCCGCGCAGCGCGAAGACCATCTCGCTGGCGCCGGCAGGGTCGCACAGTACTCGAGGTGGCTCAGAAACCGCCCCGGCCCCCTCCATAACCGCGTCCCGCGCACACGCGTCGAGCATCAGTCGCTTCGCGAGCGCCGCCGGATCCTGGCCCGACAGCCCGGCGTAAACGGCCAGGCACGCCGGCAGCGTGTCGGTTTCGGACAGATCGATCCCAATAGCGCGCGCTGCTCGCGGCAATAGCCGTGCCGCCTCGCAAGCTCCCCGCGTCGCGGATGCGAAGCCCATGCCGGCAAACAGACCCAGATCTGCCAGAGCGGTCAATCCGCGAGCGGGGGCCTCGCGGAAGATCACGGCAAGCTCGTTGCGCAGCCGCGCTCCGGACAGATCGGCCGCCCGACGCTGGTCCACAGCCCGCGCAAGCAGGTCGGCAGTATGCGCCTCCAGCGTGAAATCCAGACGCAGCATGAAGCGAACGGCCCGCAGCATGCGCGTAGGATCGTCTTCGAAGCTGTCGTCATGCAGCACGCGCAGCCGGCGCCGTTCGAGGTCCTCGCGTCCACCGAGGGGATCGATCAATTCCCCGAAACGCTCCGGAGCAAGAGCCATCGCCATGGCGTTGACGGAGAAGTCACGCCGATCGAGGTCGTCAAGCAGCATGGCCGCCTCGACAACCGGCAGGCAGCCCGGTTCTGGATACGTCTCGGTGCGCGCCCGAGCGAGATCAAGCTCCAGCCCATCGTCCAGCACAAGGGTGGAGGTCATGAAATCGGTTGTCCTGCGCACCTGTGCCTCCAGCCGATCCGCAAGAGCTTCGGCGATCGCCTCGACCGATCCCTCCACCGCCAGGTCCAGATCGGGCGACGCCCGCTTCAGGAGCAGGTCCCGCACCGGCCCCCCTACAAGGAATGCCTCCGCACGGTGCTCCGCCGCGACCTCACCCACACGCGCAAGCAGGGCCCGATCCTCCGGCTCGAGGCGCTCGTCGATATACAGCGGAGGTCACCCCTGGCCCGCGGCGCGCGCTTCTTCGTCCTCTTCAGCCACCTCGAGATGACGCGGGATCCGATCGTGCGTGATCAAATCCGACAGACTCTCGCGCTCCACCAGCACGCGGTCCTCGCCATCGAGGCACATCACGACTGCAGGCCGCGTGAAGCGATTGTAGTTGGAGGCCATCGCGTAGTTATACGCGCCGGTGGCGAAGACCGCCAGCACGTCGCCCGGTTCAACGTCCGCCACGCACGTGTCGTCGATGAGCGTATCGGTCTCACAGTGCTTACCGGCCACCCGCACCCAGTGCTTGGGCTCCTCGTCGGCGTTATTGGCCACGACGGCCTCGTACTCGGCATCGTACAGCGCGGGCCTCGGATTGTCGGACAGGCCCCCATCCACAGATACGTAGGTGCGCAGATCCGGAATCTCTTTGACGATTCCGACGGTGTAGAGGGTCACTCCGGCCTCACCTACAATGGAGCGCCCGGGCTCGAGTATCAATCGCGGATACTCCAGATCGTGCTCGTCCAGTTCCGTCAGCAACTGCGGGCAGATGGCATCCGCCAGTTCGGCGACCGTGGGGGGCTCGTCGTGTTCGGTGTAGCGAATGCCCAGTCCGCCGCCGAGGTCGAGATCCTCGCATTCAAATCCCAGTTCGGCGTTCATTTCCGCGACGAACTCCACCATGTTTACGATGGCCCGCTCGAAGGCGTCCGTCTCGAGTAACTGGCTTCCGATGTGGCAGTGCAGCCCCCGCAGTCTCAGTGAATCAGCCTCCAGGGCTCGCTCGATGGCCTCACGCGCCTCACCACCGTAGATACCGACACCAAACTTGCTGTCAACCTGCCCGGTCTGGATCAGTTCGTGTGTATGGGTGTCGATCCCCGGCCGCACCCGGATCAGAATGTCCGCGGTCTCGCCCATCTCGCGGGCATGCTCATTGAGCTGCTCAAGCTCCAGGAGGCTGTCAACGACAATCCTGCCCACGTTAGCCTCCAGCGCCATCCGGTACTCCTGATCCGACTTGAAGTTCCCGTGCATCTTGATCCGCTCGGCCGGGAAGTCCGCCTGCAGTGCCGTGTACAGCACACCCGCGGATGCCACGTCCAGGCCCATGCCCTCCTGATCCATCAGGCGCGCGAGGCCGGTTGTCAATGCGGCCTTCCCGGCGTAGGCGACTTCGACCTGAGGATAGCGGGCACTGAACTGCTTGATGTACTCCCGGCAGCGGGAGCGAATGCGCTCCTCGTCGAAAACGTAAAGAGGGGTTCCGTGCTTCTCGGCGAGTTCGATGGTGTCACAGCCGCCGACCACAAGGTGTCCCTTGTTGTTAACTTTCAACATCGTGTTCTCAGACATGCACTCGGTGCCTTTCAGTTGCGAGTTCGCGGAATGACAGCGGGCTGCCCTTCGCGTAGTACGAAACCAGCCCCATGCGCGCGGCCCTGGGGCTGGAGGATATCCTTCAGGCGACCACCTCACGGGCGGTCTGCCCCGGCTCAGAACTCGTTTGACGTCAGACAGATCTGACCGCTATCGGGATTGAAGGTGACGGTAACATCCAGCGTGTCCGCCAGGAACTGCAGCGGGACCATCGTGCGCCCCTTCTTGATGTAGGGGGCGACCTGAAGCTGGCACGTCTGCTCGTTGACCTTCGCCTCCCGGTCACCGATCTGAAGCTCCATCTCGGTGCCGGGGCGTGTGGCGCGCACTCGCTTCTCAACCGGATACCAGTAGAGCATCCCGTCGCTGTGCTCGAAGATCTCGCGCAGCGGAGCTATCGAGATGCCGTCACGGTGCTCGGGCGAGGCGAGCAGCTCGAGCGCCTCATTGTCGAAGAGGACCTTGATGTCCTCGAACTGGGTCGATGCCACCGGTGCCACGATGGGCTCTCCGGGACGGGTCATGCGTCCATCTGCCGGAATCGCCGCGCGAGATGCTTGCTCGGGCAGCACCGCGATTCGCATCGCATCTGTGTCACCCTCGACGGCTGTAAAGCCATCCACCTCTGCCGGGCCCATCGGGGCGTTCGTCCCGGGGCGCAAATCCGGCACATCAGTCGCACTCGCAGTCTCATCCGCCGGTTCTGTATCGGGCTGCGGTTCCAACATTCGCTCGGGCATGGTGATGCGGCTGTCAACGCGCGCGACAATCGATCCGAACTCCGCACGCGGCCTGTTCGCGACCATCAGCGTCTCGCCCGTCATCTCAGTGGATGACAGTGTCTCGCTCGGATACAGGGTCAATTCCGGGGTCGTTGTTCGCGCCGCGAGCTTCTGTCGCTGCGGCGAGAGATGCAGGATCGGCTCCAGCACAACCCAGCCGTCGCGAGCTTCCGTCGCGACAGGTCCGGTCCGTGAGAGTCGCTCGATCTCAGTTCGCGGAAGCGTCATTCGCGGCATCGTTGTCGCGGCCGCCATCTGCGGTCCGATCGGAGCGTCCTGGCGAGCCTTCTCGGTTATCGGCGTGACCACGTGGGTGCTCATCGCCGCAAGCCTGCGCGGTGTCGTCATCCGCGGCATCGTCTCGAGGCTTGCGATCTGCTGGTCATCGACCGGCTGCGGACTTGACGCGAGCGCCGGGACATCGGGCACCTGCTGGTCCGCGGCGACCTCATGGCCCTGCTCGATACCCGGCTCAGAACGCGGGAGCGTCGCGAGCATACGGCCTGGTGCGGATGTCCGCGCTTCGAGTGAGTCATCGCCGATTGCGGGCACATAGCCGACTCTCGAAGCCTGCGCGTCCGTGTCACCCGCTGCCATTGCCAGCGTCGGCTCCTGAGAAGGTGCCAGGCGGCCTGTGTCGCTCTGAGACTGCTGGATACCCACGTTCGGGGTGGAACTGCTGGCGGTCGGAGCCGGCGGCTGCTCGGTCACGGTGGAACCGGGGGCCGCTGTCATGTCGTGGTTCTTGACGAACACAGTGACTTCAGCGGATGCGCCGGCATTTTCCTTCGCGTCCATGGCCTTGGCCTGCAGCACGTGAGCGCCGTCGGAAATCCTCGTCGTATCCCACAGGTCCACGTAGGGACCGGTGTTCATAATCATCTTATGCAGCTTGTTGTCGATGTAGAAGAAGACGTACTTGACGCCGACGTTGTCGCTGGCTTCAGCGCGCATCTCTACTTCACCGGAAAGCTCAGCGCCCTGGGCCGGATAGAAGATGTTAATGACCGGGGGGACTCGATCCTGGCCGCTCGATCCGCTCGTCTCCGCGGCGGCCACTGATACTGTGATCGTCGCCGTGCCTGTTTCGCCGTTGGCATCAACGGCGCGGGCGCTGACGGAGATATCACTGCCCGCCAGAGAGGCGAAGTCCCACAGGAATGACTGTGTGCCCGTGGTACGCGGTGTGGCCAGAGGATGCTGCCGCGCAAGTTCGCCGTCGATCAGCAGATCCAGCCTGGTTATCGGCTGATCAGAATCAGAGCGGTAGCTGACATCAATGACAACTTCGCCCCGAATGACCTGTTGATGGCCGGGTTGGGTAATCTTGACGATGGGGCTTGCGAGAGCAATGGGCGCCACTACGCTGCTGATGATCCCGAACAGTGCCATGACCGTGACACCGCTCCAGAGCAGCGACCCTAGCTTCTGCATGTTGGTCCCTCCCAAAGCGCGCGCGGAGCCTGTTGCGATTCGGTTGTGCAGGCGCTGGTTTGTGATTTCCCGGGTCGCGCGAACCGTTGCAAAACACACACTCGCGCGGCCGGGCGGGCGGATCGACGCCCACCGCCAGGCCAGCGGGGCACGATGCCTCGAAGCGAACGTAGCATAATTGCCGACAGGAGTCAAGGAATACTGCCTGCGCGCGACGGCATCGTACGGTCCTCAACTGTTGCGCTTACCCGGCCTGCATATTTGTTCTCTACGGTGCCTATTTCTCGTTATGACCGCGACCACCTTCCGGCGGCGGGAAAAAGTCCCGACGACCGCGCGATCAGGTCTTGCGCTCCCGCGTCTTCGCCGCCGGAAACAGAATATTGTTCAGAATAAGCCGATATCCCGGCGAGTGACGGTGCAGGGACAGGTCCGTCGGGTCCTCGCCAATGATGTGGGCGTAATCCTCTGGATCATGTCCAGCCAGATAGGTGAAGGTGCCCTCGACGTAGCCGCCGTGGATGTACTTCACACGATCCCGCCCGGGGAAGTCCCCCAGCACCACGACGTTGTCCTTGAGCGCACTTCGACGAAAGGAGGTCGTCTGCCCCAGAAAGTCCGCGACCTGCCCCACATGGCACTGTGTGAGCATGGTCGGGATCGGATCCTGGCGGGCCGAGAACTCGAAGAGTTCGAATGTCTGCCCCTCCGAGATGGTTGCCCTCTGGCCGGGCGAGACATCGATATCCGCGACCTCCGGCGCCATCGGATTCGGCTCGAGATGGAAGTCTTCGAACGCGAGGGTCGCGCTGAAATCCAGACGCTTCTGGGCATCAGCGGGAACCGGCGTGCCATCCACCGGCGCGACCACGACATCAATGCCCTGTGCGGCAAGCGCGATATCCAGCGTGTCGGTGGCCGAACACATCGCGAACAGAAAGCCGCCGTCGGCCACCCATGCGGCGATTGTGGCCGCGACGCTCTTCTTGCAGGTCTGCACGTCGGCGAAACCAAGATCGGACGCGGCCGATCGCGACGCGAGGACCTGTCGCCGGTACCATGGTTCGCCCGAGAAGCTCGAGAAGAACTTGCCGTAGTTGCCGGTGAAATCCTCATGATGCAGGTGGAGCCAGTCGTAGTCTGCCAGCGCTCCGCCTATTACGTCGCGATCCCAGATCGTGTCGTACTCCACCTGCGCGTAGCTCAGCGCCAGTGTCACCGCATCATCCCACGGTTCGGTGTACGACGGGGTGTAGACCGCGATCTCGGGGGCCTTCGTGAGGTGCAGGCGTTGCATGTTCGACTGCTCGACCGTGGCCGCAATCTTCTCCGCGGCGGCCGCCGAGATCGGCTCCACGCTGACGCCCAGTGTGGAGGCCCGGGCCTTCACGTCCGGCCGATCTGGCAGCACGAAGCTGCCGGCACGGTAGTTCAGCAGCCACTCGCACTCATACGCGCGCGGCTCTTTGAGGCACCACCAGGTCAGCCCGTAGGCGCGCAGGTGATCGGTCTGCGCCTCATCCATGGGCACGAGTAGCTGCCCGGCTGTTGCCGGGGCGGCGAGCAGGGCCAAAATGATTGTTATGGCTATCGCGATTCGCATGTCGAATATCGGTCGGAAACCGGAAATCATAATATTACCTTCGCGTTCGCGGGCAGCGGGTCCTCCCAATACCAAAAACGAGGACGCCCCTCTTCGGGCGTCCCCGTCTGCTCTCGCGTCCGGTTTTCATCAGGCAACGCAACGGCCCCAGTGGACGTTGGTCACAGGGATCATTGAGGGACGCTGCGAAAACATCTCGCCGACCGAGTGCAGACGCAGTAAGCAGTTGCTGGATCGGTCGAGCGAGCTACTCCTCGTCGGCCGCCATCGGTCCTCGAGCGCTCTTCATCTCGGCACCGATCTTGCCGAAGAAGGAGATCGCCCAGATTGCCGCCAGTCCCACGAGAATGTAGACAATACTTCCCACCGTCCCGGCCTGACCGATTGTGCCGTCACCGAATATGGTCGCCACCAGGTCGAACTTCGCAATACCGACCAGGCCCCAGTTCAGCCCGCCGATGACCACGAGCAACAGCGCGATCGTGTTCAACGCCTTCATGCTCATTCACCCTCCTGCCGACCTTATCTACACTGTCCGACTGGTACAACACACTTTATTACTTTATGGTCCAACATTATTGTCCTGCATAAACTTTGGGACAAGTCATCACAAAGCGGGCTCCCGTTTCCGGGAGCCCGCGGCGATCTACCTGCTGGGCTACGGTGTCGCTATTCCGCTGATACGGGTGGCAGCATCTGCAGCGTCACCTTCTCTTCGGCGATCCGTTGGGCATCCGCGCCCTCGCCGTCCTTGAGCACCAGGTGCAGCGTGTGCGGGCCGGTCTCCAGCGGCGGCACCCGCAGCTTCGCCCGCATAACGCGGTTCTGCGGCTTGATGACATCCCGCGCCTCGAGGATCATCTCCCTGTCGAAGACCGCCAGGATGACCTGACTGCGCTCCAGATAGGCCTCAGAAAGCCGCATCGTGCCCCTGATCATCAACTCGCGCTCGCCCTCCGGGAGCAGCCGTCGGTTGACTGCCATCGCCAGCACGTCCATGATCTCCTGGCTGACCTGGCGCTCGGCTTTCGTCTCGCCGTCTTCGCCGATCACGGTCAACTCCAGTTCGACGGGTTCCTCCGCGCTGTGAGCGTCGTAGCCAATGGTGACCTCACGCGTCCCGCCCGCAGACACGCTGAACGGTCCGAGGGTGCGTTCGAGGGCGATACCATCGCCCTGCCACCATGCCAGTCGCACCTTCAGGCTGCGATCCATATCGCTGGGGTTGGCGAGAGTCGCCGTAAGCTCGTTTTGTCCCAAAACGCCCTTTCCGACGGCGAATGCCTTCAACCAGCCGCCCGGCAGGGAGCCAAGGCCGAACTTGCCCGGCATGTGGAAGCCGCCACCGGTGGGTGACCAGCACGAAAGCTGATTGTCGCCCAGCGCCCGGCGCTCGCGGCACAAATTGATGCCGAACTCCGCACCGGTGATGCCGAGGCTGGACATGGGCATGGCGAACTCGCCCATCCAGGCGTTATCCCCGATGCGGGCCGCAGAGTTGACATCCGGGTCCCAGTCTCCCTGTTTCTGGAGGGTCGAGACCGTCCCGAGTGGGTTGATGACCAGTTGCCGCGCAGTCTCCAGGTCGAGATTCCCGTCCACGAACATCTCGAAGGCATCGTCGCTCCACGTCGGGCCGTCGGTCTCGGTGACGGTGGCCCTGATGCCCTCGGTGTTCGGCTCCTCGGCGCGGAAGCCCACGTAGAACATGCCGTCGCGGGTTCCGACCCACACTTTCGTCTGCACCGGGGCGGGTCGCTCGCCTGTGGAGACCATCCACTCATCGGTCGTCGCGGCTGCCTCCCAGGCGGCGTCATCAAGTGTGGCGTCGATGGTCGGAGCCGAGGGAAGCTCGGGGATGGCGAGGACCTTCCGCTGCGACAGGTCAGTCTCGGGCGGCTGCTCGACCGTCGCCTCTCCCCACCGCACCTCCTCGGTCAGGGTCGGTACCTGCGCGGCCGCCGGGATGACGGTCGCGGCGAGCAGTGCGACTATCAGCGCTGTGCGGATCGCTACACGTGCAGTCATCGCTCTTCGCGCCTCCAGTGATCGGGCTGAGCCCGTTGTTTTTCCTGTGCGAGTGCGCGTATCAGGGCGTGGAGCTTCGCCTGCGCTGTGGGTCACTCCCCCATCGCCTCCTGCAGCTTCATGATATGCCGCGCCGTCTGGTCGGGCATCGCGTCCCAGTCAGCGCCGCTGAAGCTGCGCTGCGCGGCGACCGAGTAGGGGCTCTCCAGATCGACGTCCTCGATGTCTTCGGGAATCTGAGGAAGCATCGACTTTATCCGGCCCAGCCACGCCTGTGCCTCGGACACGTCCACACCCGCCGCGCGGGCCTGTTTCATCGTCTCCTCGAGGGTGCGGATGTAGCGCATGTCGTCGTAGCCCTCGCGGAAGGCCTCGTAGTGCAGTGTGGAGATCAGCAGCGTCGGATCGTCCGGATGCGGGAAGGCGTATCCGAAATCAAAACCCTCCGCGTCCGTGTCATCGAACGGATTGCCGCCATAGCGATAGTACATCCATGGCACGTGGACCTCGATGGGTGAAACCCAGAGGAACAGGCCGTTGATGAAGCGATTCCACTCGGCCCGAAAGAACGAGCCGCGCATATTGTGATATATCCACGCCTCGTCACCCGCCTCGGCCAGGTGCTGGGCCATATCGTCCCAGTCGTTGCCGGCCTGCAGCCAGCTTTCCAGCGAGTGGCCGTTGATGCAGCGCACGTCGATCCACGGGTCGGCCTGCTCCATCTTGTCCTCCCAGCGACCGGGGGAGTAGGGGATGGTGATGTAGAGGCGATAATCTGAGGTCTTCGTCACGACTCTCGCGAAGTCGAGATAGCGCGGCAAACGCCCGCGGCCGAAGACCTCGTCCATGTGCGTGAGCAGGAATTCATACTGTGGATATTCCGCCTCAAGCTGCTTCAGATCGGCGAAGCAGTCCTTGGCGACGGCGAGCAGGTCCTCCTTTTCGGAGACAGGTTCGCCCTCGCCCTCGAGGTTCAGACCGCTGTATTCCATGAGGCGGGCCAGGTGCATGAGGTTGTCGTAAATCGTGACCTCACCGAAGAATCCGTGTTCCAGGCCCTTATCCAGTGTCTGTCGGATCAGGTCGAAGTCCCAGGTTATGTTCCCGTCCTCGTCCCTGGCTAAGTTGATCCGAGTATGGCCCTTGATCGTGGTGATACCGTGGGCGGCCATGTCGGCGAATTCCGCGTCATTGACCTCCTCGGGGCGCTCCTGCAGCCAGCTCGACCTGTAGTAGAATCCGTAGCGCTTGTTCGTGGGCTGGATGAGGTCGATCGGCCGCACCGTCAGGCGCAACTGCATCTCCGTGGGCTCGGCGCCCTCCGCCGAAACGGTTACGGTTCCGGAGTAATTCCCCGGGGCGGCGTCGTCGGGCACGTGCGTGAGCAGGTAGACCTCCTTGAAGTTGCTCTCCGGAAGCCAGAACTCGCGGTTCGGGAAGATAAAGCGCGAGACCGTCTCGTAATTGGCCGGAAGGCGCGGCATCCAGTAGCCCTTGCGCATCAGCACCCGCCGGACAAGCTGCACCTCGATGGTCTCTGCACCGATCTCACCCGCATCGCCCGTGAGATCGCTGACTGCCACGTTGATGCCGTTGAGGTCGCGGTCGGCGAAGATGCTGAACTGCGCGGCCTCGTACTCACCGGGCGCGGCCGCGATCTGCAGCGCCTCGGGGAAGGTCTCGTGCAGCGGCTCAACCGCCGGGTCAACTTCATCGACCGGATGGCCGTCATAGATCACGTAGCCCTTCGGAGCGTCGGGAAGCTCGAAGTTGAACGCCGCCGCCCGTGTGCGCATCTGCTGGAGCGTCAGTTCGTCGGGCGTAAGCTCGCGCGAGAAGGACGGCGGCGGCTCGATGCCCTCCGCCATCAGCATCGCGTCACCCACTACTGCCACGGCGCCGGGCATATCCTCCACCGGCTGTGCCTCGATGCGCAAGGTCTGGCCCGGCTCCACGGGAAGCGCGACATCGCGCGCCTCGTCTGTCGGTGACAGGTCCGAGCAGGTCTGTACCGCCTGTCCATCCAGCGAGAACGTCAACGTCACGTCCGCACCCTCACTGCCGAGGGGGCTGGCACCATACACGCCGTCGAGCACCGACATGCCCTCGGGCACCTCGAACTCCACGTGGCCCGGCGCGCGCAACGCCAGTCCACGCGCGTATGCGGTCTGCCCGATCACCAGCGGCATCTCGCGCTCGTCGATCCCGAGGTAGTGGTCGATTCCGACCCTGCCGAGTGCCTGCCGCATCGCGGTCGGCTCGAGATCAGTCAGATACATCGTCGTCTCAACGCCGGGTTCAGCGTTCGCGAGAGCCGCGATTTCCTCGGGCGCGCGGGCCTTCGACGAGATGCGCACCTCATCGACGGTCAGCGGACCGGAGCCGAAGCTGAACTCTTCGGGCTCCTCTACGAAACCCGCGCCACCCTCGGCGGTGTCTACGAGTTCGCCATCGACGTAGAGCTTCGTGACGCCACCTTCCCACACACCGGCGAAGTGATGCCACGATGGCGTCTCCCAGCCGGTGGGATCGACATCAACGCGCTGCCAGGTCCACTCGTCGTCTTCGGGCGGGCCCTGCTTGACGGGCATCCCGAGGCGCTCGGGCGCGATCTTGTTGAAGTTCACATAGTTGTTCGCCTCGGGCGTACGCATCCCGAAGATGGACAGCTTCTCGTCGCCGGTCATCTCCTCTGTCCACAGCAGCCAGAACTCGATCGTGCCCGCGGACAGGTTAATCTTCTCGTCCGCGTTGTACGAAACGGTCTCACGATCCGGAACGAAGAGGGCGCTGCCAAACTTCCCGTCTACCAACTCGGCGTTGCCACTTGCCCCCGCGCGCCAGTCGCCGGCACAGTAATCCGGCTGAATGCCTTCCTCGTAGGTTGCAATAAATGTCGTGTGATTGTCGATCGGCGTCTGAGCCATCGCCAGACTCGCCACGAGCGCGAGGGCGACGACAAATATGATCTTCCGCATCGCGAATGCCTCCCTGCCAATCTGTACGCAGCCGACATAGAGCCGGTCGGACCTGTCGTTGTTGTCGTATTATTCGTGGCAACCCTCGCGTGGCCTGCCTGGACCTGACTGCTCGCTTCGCTCGCTCAGGGAGGCGTTGCCGGAAGGACCTGCGGGTCTCGCAGGCGAAAACACTGTCCGGAGGTCATATCATGCTACAACCCGGACGCCCGAGTCTCGAAGAGAAACCCAGGGCACGGTTCCTGCGCAAGGTGGGGGGACTTCTACTCGTTGCAGGGCTGGCGCTGAACGTCTCGTTGATGGTCCGCGGTGTCGATGTCGAATTCCGTCTCGCAATGCTGGTCCTGGCGCCGGGCCTGATCATGCTGTTTACCGCATTCCTCGCCGAGAACACGCCGTCGATGCGCGGATGCCTCACGATCTTCGCGGTCGCCATGGCGTTCGTCGCGGCTTTCTGGGCGTGGGTCGGCGTATCCGTGGCGCTCAGCCCCGAGGACGAACCGCCGGAGTTGCTTCAGGAGCAGCAGGCACCGGCGAACGAGGTGGACGAACCCGGTGAAGACGCTCCCGCTGACGGGGCGTCGCCGGATGGCGATGCGTCCGGAGAAGAGCCGTCCGGGGAAGATCCGTCCGGGGAAGATCCACCTTCCGATGAAACATCCCCGAACGATGTCTCGACCGAACAGGAATAGCGGCGCCCCCAACAACATCCTGATCGTGGCCGATGCCACCAACATGTCGTGATTCAGTGTGGTTGAACGGGGCACGGAGGGACCGAAGAATGAGCACGTATGCAATCTCGACGTGGCTTTTGGGCCACGTCCCCGCGGATGAGGCCATCCGCCTGATGGCCGACGCCGGATTCAGTGAAATCGAACTGTCCGCCGAGTGGTCACCGGTCGTGAGCGCCTGGGAGGGCGATCCCGCCGGCGTCTGCGAACGTCTGGACGCGGCCGGCATCTCAGTGCCGTCGGTGCACAGCCCGCGCGCCGGCCGAATCCTCGACGCACCTGATGACGATGATCGCCGCGCATCGATCCAGGCGAATACTGGCTACTTCGACCTGATGCAGGCCGGTGGCATCCCGGAGATCGTCATCCACCCCACCGGCGCGACCGGCAACGACGAGAGTGATTGGCCCGCGGCACAGAACCGTGCGATGGAGTCGCTGAAGGTGCTCGCCGAGGAGGCGGGGGATGCCGGAATTCGGCTTGCGGTGGAGAACATCGGTCGCGGTGGCAGGCCGGGATCGACGATGGCCTCCGTGCTGGAGATGATCGATGGCCTCGGGGAGCACGTCGGCCTGTGTATGGACATCGGCCACTCCCGGCAGGCGCATCTCGACCTGCTGGACGAGCTTTCCACGGCCCTCGCGTCAGGGCGCCTGTTCACACTCCACCTGCACGATGTTGACGCGGAGGGGACGGACCACTACATCCCCGGCGAGGCATGCATCGACTTCGCACCGTATCTCGCTATGCTGCGGGAGCACGGCTACGACGGTGGGCGTACGCTCGAAATCCGCGTGGCCCCCGAAGAGGATGCGCCCGAACGGCTCAGGCAGGCGGGGGCTGTGCGCGAGGAATGGACCTCCCTCGACGCGGGATAGCGCTCCGCGCGCCCTCGATGCGGGCGGTGATGGTGGCATCATCGGGCGACACAGTCCCGACGACCTCTCCCCCATCCGTTCAGCGCCTGATCCAGTCCGCCCACACGCGCATGTCATAGTCGCCACCGTGCAGGCGCCGCTCGCCCCACTCGACCGCCTCCGGCTCGCCCTCGCAGTCGATGGCGATGACAGTGATGTCCGGATCGGGGGGAAGCTCCGGCAGACCGGTCAGGTAGATGTGATCACCGTCGCGTTCGACCGATACGTCGATATCCTCGCGGCCGAGCACCCGCGCCCCGCGGATCTCGTTCGCGAGGCCCGCGAAGTGCAACGTCTCCCCCTGCCAGTACTTGACCCACAGGTAGAGTGTCTCATCCTTTTGTGTCATGGCGCCGATGACGAGGTACTCGAACAACTCGTTCGCGCCCTCCGAGTCGTAGATCGCCTCGGCATTCCGCTCCGTAAAGCGCCCGAGGCCCTCAAGTTGCTCGCGTGCGCGCTGCGGGAACGCACCATCGCCCATCGGGCCGAAGTTCAGCAGAAGATTCGCTCCCTGCCCCAGCGAGTCCGCCATCAGGTAGGTCAGTTCCGTGGCGCTTTTGTACGCGTGATCGTGCTTGACATAGCCCCACCAGCGGTGCTGGTTGACATCACAGACCTCCCAGGGCACGGGCACCTCCGAGGCCTGGATCCGGCGCTCGCCTGGGGCGGTGTAGCCCGGGCGGGGCTTGGGCGCGGAGGGGCTGTCGGGGAACTGCGTGGGGTTCCCGTGCAGCCGGTCGCCGGTGATCATCGCCTCGGGCTGAAGCTCGCGGATAATGTCATCGATCTGCTCCGAGCGCCACAGATCGTGCAGCGGCCAGCGGCCGTCGAACCACATCAGGTCGATCTTCCCGTAGTTGCTGCACAGCGCGCGCACGTCATCGTGCGTCTTCTGGATCAGCCGCTCAAGCTCATCAGGGTCGGCGTCGGGGCCGTCGAACATCACCGGGAAGGACCAATCCTGCAGCGAGTAATAGATCCCCACGCGCAAACCCGCCTCGCGGCAGCCCTCGACGTACTCGGCCACGAGATCGCGGCCCGGAGCGGTGTTCGGCGCATCGAACTCCCAGTTCGGGGAGTCAAAGAGGCAGTAGCCATCATGGTGCTTGGTGGTCAGCACCATGTAGCGCATGCCCGCGTCCCGCGCCATGCGGGCCCATTCGTGCCCGTCGAAGTTCGGCACGGTGAACTCGTCAGCCAGCTTGAAGTACTCGCTCGGCTTGAGGTGCCCGCGGAACATCACCTGTTCGCCCAGCCCCAGCAGCGAGTAGATTCCCCAGTGCAGGAACATCCCGAACCTGGCCTCATCGAACCATGCGTACGGATCGGTCTGTGTGTCGGACATGTTGTCCATCCTCTCAGAGAGTGCATTCGTGGCGCCCGGAGGTCACGACGTGCAGCGTACTGCCGCCGAGCCTGAAGACTCCAGCGGGTATAGCTGCACAGATCCGGGCATCAGGTTAGTATGTGATGACGAAGAGCCCGGCCCCCTTCACGCTGAGCGTGATCCCGTCGCCGACCTCAACCGTCTCGCGGGCCTCATCGCCGTCGGCCCACGATCGGAACAGTTCGACCTTCTCCACGCCATCCGGTGGCGTCCAATCAAAGGTGCTGCCGAAGTCGTGGAGGTTGACGCCCAGCAGGTAGCGCATGTCGCCGATCTCAGCCAGGAATGACCATACCTGGTCTTCTGACTGCAACCCGACCGCCTCGGCCCCACTTTCATCGGCGGGGCTGATCTCGACCAGACTGTAGCGCCGGTCGCCCGGCTCATACAGTTCGGGCTCCGGAAGCTTCAACTCCTCCGGCGGCTCCTCTGCCTGCGCGATGTGCACGGGGCTGCGGTCGCGGTCGGAAAGCGCAAGCTGCCAGTCTTTGCGACCTCCGGTATTCAGTTCGTAGCGGCGCGTCCGTTCGATGATCGCGTGCTCCAGATTCGTCGCGTGGACATCGACCGAGAGCAGGCCCGCATCGTAGTGCCCATCACCCTCGTGAACAAGCTCCGAATCGCCGGCGAGGATGAAGCGCAGTTGGTGACAGACCTCCCGAGCCTGTGTAGGCAGGGTCGGCACGTCGATCATGAGCCCGATCACGGTGGTCGGCGTGTAGAGCCACGCCTGCGCGATCTTCCAGGGAGCGCTGCGATGCAGCGGCCGCCAGGTGGTCGATGGCTGGAAGGGGGCGTATGTAGACGCCGCGGCGGCGAAATCGTCCGCGATGACAAGCTCTCGGCCCGGCGAGTGCCTCCCGAGGGCCCAGTAGTTCGGGCTCGTGCGATGACTCTCGCTGAGCGGAGCGGTCCGAATCAGCGGGCAGGCGCGGTGCAGGGCGGCGTACCGCTTTCCGTCCTCGCTGGTGGCCATCGCGCCGGCCAGGGTGTGTGAGTATGAGTTCGTCGAGAAGTTGAAGTCCAGCCGCCCGTATCTACCCCGCAGGCCGCCGATGTCCGGGTCCTCGATGATGTAGTCACCACGCCGCTCGCTCTCCTCGGCCTCGCGCAGCGCCATCTGCTGGTAGGCGTGTGAACCGAGCACCAGGTCCGTGCGGTCGGCCGAAACGTTATCGCGCGCCATGGCATTCGCGATCGCAGCGTTCTCACCGTCACCGGTCACGGCGGCAACCATCGCTATGTGGTTGGGCCAGAATGTGCGCCATTGATTCTTCCACCAGATGACCGTGTGATACTCACAGTGGTACTTCGGCGCCATGCGCAGTGGATAGTAGGGTGCGGAGCGGCGCAGCGTCTCGGCTGCCAGTTCGCTGCCGGTGTGCCACCAGTAGAGGTAGAGAGCCCGGACGTTCATCGAGTGGTAGTACATCGCCTCGGACTCGAGGTGGTCGCCACCGAAATGACGGTAGGGGAAGGAGCCGCTCGGAGCCTGGCCGCGCGCGAGGATGCCGATGATCCGCGCGGCCATCTCAAGGTAGCGCTGCTCTCCGGTGAGGATCCAGCCATGGACGAACGCCGCCATCGGGTGGGTCGCAATATTGACGTAGTCGTCGGCCCGCTCGATGAGGTCATTCCACGCGTCCGGCTCGCCCCAGCGCTCTACGTTCTCCACACACAGGTCACGCCATGCCTCAACGCGGGCCTCCCCCACCTCCGCGGCGAGGTCCGGCCGGTCGAGCAACTCCAGCAGTGGCAGCGAGGCATTGTGGAAGGTCCAGAAGGGGAGCCGCCGCGGGTTCCAGTCGGCCCGCTTCTCCGGCTCCTCCGGCGGGGTCTCCAGCGCCTCGATCTGAGCGTCGATCCACTCGCCCATCATGCTGACCAGTCGCTCATCGCCGTGGAACCTGCTGTCCGCTGAGAGATACCCCCAGACCGCCCAGTTGAGGAACTGTGGCGCCTCCTGCCACGTGTCGCGCGGCCATACCTCCTGCAGTTCGTCGGCGAGGGCCTTCTCAAGCCGCCGGTCGATCCACCGGGCGCAGGGATTGACCCGATCCTCGGGCGTCTCGGCGGTCTCGTCGATAAGGTGCGTGCGAACGGGGTCTGACGGGAGGTCTTCCACCAGGCCCGCCTGTCCCTGCGCCATCGCGCTCACACAGATGGTCACCAGCGCTGCGCAGAGCATCATGCGCCTGAATGTCCCGTACCGCGCGGAGCGCCCCGGGCATGGCGGGCGGCGATCACCTTGCGGCTCGGCCATTGCACGTCCTCCTCGGGACCGTCTCGGCATGATGGTCAGTCCACTCTGCAGGCGGCGGCGAAGTCGGCGAGTGTCGAGCGATCTCCCATGACCACCGCGATGTCGCCGGCCTCGATGGTGAAGTCCGCGGGCGGGTTCGGTACCGCCTCTCCCTCACGCTGCACGGCGATAAGCGTCACGCCGTACTCGGCGCGGAGGTTCAGCTCCGCCGGGGTGCGGCCTGCCAGTGGCGAACCCTCGCAGATCCGCAGTGCCGAGACGTCGTGGTGCCAGTCTACCGCAGCGCGCTCCTCGCCCGCGTCCAGCGCGCGCTGGTCGGCGTCCGAGAGCAGGGCGTAGCCATCCGCCCGGACTTCAGTGATGATCTGCTGGACGCGATCGGGTGAGACCATATACGCCCGGAGCACGCGCGAGAATATCTCGATCGAGGCCTCGAACTCCTCGGCCACGACCTCGTTTGCACCAAGCTCCACGACATCGTCCAGATCAGTCGCGAAGTGCGAACGGGCGATGATGTGGCAGGACGGGTTCAGCCGCGACGTCTCCTCCACGGTCCGGCGCGTCCCGGCCGCATCGGACATCACCACCGCCAGCACATCGGCCCGCTCAATTCCGGCGTGTTCGAGCACCGGCGCGTACGTGGCGTCGCCGCAGAAGATCGACTCACCCTCGGCGGCGCACCTCTGGACCGTGTCAGGATTCAGTTCGATCACTACGTAGTCAATGCCCGCCGCACGGGCCGCCCGCGCCAGGTTCTGCCCGGTGAAGCCGAAGCCGGCGATGATCAGATGCCCCTGCATCTGCTCGACCTCTTCGGGCGGTTCACCAGTGGATCGGCGGGTGAGGAACCGAAGCCATCGGATCCCCGCGATCGCCTCACCGAGCCGGGGCGCGATGGCCACCAGCGCCGGCGTGAGCATCATCGTAATCACCGAGACCGCGAGGAAAAGCTGCCGAATCGCCTCGCTGAGCATCTCCTGATCCACCGCGACCTGGAAGATCAAGAAAGAGAACTCCCCCACCTGCGCGAGGGTCAAACCGGCCATGACGGCGATGCGCAACGGAGAGCGGAGGACTATCAGACAAACGCAGACCAGGGCCGCTTTGAGCACGATCACCCCGAAGGTTGTCCCGGCGATGAGAGGAAGCGCCTCGGCGACGTAGCCGACATCAAGCATCATCCCCACCGACAGGAAGAAGAAGCTCGTGAAGACGTCACGGAAGGGAAGGATGCTCCCGAGCGCCCGGTGGCTGTGCTCGGACTCGGAGATAATCAGGCCCGCCAGGAACGCTCCCAGCGCCAGGGAAAGGCCCAGAAGCGATGTGGCCCATGCGATCGCGAGCGTGATAAACACGATCGAGAGCACGAACAACTCCCGCTCGCCGGTCCGGGTAACGCTCAGCAGCACCTTCGGCACGACCCAGCGCGAGAGCACGACTACACCCGCACCGACCAGCACGGTCTTCAGCACCAGCCACAGCAGTGTGACGCCAACGCCCTCGCCATTGCCGGCCAGCAGCGGGACCATCAAGATCAGCCCCACCACGACCAGGTCCTGGTAGATAAGGAGCGCGAGGCTCGACCGACCCTGCGGGGTATTGATCTCTCCGCGGCGCTGCAGCAGCCCGAGCACCACCGCCGTGCTGCTCAGCGCCACCAGGCAGCCGATGACGATCGCCTCATTGCGCGGCTGTCCAAGCTGCGTGGCGATCAACGCGACGGCTGCGCCGGTCAGAAACACCTGCAGGGTGCCTCCAACGAGCAGTTGCTTGCGGATCCGCCACAGTTGCCTCAGCGACAGCTCCAGTCCGATCGTGAACAACAGCGCCACCACACCGACCTCGGCCAGCAGTTCGACGTCCTCGGGCGCTCCGATCAGCGCCAGCCCGTGCGGCCCGGCGGCCGCGCCGGTCACGAGGAAGCCCACGATCCCGGGGATGCGCAGGCGCCGGCAGACATACACCGCCCCCACCGACAGGCCGATGATCAGCACGATCTCCTGGAGCAACTGGTATTCCATCAGTCCCGGCTTTCACCTCGAGTGCGATGCGGGGCCTGTCTACTGCGTTACGATCAGCGCGTTCTCCGGATCAAGCACGAGCCAGCCACCGCCGTCCTGGTGCACCCACACGTCATCGACCACGCCGGTCTCCGGCTCGGTCGGCACCAGTTTCCACCATCCGGTATCCCCTGCGCCGATCTCGAACTGCTGCTGGTCGATGGACTTCGCGGTGCAGTCAAAGGTCGAGACCTCGCCCCCGTCCGGGGCATAGAGCGTCCCCGCCGCAGTCTCGCCCGGCGGCGTCGCGCCCATCCACAGATCGAGCACCTCAGCGCCCTCCGGCACATGGATGTACATCGGCGTCAGGTGGCCCAGGAAGTGAACGCCCCGGCCCTCCGGGTAGTCATGCACGGCCCAGTCGGCGCCCTCGACCTCGAGGCGGTAGAACGCCCCGCCGGCGCGGATGAACGCGTGGTAGTAGTCGGAGCCCTCCGCATCGAACACGAGCGGCTCACCGCGTTCGAAAACATCCCGGAGGGTCTCGCTGCCCCCCGCGTCACACACCACGCACCTCGGCAGCGAGCCCCGCGCGTTGATCGCGGGCATCTCCAGACCGATCGGTCCGGGCGAATTCGCGCGCAGGATCAGATGCTGATTGCCGCGCAGCTTAAAGGGGCTGACCTCCGCGGCGTTCGGAATCGCGCCGGCGGGTGTCACAGAGTAGGAGACCCTTGCCTCCTCGGGCACCTCGAAGGCCTTCATCGGCGAGACATACAGCGAATTGCGGTGCTCGTTCACGAACTCGCGGAAGTCCGCATCACTGAGGTAGAAGCTGGACTCCTCCGGGTCGTCGAGCATCCCGAAACGGCGCAGATTCCCGTGCAGCAGCGTCAAATTCATGCCCAGCCGCTTCAGGCGCACCGTCGCGCTTTCACCGGTGATCCGGGCTTCGCCCTGGCGGTAGAGCCGCTCGATCTCGGCGAAATTCGCGGCGTACACGTTGCGCAGCCAGTCTTCGGTCAGCGAGTACGTGGCGCCCTCATTGGCCAGGAAGTACTGCTTCGTGGCCTCGTCGAGCAGCCGATAGATGGCACCGACCTCGTCCGCGCCCTCCGCGTAACAGGCGGTGAGGAACTCGTCCATCAGCGCGTCAATATCAGCGCCGGGGTCCCACGCGAGTTTCGCGAGCAGGTAGTTCATGAGCGCGGCATGGCCCCACGCTTCGTGACCGTACACGTAGACACCCTTGAAGTTGTGCTGCTCAAGCCGCGGGTAGATGAAGTCGAGGATCTCGATTGCGGGCGGGTTGATCGCGCCGAGTGAATTGCTGACCTTGTTTGGCAGATCGTAGTAGGCAATGTTCTCGGTGGTTTTCGTCCAGTGGTCGGCGAGTCTCTCCCACAACTCGCGCGTCTGTGGCCGGAAAAGCTGGAACCCGTAGTCGAAGCTCGGCGCCCAGACGAGGAACACATTCTCGTGAAGGTCGATCGGTTCGGGCGGCGGGTAGACGTAATCCTGATAGACGTAGCCGCAGAAGATGCGGTCGGGGTAGTCAGGCGCCACGCGTTCGGCGACCGCGTTGTAGAAGTGGATGATCGCGGGCGTGACCTGCGTGGTGCGCCCGGTCTTCTCGACCTCGAAATACAGCGCCCGGCAGTCCTCGCACTGGCACCACCCGCCCCCGTCGCTGGGAGACAGAGAGAACACGGTCGCGCCGTTGGCGAACCGCTTCCGGGCGGCCTCCGCGAACTGCTCGACCACTTCCGGGTTCGTGATGCACAGCTTGTACTGACCGGTCGGCGGCATGCGCTCCCCACCGTGCTCGGCGAACCAGTCCGGGTGGTTCGTGAACGCTTCCTCGGGAATCGTATCCCAGTTGTGGCCGTGCGAAAGCTGCAGCGACTGGCCCTCTGGTCCGTGCCCGACTGCCAGCCGCTGCCGACGGACCCACTCCTCAACGGCATCCCTTCGCCACTGGATATACGGCAGCCGGCGGTTCGCGAAGAACGGAGCGTTTTGGATATCGCAGTCGGGGATCGTCACCGTCTGCGTGGTGGGGACATGATCCCCGTGCTCACCCGGCATCAGCCAGCGGACGCCGAGGAAGCGCTCGAGGAACTCATACGCCCCGTTGCGCGTGCCGGCGGATGTTCCGCCCTGCGGCGTGCGCTCACCCTCGGCGGTATCGCGGCCGGCGATGAGGATGCTCCCCTCGCGGGTGACGATGCGGAAGCCCTCCCACGGCACCCCGGACAGGTCCATCCCGCCGGCGGCACCGAGAATGATCGCGGGTTCTGTCGGTTCCTCGACGATCGGAAGCTCCGCGCCGGTCGCGCGCCGGATGTAATGCTGAAGCTCCTGCGCGGCCTCTACCACCGTCTGCGGGGCATCAGGCGCGTGTACGATGGCGAAGTCGCTCGCACCGTCCTCGACGAGCGTCAGCGGCGCTGCCCACGCGCTCGATGTGACCGCGAGAGCGATGATGATGGCGGCGAGGCTCCGGTGGTACATGAGAAAACCTCCGCGATCCGATGATCAAACATGGGGAGGCCGTTTCCTCGCAATAGCAGGCGGGACCTGCCTCGCGGCGGCGGGCAGATGCCTGCCAGGTGACATGCCACGGAGGAGGCGGGGCGGCCACGCGATCGCCCGTTCCTGACGGCAACGACAAACGGCGAACGACCGCAGCCGTCCGCCGTTGCCGTTCCCGTTGACTTGCCACTTGCCGTCACTACCGTTCCCGCACGCTCAGCGCCTGCCCGGGCACCAGCGAGGTCCACTGCGGGAGTTCGTCGCCGAGGTCGATCCACACGTCATCGATGATCCCCGTATCTGCCTCTTCGATGGTCAGCTTCCACCAGCCGGCATCATCCGGCCTCACCGTGACCTCCTTGCGGTCGATCGGCACATCCACCACCTGGAAGCTTCCTGCCTCGCGGCCATCCGGGGTGTAGAGCGTCCCCGCGGCAGTCTCCCCGGGAGGGGTGGCCTGCAGCGAGAGTTTGAAGCTGGTGCATCCCTCCGGCACCTCGAAGTACACCGGGCTGACATTGTGCAGCAGGTGCAGGCCCTTGCCGTCCACGCTGTCGGATACCGCCCACGCTCCGCCCTCGACCTGCAGGGCGAAACTGGCCGAGCCGCCTGCGATAAGCAGATGGTAGTGCGGCGATCCTGCCGCATCGAGCGTCACCGGGATTTCATCGCTCATGATGCCGGCGGTGATATCCTCGCCGTCGGCCCCCAGCACGCGATACTGCACCAGCTTCCCGCGCGTGCTGATCCGGCTGAAGCTCACCGTGGCCGCGTCCTCTGTGGGCAGGATCACGATGTGCTGGTCTCCGCGCAACAGGAACGGTGTGACCTCCTGCGCGTTGGACACCTCCTCGACCGAGGACACCGCAACCTGCTTCGCGTCGCCCCCGGTACGGTCGCTGGATGGTTTGAGCGCCAGTGAGCCCTGACGCTCGGCGAACCACGCGAAGAAATCCGCGTCCGACATGTAGAAGCTCGAGGCGTCCGGGTTCTCGAGCATCTTCCGCTGGCGCAGGTTCCAGTGCAGGATCGTCAGGTTCCACCCGAGCCACTCAAGGCGCTGCTGCGCATCCGGATCGGTGGGCTCCCCCTCTGCCATGCGATACAGTAGCTCCATCTCCTTGAAGTTTCGCGCGTAGACATCCTCCATCATCCCCGGGGTCAGCACGTAGCGCGCGTCCTCGTTTTCGATGAAGTGGCGCTTGACCTCGGCGTCGAGCATCTCGTACATTTGCGCGATCTCATCGGAGCCCTCATGGTAGCAGCGCTGCATGAACTCCTCCAGCAGCCCCTCGATGTCCGCTTCCGGATCCCACGCGAGCTTCGCGAGCAGGTAGTTCGTGGGCGCGCCGGTGCCCCACGCATCCTGCCCGTAAACGTAGACGCCCCTCATGTTGTATTGCTTGAGGCGCGGGTAGAGGAACTGGAGGATCTCCACGCCCGGCGGGTTCGGTGCTCCGGCCTCGTTGCGCAGGCGGTTGGGCAGGTCGTAGTAGGCGATATTGTCGGTGACCTCCGTCCACTGCTGCGCGAGGCTCTCCCACGTCTCGCGCAGTTCCGGCCGGAAGAGCGTGTACCCGTAGTCCATGCTCGGCGCCCACACCAGGAACACATTCGGCTCAAGCTCGATCGGGTCCTCGGGCGGGTAGACGTACTGCGCGTAGACGTAGCCCGCGAGGACCTTATCGGGATACGTCTCCGCGACGATCTCGCCCACACCGTTGTAGAAATGCAGCACCGCGGGAGTCACCGACAGGTTCCCCTGCGGATCAGTTTCGTACATTGGCTTGCACTCCGGACACTGGCACCAGCCCGCGCTGTCGGAGGGCGAGAGGGAGTAGCTCGTGGCGGCCGGGTTCTCGTCG
>CAZAHB010000033.1:0-32806 GCA_964484945.1 uncultured Armatimonadia bacterium | reverse complement strand
CAGGGCCACCCCCAGCCCCTCGGCCTACATGTGGCGGCGGTGGAAATAAAGCTCCCGCACCCTCCCCACCCACCCGCCCGCACACACAGGTGCGGGCGTCCCCCTTTAACCCGGGGAAGGCTTCCGCCCGCCTCCGGGCGAAGTGCTCACACAGCTCTTAGCGATTCGTGGGAGGCGACGACGATGGCGAAGATCGGCGTAATCGGCTGCGGAAATATCATGCGCAATGCGCATATCGGCCCGACCCTGGGCGATCATCCGGACGTGGAGCTTGTCGCGTACTATGACGTGGACAGCGAGGCCGCGGAGAGCTTCGCCGAGGAGTACGGCGGCGAGGCCGTCGGCAGCGAGCGCGACGTGTGCGAACGCTCCGACGCGGTCTACATCGCGATCCCGCCCAACGCGCACGGAGACGCTGAGCAGGCGGCGCTTGAGACGGGCACGCACTTTTTCGTGGAGAAGCCGCAGGCGCTGGATCTGGGCTTCGCCGAGGAAGTCGCGGCGGAGGTCGGCCGCCAGGGGCTCATCACGTGCGTCGGCTATCAGTGGCGCCATTCCCCGGTCGGTCAGACGGTGCGCGAGGCCGTCCAGGCCGGCACACCGGTGCTTGCGAAAATGTTCTGGTACATCGGCACCCCGAAACTGTTCTTCAACCGCTTCAAGGAGCGCTCCGGCGGGCAGGTCGTCGAGCAGGTCACGCACGTCGTGGACACCATGCGCTACGCGGTGGGGGAGATCGTGGAGGTCTTCGGCTGGCAGAACAACGTCGTCCACCAGGGCTGGGAGGACTGGGACAACGATGACGTCGGCGCAGCCTGCGTGCGCTTCGAAAACGGCGCCCTGGGCACAATCACCAACTGCTACGCGCTGATCGACGGCGCGCCGCGCGGGTCGGGCGCGGAGGTGCTGTGTACAGACCGACGCGTGGAGTGGCAGGGCAAGAACGTCACGATCCGGTTCGAGGATGAAGAGAAGCAGATTCCGCCTTTCGACGGGCAGCCACACCGCTTCGAGGACCTCGCGTTCATCGAGGCAATCGAGACCGGCGACACGTCCGGTATCCTCTCCCCCTACTCCGACGGCCTGAAGACGCTGGCCGTCACCCTCGCCTGCGCGAAGTCCGGCGAGGAAGGCCGCCCCGTACAGATTTGACCGTCGGGAACCGGGAAACGAGAATCCTGAATCGTGACGGCAAGGGCGGCGTGAGCGATGACTGGTTGGTCGTACGAAGACTGGCGGCCCGGCGGGGAGCGCGCTGAGTTCGCCGAAATCGCGCTGGACTCGCGCCTGCATTGCGGCAACGGGCATGATTTCGCGCAGATCGCGCCCGACCACTTCCGCTTCCGCGCGCGGTGCGGGCTTGCGCCGTATGCCTGGCGCTTTCTGCTCGCCATCGAGTCACCGGGCGATGGCCGCGAGATCGCGCTGGAGGTCGCGGACTTCAATCACGAGGGCCGCACACCCTGGCATGAGAGCGCGACCGCGTACTCCGTGGACGACGGCGAGACGTGGCTGCCGTTCGACACGGATCGGCTCGAGATCGTGGACTGGACGCCCACCGGCTATCCCGAGATCGACGAGCGCTACGGTGACGCCTCACACGTGCCCTACGGCGTCCGCTATCACGTGAAGCTGAACGCCTCGCGGGTGCTCTTCGCGTCTCCGACGCCCTTCACACTCGATCACCGCGATCGTCTGCTGGCTGACCTCGTCTCCCGCCACCGCAATCGCGTGGCGGTGGCGACCGTCGCGCGATCCGAGCACTCCGGTGCCACCGGCTACACGGTGACCATGGCGCGTCTGACCGCGCCCGGGCCATGGGCCAACCGCGACCGTATCTTCGTCATCGCCGGCGAGCATGCGTCCGAGACCGCGGGGATGTACGCCTGCGAGGGCTTCATGCGCGAGGTCATCTCTCGCGACGAGTGGCTGCAGCGCTACGCCTTCTTCTTCGTGCCCGTCTTCAACGTTGACGGCGTCTTCTACGGTCGCACCTACTTCAACGTGTCCCCGGGCATCACCGACGGTCCCGGCGTGAACCTGTCGGCGACATGGCACGAGCGCCCTGCCCCCGAACAGCAGGACCTGTGGCGATTTCTGCGCGAGCTTCGACCGCGGCTGCTCGTGAGCCTGCACAACGGCCGCCATCGCGACGAGATGGACCAGTTCGGCGACCCGGGCCCGGCTACCGAGACCATCAACGCTGCACTGCGCGAGCACCTGGGCTTCAACCTGGTGGACGCGGGCCCGCCGAAGACGCCCGCGCGCCTGCCGCGCGAGGCGATGGACCTGCGGATCGCGCGGAGGGGCTTTCTGACCGAGACGCTGCTGCTGGAGCGTCTGCCCGGCTGCAAGACATACCGCGACAGCTACCTGCAGGTCGGCCGGCAACTCGCGCGGGGGTACGTGGAGGGGATGAGCGCCCTGTGAGGCCCGAAGCTGCCGACTACGGACAGCCGCGACTGCTTATCCCCGCGCCCGAGGATGAGCGGTACGCGCACCTGGCCTGGCCGAAGATCGCCCGCGCATCGGACGGGGCGCTGGTCGCGGCCTTCGTCGCCGGGCGCGCGCACACCGTTGGCGGCTGCCCGGCGGTTGCGGTGTCACGCGACGGTGGCGAGGCCTTCGCGCCGCCGCATGTGCTGAGGACATTCGGCCCGGGCGAGGACTACCGACACTGTGGCAACCTGGCTCTCGGCGCCGCGGAGGACGGTGCGCTGGTGCTGCTTGCGATGGCGTTCACGGGCGACCGGCGCAACACCGTGACCGGCTGGCGCTCGGATGATTCGGCGCGAAGCTGGAAGCCGGTGGACACCTCGCGCCTCGCCGACAACGCGACCGGCTCGGTCTACGGACGCGTATTCGAGGTGCCGGGTCGGGGGCTGGCGGTGTGCGGCCACTATCGCCCGCCTCGCGGACAGGGCATCTGGATTGCTTTCTCGCGCGATGGAGGCAGGACGTGGGGCCCGCCACGGACAATATCCGAGTGTGCCCTGGTGGAGCCGGCATTCGTGTCTGTCGGCGACCGGTTGATCGGCCTGGTGCGCGAGAACCCGGCTCACGCCTATCGCCAGTTCGTCAGCGATGATGCGGGAGAGATGTGGTGCGAGACCCGCCTGGTGATGCAGGGCCCTGCCGCCACGCACCCGAGCCCCTTTCTCGCGGTCGATCCGCGTGATGGCCGCCGGCTTTACGCGCTGCAGTCACAGCGGACCGAGCGCGGCGAGATCTACCTGTGGCAGGCCGATGCGGAGGCACTCGACTGGCAGAGGCTGGGGCGTGTGGCCACGTTTGAGGGATTCGAGGACTACTCGTATCCGTGGATGACCCACCTCGGCGGGGATCGGTGGTTCGTCGTGTTCTACGCAGGAGAGACCAAAGGGGCTAACTCCATCTTCGGGATGACGCTCCGGGTGGATTGATCTGGAGCGCGCGAGGGCGCAGTGGTGCCCGGTGAGAGAGGACTGGTCAGATGCTGAGATTCCGAGCAGAGGATTTTACCGCGAAGCTGCCGTGGTTCTATCACGCGGCTGACTTCGATCCCCCGCAGCAGTTGGATATCTTCAACTTCGAGGTGAACGGCCTGGAGGTCGAGAACGACAGCCTCGCGCTGACACTGGTGCTGTCCGAACCCCGCGAATACCTCGAGATCAGTCGTGATGGCGTACACTTTGTCAGTGCCCCCGCGCGCGAGACACTGATTCCTCTCGCCGCGGTTGACATGACGAACCAGCGTGTCAGCTTCTACTTCCGAGCAGATCGACCCGATGCGGATATGCCCCTCTCCGAGGTCTACCTGCACCGGCTGACGACCAAGCTGGCCGATTTGCCGAAGGCCCCGCAGTTCTCGGACTACGTTCGGGACATCGGCGCTGATGACAGCGAGGCGCTGAACCGCTGGGATGAGTTGTGGCCGATGCTCAGCGAGGGAGAGCCGGATCTGCACCTGCTCCACGAGATGCGCCATGCGCTCGTGAACTGGGCCGAGCGCCGCCAGGTCCGCGACGAATCCGACCCGCACTTCGGCGCGATCCACTCGGAGGAGGACAAGTACGATTTCCGGGATGCGGCCGCTGCCGCAGTTGCCTTCGCGCGTCGCTGGGATGATACCGGTGACCCGGCCTGGCGCGAGCGCGCCCTTGATGCGCGCCGCTACGTCTACAAAGGCCAGCACGAATGCGCGGAGCGCCGCGGTGGCTGGGCGCACATGGTCTCCGGGGAGTGGGGCGGCGATCACCAGACGAACTTCACGCGCATCACCGACCCGCTCCCACCGGTGGACGGCGTGGACACCGCCATCATCATCAACCTGCTGTGCTCGACCATCGACGTCGGCCTCGAGCCGGATGACGAGGACATCCAGCGCCTGCGAATGGGCGCGGAGTGGGTCCGGCGCAGCGAACTGCGCCCGGGCGTCTTTGCCCACCACGAGGGAGCCACCCACGACTGTCAGAACTCCAACGCGCTCGCGGCGATGGCCCTCAGCCGAGCGTACAACACGCTCAAGCCGCTGGGTGCCGACGCGCCGGACTCATGGCTCGCTGCCGCCCGCCGGGGCTTCGACCACTACCTCGCGGGGCAGGAGGCGATCGGTGTCTGGCCCTACAAATTCGCGGAGATCGGCCGCGGCCAGCGCTTCGGCGAGCAGAACGTGCCGGATCAGGGCATGGGGCTGTATCACTTCCTCGTGGCCGCTGAGCAGCTCGGCCTGACCGGCCGGACTGACGTGCAAATGGCTCTGAAGCGCGCGGCCCGCTGGTACCTGTGCACCACGCGCATCGACGAGGCCGACCCGGGTCCGACCGTGGACCTGGAATACTCCCGCGCGGAAGGCGGACTGTTGTTCTCCAGCTTCACGTGGTGCCGCTTCATGGCAGCGGCGGCCCTTGTGCGGATCTCGCGGGTGACCGACGAGACGCGGCCTTGGCGCACGCTCGCGTTGCGGCTGATGGAGCACGTGCGCGCGAAGCTGTGGAACGATCCCGCCACGGGGCGCGACGATCGCGCGCCCGTAGTGGCGTCCTGCCGCGAGGACATCACGCTGCAGTCCTGGATCGCCGCGGCGGAGTGGGAGGCCGTGTTGCTGGGCGAGATGATCGACCGACTCCGATGACCCGTTCGCCCCAGGAGACGGCATTGAGCGCGGACAGTCCGCGACGGGCGCTGATCATCACCAATCCCGAGTCGGGAAATGGCCGCGGACCGGACCTCGCCCGCACCATCGGCATCAGCCTCGACCCCGGGGGGCCATCGCTCGGCTGGTTCCCGGTGACGTCACGCGCATCGACCTGCTGGAAATTGATGGTGGCGACGCCTGGAGCGCGGTCGCGATCGGCGTGGGGATCGATGCCGGCACCGTCCATCGCGCGCAGAGCGCCGGAGAGGAGATCGTCGGGCGCGCAAGCTACGTGAGCCGCGCGCGGGCGCTGGAGCTGATTCCGCTGATCTACGCCGGCAACCACCTTGATCTGCCCGAGGTGCGGCACTGGGCGGCCACCGAGGTGTCTGTCACGCAGCCCGATGAGGCCCCGGTGATCGTGGATGGGGAGGTCACTGCATGCGCATCGCTGGACATTCGCCTCGCCCCCGGGCGGCTGCGGCTGTGGGTGCCGCGCGAGCGATCGGGGCGTGGCTGAGCATGGAGGCAGGAGCATCATGACGCAGGCGCACACCTCACCGGGCCGGAACTGCTTCGCCTGGTTCAATGCCCATGCCCCGGGGCACGATCCGGTCAACGCGTATCTTCTCGCGCTCGCCAGCATCTGGGTCTACCCGTCTATCGTCACCCGCTGTGTCGGCTGCGATGAGAAAGAATCGCTCCGTCGGATGCGCAGCAGCTTCGCCCACTGGGGCATCGGCGATTCGCTGCGCTTCATCTCCCGCACGGCCGTGGGCCGCTACGACACACAGGCGCTGGTCGCGGCGAACGAGGACATCGTGCTGGTCGTCTTCCGCGGCAGCGAGACGCCTCAACTGCCCTCCAGCCGCGTGGTCAACGCGATCAGAGACTGGCTCGTCACGGATGCGGACATCCGGTGGACGACCGTCTCCGACCTGGGGCGCGAGGTCGATGTGCACCGCGGATTCTGGCGCGCGTTCGACGCGGTGGCCGAGGACGTGCAGACAGCGGTACTCGACGCGGGACCGGGCGCCCGTCGGCTCTGGATCACCGGCCACTCGATGGGCGGCGCGCTGGCGACTCTCGCGGCGCCGTGGCTCTGTGCGCGGGACATCCCCGTCGCCGGCGTGTATACATTCGGCGCGCCGATGGTCGGCGGTATCCGCTTCGCGAACCTCCTCGGCGCACTGCCGATCCCGGCCCTCGAGCGCTACGTCTGCGAGGGAGATCCGATTCCCGAGCTTCCACCCGAGCCGCTGGAGTATCAGCACGCGGCCCGGCCGCACGTTGTCTGCCGGGACGGTTCAATTGCGCGAGACGCCGAGGACCCAGCGAGCAACCCGGATATGCGGCGGCACTCGCAGTTCGTCTACGGCACGGCACTTTACGATGCGCTTACGGATGCGCAAAAGCGTTTCGTTCCACCCCCGCCCACTGCGGACTCAACCTGAGCCCGCGCTTCACTGCACCCGGGCGATGACCTGGACGCTTTCGCCCCGGGCCTGGAAGATTACCTCATCCTCGGCGGTCTCGAGGATCAGTCCGCCCTCGATATCCGCCCGCTGCAACTTCTCACCGGGGTTCAGTGGCAGGCGAACATTGACCTCGGGAACGCCCTCCGGAATACGAAGCCCGACTTCGACGCCACCGTTCGTGACGCGCATCGACAGATCCACCGGGCCCCGGCGTGTCGGCAGGCCCTCAACGCTCAGGCCATCCTCAATCCAGCTTCGCTGCACCGCCGGCGCGATCAGCAGCACCTGAGCCCCACGCGGCTCGTACACCAGCGCCCAGCGCAGCATCTGCGGCGTCACCACCTGGCAGGGCACGACCTGTCCGGCGTAGAAGCGCCGAACGCCCGCCTCGTCGGGGACGATCTCCACCTGCTCGGGCGCGGCCAGCCAGCCTGCCGCCTGGTGATGCGCAAGGTGCGCGTGCAGGAGAAGCTGGTACCGCGTGATCTCTCCCGTCTCCAGCAGCGCGCGCGCCCAGTTGAGCACCGGCCAGTCGTCGAGGTGGTTTTTGAAGCGCGTCATAGCCAGCAACTCGCCACCGTGGACTGCGCGCCAGTCGAGGATCTGCCGCATAACCCGCTGCGGCAGCACGCCCGCGGACACCATCTCCGCGAAGTACCGGTAGTTGCAGTACGAGGCGTGCCGGTCCTGCGTCATGCGCTCGATCGGCTCCGTCTGCGTTGGCCCCGGCGGGACATACACGCCATCGTCGGTCTCCACGCTCGCTGCCTCGATCGATGTCAGCAGGTCGTCACGGTAATCGGCGACCTCCCGCTCGATGCGCGCGGCCTCTTCACCCGACCCGGTGCGGCGCAGAACCCGCGCCACGTCGCTCAGCCCGCGAATGGCCCACGCGTCCCCCGAGTAGTAGTACTCCCGCCACTGCTCGTCGGAGTGGTGGTAGTCGGCCTCGGGCAGCCCCGGGATAAGTCCGCGGGCGCCGGTCGGGGCATCCGCGTCACATACGGCCTCGCGCCTGAGTTCAAGCAGCCGCTGCCAGATGCGGCGCAGGACACTCTCCCGGCGCAGCCACCAGCGCTCGTCCCCGGACAGTTCCACGTACCTCGCGCACACGGACAGCACCTGCCCGTACTCGGCAAGGGCCGGCCCGTAGTAGATGAATGTGCCCTCATCGGCGACGTAGGCGTCCAGATAGCAGCCGAGGACATCGGCCGCCCGGCCGAAGTGCCCCCACTCCAGCAGGCAGCGCGCGTGGTGGATGACCGTGGGCGGGAAGCCGTGGTGCCTGAACTGATCGTAGGTGCCGATTCCGTAGCGCGGATGGCATCCGCGCAGCGTCAGATCCGCCATCCACAGATTGCTCGCCGCGAGGTCGCCGATCAGCTCATCGCCGCCACTGAGCGCCATGCCGCGTCCGTGGAATTCGTTGACCATCCGCCAGTGCGTTATCACAGCGCCGCAGAACGCGCCCTGAGGATCCTCGCACTCACCGGCCGGTGCGAGGTACTCGGTCCGGTCACCCACGTGCCTGCGAACCAGCAGTCGCGGCTGCCCCTTCGGGTCGATATCCGCCACCGCTATCTGCTCGCGGGCAGGCCCGTCCGGCTCCTCGATCCGCAGCACCGGCAGCGGAAGTCGGCGATCGATCAGCCCCCACCGGCCGTGCCGCATCAGGTCGCCGGGCGCGAGCGCCGCCAGCGGCTCGAGCAGCCCATCCACGCTCCCGTCGGGCTGGATGAGGAAGCGCTCATCGCGCCGCGGATCGCCCACGAACGTCTCATCGACCGCCGCGGGCAGCATCGCGGCAACGCTCTGTTGCGTCGGCTCGCCCTCGGCCAGCGCGCGCTCGGCGAGCGGGTCATCGGTGGCCTGCAGGAGTTCCTCGAAGAACCCCTTCTCGAATCCCTCCACGTTCGGGGCGCGCAGCCACGGCCGCACAGCGACCTGTGTTCCGTCGCCATCACGGACGATCAACCGCCCGTCTTCCGTGCTCACACAGCGTCCCTCGCGATTGTCAGTCACGTTCAGATCCTCCATATCTCGCGCCGGCGCCCCGGGGCGGGTAGATCTCGCAGCCGCACGCCGCACAGCGTCCGCGTCTGCCGGGTTCATCCAGCGGCTCTCCGCAGCAGGGGCAGTCGCCGGATCGCATTACCCCCGGATCGACCGCGTGATAGCGGTCAGTGCCGGTCTCGCGGTAGCCGACAAGCCGCCGCGCGTCGATCAACTCCTGCAGCGCCGCCCGTACCCTCTTCGTGCGGCAGCCCAGCCTGCGCGCGATCTCCTCGACCGTCGCGCCATCTTCTGCGACGATCATGGTGTAGACGTCATCCACGAACTGCCGCTCGCGTTGCGGCGCCTGCTCCGCCCTTTCAACAAGCAGCAGAATCACGCCGATGACCGCCGGGATCGCGGCGGGAACCAGACCGAAGAGCAGAAAGACCTCCAGATCCGTCTCCACGCTGGTGTGCTGAAAGACCATCCGGCCCAGCAGCACGACAGCGATTGCGGCTGCCACCCACAGGCCGCTGCATCCCAGGCAGCAGCCGATCCAGGATCTCCGCGATCCCATCGCGCGGGCCCCCTTTCAGGTTTTCAGATCTCCGCGTAGAAGTCCGCTACCTCCGCCATTACGTCCTCGAGGTAGCGCACGCGTCGCTCGACGAGCCCCCCGATGAACGCCGTCGCGCGCTCGGGGTCCGGGACCGGTCCGCGCGCATTTTGCCTGAGGCGCGCGAGGTGTTCGCCCGGCATGACCTCGAACGCGTCGGCGCCCCGGTCCCACTCGACGATCGGTCGGAATCGCGGCAGATCGCGACCCTCCGACTCGTAGATGACATCCACGCGGCGCATTCCACGCACGCGCACCATCGTCAGCAGCAGCTCGACCGCCGCCAGATCTTGCTCCGCAGCACCCACGCTCGGACCGAGCAACTGGTCGGTGATCTCCTCGTCGGTGTCGGCGTGCAGCGATCCCGCAATCCTCCCGCTGCGTTGCAGGGCGAGGAATTCAGCCGCCTCATCGCCCCACAGGTAGCCGTACCAGTGCCCCGAACCGATCTCGTGACACAGCCAGCAGGTCGGCTGCTCGGGCTCTGCCACTGCTGCCGGGTCGGTCACCGTGCGGATTTGCTCATCCGGCGGCAGAAAACTCAACAGGACCGCCATCAACGTGGTCTTGCCCACGCCCCCCGGGCCCGCGGCGGTAAGGAACGATCCACCCGCCGCCATGAAGCTGAGCATCAGGCCGGACGTCTCCGTGTCGAGCGTCCCGTCCTCGATCAGGTCCACCACGCTGAGCATCCTGCCCCCGCGCTGGTTAAGTGAGTTGATCTCCCGCAGATTGTTGTCGATCATGTCCATCGTCACACCTCCACGCTGGTGTTTGGACGTACACCGCGCAGAGCCCTCCCCGCGTACATGCACAAAGCGCCCGGCCCGGGCCGGGCGCTTCGCATGTGTGCGAGTGTCCGCAGGCTACTGCCCGGGCTCGCCGCCCTCGATATCGTCCCAGGTGACGAGTTTGTCCTCCTCGATCGCGTTGGCGGTCGTCCGGCCCAGCATCTGCTCGAGTTCGGTCGGCTGCACACCGGTCCCCGGGCGCTTCATGATCAGGTGCTCGCGCTCGATGACCGTGCCGGCGGGGATGTCCTGTGCCGCGACGATGCTGCGGCGCGCGTACTTGCGCGCTGGCTCCTCGCAGGGCAGGATCGTGATCTCCTCACTGCCCAGCGCCTTCTCCACGATGCGGATGTTCGTGACCATCTGCTCGAGATGCTCTGGATCCACCGACAGGTAGTGATCCTCGCCCGGACGCGACATATCCAGTGTAAAGTGGACCTCTATCACTCTGGCGCCGAGCGTCGCGGCGGCCGTGGGCACGGTCACACACCGATCCGGCACCGCGTGGCTCGACAGCCCGATGATCAGTTCAGGAAACTCGTCCTGCAGGTAGGGGATACGCCGCAGGTTCATCTGCTCGTTCGGTGTCGGATATGACAGCACGCAGTGCAGCAGCACGATCTGGTCGTTGCCCATCCGATGCACCTGTTCCACCGCGCCTCGGACCTCATCGAGGGTGGCGCCGCCGGTGGAGAGGATCATGGGCTTGCCGTGCTCGGCCGCCGCGCGAATCAGCGGCCAGTTCGTCAGGTCCGCCGAGGCGATCTTCCAGGCGGCCATGTCCATCTCACCGAGCCAGTCAACCGCCGCCAGATCGAAGGGCGTGGTGAGCCACTCGATGCCGACCTCGTCCGCGTGGTTGAACAGCTTCTCGTAATCCTCGCGCCAGAAGTCATCCGCGTTCTGGTAGATGGCGTACTGTGTCCCCGACTCTTCGGGATGGTCCCAGTAGCGCGGGGCCCAGCGCGTGGTCAGCGTCTCGGCCCGGTAGGTCTGGAACTTGATCGCGTCGGCACCGCTTTCGGCGGCTTCGTCGATCATCCGCAGGGCCACATCCATGTCACACTCGTGATTAACGCCGGCCTCCGCGATGATATAGGTTGGAGCCCCCTCGCCCACCGGTCGGTCCCCGATTTTCAGTTGCCTCACAGTCGACCCTCCCGCTGGGCCTTTTCGATCACCAGTTCGGCCAGCTTCAGGTCGATCTCGGTGTCGATATCAATCGCTTCCTCTTCGGATCCGATCACGTGCCCGATGTTCTCTCCGAGCCGGTTCTCGGGACTGATGATAGACCGCCGGCTTGCGAACACGGCGCCGGTTTCGGGATACAGTGGCTCCAGCTTTTGCCGATTGGCGCGCTCCTCGTAGAGCGGTTCGAACTTCCCGTTCACCCGCCGCCAGTACATGTGGCGGATCTCCTGCAGCATGATCACCGAGTCGTAGCCGCCATCGATCAACGTCTCCACCGACCGGTCGATAGTCTCCGGGCGCAACAGCGGACAGGTCGGTTGAACGGTCAGAACGACGTCCAACTGCTCCCCGTCCCGGGCCTCGAGGGTGGTGACCGCGTGGTAGATCACCGGATCGAGTGTCACCAGATCGCCGGCGAACTCGTCCGGCCTCATGAAAGGTACCTCAGCCCCCCATTCCTCGGCGACCTCCGCGATGCCCTCGTGATCGGTGGAGACGATGGTGCGATCGACCGTATCCGCCTCCAGGCATGCTTCGATCACCCATGCGACCAGCGGTTTCCCCGCGACGTCGCGGATGTTCTTGAGCGGAACTGTCCTGCTACCCCCTCGTGCCGGTATGACCGCTACCGTGTGCATATGAATTCCTTTTTGGTCGACCGCAGTTCGTCAGTCTATTTTTTTTGCACTATCATCCGTATATCATTGAGTATACTGCAGTCGGTCCGAATTAGTCAAAACTATGATAAAATTACGTGACAAATGCGACGCCATCGGCGGGCGCCCTGCGCGAACCGAGAATTCGCCAGCAGCGCCGCACAGTCACCCTGAGCGGCGACGATGCGTTCTCGCAAAAAGTTCAATTTCACGTTTAGTCTACTTCTTTTCGCATCACACCTTTGAGTTACGGACCAGCTTTCAGGCTCGCGCAGCGGCACATCCGGACCATCCCGCGTGTGTGGCAGGATTGCACCGGTTCAAAGAAGAATGACCCAATAGGACCGCCCATCGATTGCGACCCCTGTGGAGGGACATGCCATGCGTCTGACGATTCGGCACCTCGTTCGTCTCGCCGCCTGCCAGCTTTTTCTACTGGCCCCAACCCTCGCCCGGGCACAGGAAGAGGCGGCCGAGGAGGCTGCTCCACCACCTGACATCGCCGAGACGGCTGGCTCGTGGTGGTCGAGATTCGGAGACGCGCAGTTTCACCACAGCGTCTTCACCGCCCTTGTGAACATAGCGGCCATCATCGTGCTCAGCGTGGTCGTCTACATAATCGCCATGGCGCTTCTGACCCGCGTGATACGACGCGTCGAGAAGGAAACTGAGGAGGCCGTCGAACCCGGCCGCCGTCGTAAACAGCGGATCGTTACTGTCGTGGAACTGGTGCGGTCGATCGTTCGCTGGGTCATTCTCATCACGGCCGGCATCTGGATCCTCGCCTCCGCTGGGATGGATATCCGCCCCGTCCTCGCCGGCGCCGGCGTCCTCGGTCTCGCCGTCGGCTTCGGCGCGCAGAATCTGGTGCGCGATATCGTCAGCGGCTTCTTCGTTCTGCTGGAGGGCCAGTACGCCGTTGGCGATTACGTGCAGATCGGCGCGAACTTCGGCATGGTGGAGAGCATCGGCATGCGTGTCACGGTTCTCAAAGACCTCGACAATCAGCGCCACTACCTTCCCAACGGCGGGATCGCGCAGGTCACCGTCTACGAAGAGCCGTTCGTGAACCATATCGTCGAGACCCCCCTGGCCAACGCCGACGATTGCGAGCGCGCCAATCGTATTATCGACGACTTGATCGACCGCCTTCAGTCCGAATACGAACACTACCTCGTCTACCATCAGGCGCCGCATTCGGTTATGTGCGATGACGGCGCGCTGATCCGTCTGCCGGTGGCGATCTTCCCAACGCAGGACTGGCTGGTCAATGACGAGATTCCGACCAGCATCAAAGATGCGCTCACGACAGAGGAGATTCCGTTGCGCGAGGGCCGGAACATCCGCGTCTACATGGACCTCGAGCGCATGCCCGAGTACCGGTACTCCGATGAAAGCGGTGGCGAGGTCGTATGACGACCAGTCACCGAATGCGCGCGTCGGTCGGGAGTATGATCCCGGTCTGGTTTCCGCAGTCCATGAGCCCCGAGCGCATGCTGGGGTTTCTCAGCGACACCCTCGCCGACGCCGAGCTTGTGGTGGACCCATCCCGCATTGTGCTGGTGGTTGACGGCTGCCCGCACGCTCAGGATCCGGCACAGCGGGCTGCCGATGAAGTCGCCGAGCGCGCGGGGAGCCGGCCGCAGGTGATCGTCAAGGAGCAGAACTCGGGCAAGGGGGGCGCGGTCTGCACCGGCCTCGAGCGCCTGCTGGAGGACGATGCGGTTCAGGCACTGAACATCCGCGACTCCGACGGTGACCACGACATCTGGGACCTGCCGCAGCTCTTCCGCCTCTTCGAGACGGTGCGCGACCGGGTTGGCGAGGACGTTTTCGCGGTGGGCGGACGGGGCTCACTGGGGCGCCCGATGGGCTTTGGGCGGGGGCAGTTGGAGCGCCTCCTCAACCGCCTGACAATCGGCGCCGTGAATGCGGTGCTGGCGGACGCCGGCAGGTCCGTTGACAAACGCTTCACCGCCCGTTACGATCGCGCGCCGGACTTTCAGTCCGGCTACAAAATCTACTCTCGCTCCGCCGCGCGGGTTGTCATCGATGCCATCAGCGAAGCGCACTCCGCGCGCCCGGACCTGCGGGTGCCGTGGTGGGGTGTGGAGTTTGTGCCGACCGTCGAGCTTCTGCTGCGCGGCTTCACGCCGGCGCAGATGTACAGGCTCACCTGGGACGGCCAGCCGCAGACCACCTTCGACGGCGATGACCTCGCCCACGCCTACGCGCGGCAGATCGCGTGGCTCTTCGAGCGCCTGGCACTGCCCGCGGGTGTGGCGATGCCGCTGCTGGACAACGCGCTGACGGCCTGCGAGTACGTGACCGCTGCACGTGGCCCGGAGATGATCGAGGCACTCCGCCGCGAGGTCGTCGAGCGGGTCTATCCCTCCTGGTCGAGCGATCTGCCGGGTCGCGGAGAGATCTTCATCTGATCGGGTCGCGCGCGAAAAAGGGCGCGGCAACGTTGCCGCGCCCTTCGCTACGTTCGGCCTGTCATGTCATAAGGCCAGAATCGCCATCGCGCCGGGGCTACTGTCTACTGTCCGAGTGCGGTTGGCCACGACTTGATCTCCAGCCACTTGATCCACCAGCTGCCGCGCTCGCCGGTATCCAGCAGAATTGCGAAGCGATCCCTCTCCCGATCCTGCTTGCGGTAGATGTCGTCGATGCTGCTGGAGACGTACCACCGATGCATCTCGCCGGTGAAGCGCTTGTTCTGGGTCATGGCCGGGATCGGGCGGTCATCCTTCGGGCCGCGCCCGAGGTTCAACTCCAGCCACGCGCCCGGCGAGTGGAACATTCGCACCCTCGCGTGTGTGCGCATGCGAAAGCCGATCGGCTCGTTTGCGTCGATGACCTCGCAGATCAGCGCCAGTCGGGCAGCGCCATCTCCGCGGGGGTCCAGATGGACCATCCGCTCGCTGAGCGCGCCGCGGAAGGGGATCACCAGGCCGACATTGTCGAGATTCGACTCGGATGGCAGGCGGACGTCGGTGATGCGGAGGTTCCCCACGGTGATCGGGCAGTCCAACGGCTCCTTTGCACGCATGTCGCCGGTTCCCCGATAGATCAGCGTCTCCGTGTTTGTAAAGGTGATGGTCGCGCCCTCATCCTGCGCGAAAGCGCTGCCGGCACAAATCGCCACGAGAGCGAAGGCGGTCACAGATATTCTGAACGCCCGCATAGCCGAGCCCTCCCTGATAGATGTGTTCGTTGCAACGTGTTGTCGAGACTGATCCGACCATTGTTATGTTAGCCGCACGCGCCGATTTCCCTCCCCGCCATCCAGACCGTCGCTGAAGGGGGTCCGTATCAAAGTCCAAGGTTGGCTTCCGCCGGGTAGCGGCTGCCGGGCCTCACCCCCCTCAATCCCCCCTCTCCGACCCCTTCGGGGTTGGGACCTGTCTACGCAAACGACGCGTGACAGGCGGGATTAGGGGGGAGGACCGGCAACTGCGTACTGCAAGAGCGAATTATCGCTACCCCTAACTTTTGATACGGACCCCGCTGAAGGAAAACTCCTCGCCGGCGGGGAACTTCTCATGGCAGCCCCGCGCTTGTAACTCACCCAAAGAATGAAGACAACGGATCCTGGAGGAAAGTACGATGTCGGTTCTTGCGATCAACGGTGGAGAGAAGACGCGCACAGAGGGCTGGCCTGAGTGGCCCCCGGATGACCCGGGGTTCCTCGAGAACCTCAAAGAAGTCCTCGATTCAAAGGTGTGGGGGGTCCGGGGCGAGTGGACGGAGAAAGCCCAGGACATGATGGCCGACTACCATGACGCAAAGTTCGGTGCAGCGTGCACGTCCGGCACGTCCGCGCTTGAGATCGCGCTGCGGGCGATCGGCGTCGGGCCCGGTGATGAGGTCATCGTCCCGCCCTACACGTTCGTGGCCACCGCCAGTTCGGTCGTCGCGGCAGGCGCAGTGCCGGTCTTTGTCGATATCGACCCGTACACCTTCAACATCGACCCCGAGCAGATCGAGCCGGCCATCAGCGACCGGACCAGAGCAGTCATAGCGGTGCACATCGGCGGCTCACCCGCCGACATGGACCCGATCATGCAGATCGCTCGCGCCAATGATCTGAAGGTCATCGAGGATTGCGCACAGGCGCACGGTGCGATCTACAGGGGCCGTAAGATCGGCGCTATCGGCGACGCGGGCGCGTTCAGCTTCCAGTCCTCAAAGAACGTAACCTCCGGCGAGGGCGGGATGATCCTGACCAGCGATTCGGACATCTACTCGCGCGCGTGGTCGATTATTAACGTGGGCCGGGTGCCCGAGGGCGGCTGGTACGATCACCGCGTGATGGGCTGGAACCTGCGCATGACGCAGTTCCAGGGCGCGCTGATCTGCCGCGGGATGGAGCTTCTGCCCGAGCACTTCGAACAGCGCGCGACGAACGGCGACTACCTGCGCGAGCGCCTCGAGGACGTCGAGGGCGTGGAACTGCAGAAGCTCACCCATCCCGACAACGCGTGCGCCTTCCATCTGTACATCTTCCACTACGACCCCGCCGCCTTCGGCGGCCTGCACAGGGACCGCTTCCTGCAGGCGCTCGGCGCGGAGGGCATCCCGGCCGCGAAGGGCTACAACCCGCTCTATCGCGAGGGCGTGTTTGCCGAGAAGGTCCACATGGACCAGTTCCCCTTCTGCGATCCTTACTACGAGGGCGAGTGTGATTACACTGACGTCACGTGCCCCGCGTGCGAGCGGGTCTGTGACGAGTGCGGCTTCTGGATGAACCAGCGCACCGGCCTGGCCGATGAGCAGGCGATGGACGACATCGCAGACGCGATGCTGAAGATCCAGCAGAACGTCGGCGAGCTTCTGGAGGAGTAGGAGGGTGAGGCAAACGACCGGGCCGGGGTGGAACCTTCCGCGAGGACCAAACGGCGGTGCTCGCGGAACTCTGCGCCCCGCAAACGACGGCGGCGCCCACAGCGGCCTCTCCACAATGACAAACCCCAGGGCCGGTGGGTCGCGTCCTGTCGCACACTTTGCGACGGCACTGGTCCTTCTGCTCACCCTGATCGCCCTCCCCGCCTGCGCCCAGCAGATGACGCGGGTGCTCGAGCGCGGTCCGGTAGGTTTCTTGCATGGCACGACGCTGCTGCAGCGCACCGGGAATCTGACCGCCGGGGATTTCGCGCACCCGGCGGTCGCGGACTGGGATGGTGACGGCCACTTCGACCTGGTCTGCGGCTCGGGCTACGGGGATCTTCTGCTCTTCCAGCGAACAGGTGATCGTCCGTTTGGCACTGCCCGCGCCCTTTTGCCGGCCGGGAATGCGGCCCTGGCCGCGAGGCCCCGACGCGAGCAGGTCTCGCCGTGGCTGGGGCACCTTCAGCCGGGCGGCGATTTGAGGCTTCTGCTGGGGATGGGCGATAGCGTGTATCGCTACGCCGTGCGCGGCGGCACGACCGAAGACGGCACGCAGATCGTTGGCCCGGGTACGGCTGTGACGCTCCCCGGGCCGCTGGCGCCATGCTGCGGCGGAGCGAGTGTGATGGTCGTTGACGGCATGGGCCGCGTACACCGCATCGCAGACGGCACCGCTCGGCCGGCCATCGTGGCCGGGGCACAGTTGCAGGTCGCGCCGCCCGCCCGCGCGTGGGCCGGTGACTGGGACGGCGATTCGGTTGCCGATCTCGTGATGGGGACGGGCGAGGGGAGAGTGCTGCTCTTCGGCGGCCGACAGGACGGCACATTTGCGGCCCCGGAGGTCCTGCTGGCTGAAGACGAGGCGCGGGGTCACGAAGCCGCTCCGTGGGCCACCGACTGGGACCGGGATGGAGACCTCGACCTGCTCGTCGGCTGGCGCTCGGGCACGGTCTCGCTGCTCACTCGCGGCGGCGACGGCCTGCGCGCCATGGGGATGCTTCAGCAGCGCGATGCCCCGATCGATGCCGGGCGGTGTGCGGTCGCCACCACCGGCGACTGGAACGGCGACGGGCTGCAGGACGTGGTGGTCGGCGGTGAGGACGGGCGCGTGACCCTCCACACCCGTCTGAGCGGCGATCGGCTGCGGTTCGCGAAAGGCCTGCGCATATCCGGCACCGATGGACGCGTGCAGGCGCCCGGGACGGGCGCGCGTCTTTACGCCGCCCCCGCCCTGACAGACTGGGACGCAGACGGTGACCTGGATCTACTGGTGGGCGGGAAGAGCGGGGGGGTGCTCTGGTGGGGCAATCAGCGCGGCCTGCGGGCAATGGGCCCGTTGCAGGTAAGTGGCGCGGACCTGCGGGTGACCGGGATAGCCATGCCCGCGCCCTTCGACTACAACGGCGACGGTGACATGGACCTGTTCATTGGCGCACGTCCCCGGCCTGACCGCACACCTGAGCCGGGCGTGATGCTCCCCGAGATCCCGCCGGGCTGCGCGTACTTCGAGAACACCGTGGACCGCACCGGGGCGCTGCCGGTGTTCTCGAAGGGCGTCCCCATCGCGATGAACCTGATCTCCGAGGAGGGTGGCTTGCGCCGCGATGCGGGGTTCCTCGGACCCTACGCGACATGGCCCGTGCAGTGGGACACCACGCTCGACTTCATCACCGTCAGCCTGCAGGGGACATTCCGATTCGGCAACGAGGCCCGACGGGGGGCGTACGCCTGCCTGGCCGCCACGACGCACGGTCGGGGGCTGCCGGACGCATTGCTGCCACCGCTATACTCCGCAACGCCGGCGAGGATTGACGGAGAGGCCGGACTCCTGGCGGCCGATGTGGCATACGGCTTCGTGACATGGTACGAGCGCGAGCAGCTTGAGGACTGAGCCGTGTTCGACCGGCCGCCGAAAGTCCTGCGAGTAAACCACTCCAACTATCATCGAACGAATGTTTCACGTGAAACATTTTCAGGATCGCGAGGTGTCGGCAGGCGGTGGCGTGGGAATACGGGCTTAACTGGTCGGGCGTGACGGGCGGCTTCGTGGGCCGCTCGACGTCTAGTGCCCGCGACGAGACGCTCCGCAATGCCCTGGCGGCGATGGGCGGCGACCGGACGCTCGTGGAGGCCGAGCAGGTCCATGGGGGAGATGTGGCGGTCATCGGTGCCGACCGACTGCAGGCAGGCGAAGTCTGCGTCGGCGGTGTTGACGGTTTGCTGACAGATGCCCCCGGGGCCGCGCTCGCGATCTACGTCGCGGACTGTCTCGCGGTCTTCCTCAGCCACGAGAGTGCGCCGGCGGTGGGACTGGCGCATGCCGGGTGGCGAGGGCTGGCGGCGGATATGCCGGTGACCCTGGTTCGGAGCGCGCTGGAGGCGTTCGGCGGCTCTGCCGGGGATTTGCGCGTGGCTCTGAGCCCGTGCATCCGGCAGTGCTGCTTCGAGGTGGGGGAGGAGGTCGCCGAGCATTTCGACACGATCGAGGGCGCGGTCGATCGCTCGCGGGAGAAGCCGCACGTGGATATGCTGGCGGTGGCGACCGCGCAGCTTCGCGAGGCAGGCGTACCTGGTGAGCGGATCGAGGTCATGGACGGCTGCACGCGCTGCGAGCCGCAGCGCTTTGCGTCGTACAGATGGGACCCTCAGCGGTGCGGGCGGAATGTGGCGCTGATCGGGCTGCGGTAGTCGGCTCGATCAGTCGGCATCTCTCAGTACGTTCCAGATCACCTGCGAGTCGCTCGTTCGACCGAAGCCGTCGTGCGGACAGGTGAAGTAGCTGCCGCCACCGCAGTAAGGCGGGACCACGTCCGCTTCGCCGCGCAGCATGGCTTCCAGTGCGAGGAGAGCCAGCGGCTCGACCGCGTTGACCCGGGCGTTCAGATGCTCGCCATCCGGGAGGAAGAAGCCGTGGTGAAAGCGGTGCTCGACTATGTTGTCCCCCAGGCGGGCGGCCAGTTCGCGGTAATCCCTGTTGTCACTGTCGCGACAGATCTCCAGCAGGCCCAGAAGCACGTGCGGATCGGCCTGGTCTGTGTCCAGGTTAACGTTCACGCCGACACCCGGTGCTGAGCCGATTTCGCCCAGACCGCGCCCGCGGGCCATCGCGCGGGTCGTCTCCCACAGTGTGGGGTCGCCGGTCAGGCGATGTCCCATCGCGTAGGACCACAGGAGCACACCATCCGGCTGCTCGGCCTCGAGAATCTGCCCCTTCTTCCCGTAGTACCCATCGCGCCTCAGTTTGTAGCCGGTCAGGTCGGTGCCATCGGCCCAGATGGGCCGGGCGAGATCTTCCTCCGCGTCATATCCCCACTTCGCCCACGCGCGCAGGCCGTCCACGGTCCAGTCAAGGAATTGCCGTCCGTCATCGCCCAGCCGCTGAGAGAGCTGCATCTGCATCAACGCGTTCTTGCCGTAGATCGACGCGGGGGAGCGAAGTATCCAGCCCTCGCGCGCGACCTCCCCGAACTCGGGCCCGAACTGGTTCTCCGCGCGATCGCCGTAGGTGCTGCTGGGAGGGATCGGCCCTTCCGCAGGGGGCTCATTGCGCCGGCGTGGCTTCGTGAACTGGTAGGCACCCAGTCCGGTTTCGGGATGACGGGCGTTCACGTACTGCTCCGCCAGGCGCTTCGCCCAGGTAAGCGCGCCCTCGTCGCCGGTGAACAGGTAGTGGACGGCGCCGGCGTAAATCAGGTCGCTGCCGCAGTTGATGAACGTGAGGCCCTCGCCCTCAAAGAACGGTTCGGCTCCCACGAAGCGGCTTTCCCACAGGTCACCCAGTGGCTGATCGTAATTCCCGTGGCGGTTCATATCGAGGGTGGTCCAGTCGAGTATGTGCGCATTCCAGAAGGCCTCGATAAACCGCCCCGTGCCGTCCGGGTCGCTCTCCCACATCAGTTCATAAAAGGGATAGTGGTGCTTCAGTTCGTGCTTGTAGCCCTCGCCGACAGCCTCGCCCGACGCAAGATCGAACAGGCGATGACCGCCCCAGTCGAGCAGTCCCGTTTCGTGTTGCAGAAGCTCGAAGCCGCATTCCACTGCGTCTCGAGCCGCGCTGGCATACCGCGGCTCGTCGGTCAGCGCCGTCAGGGCCATGAGCACGCGCAGGAGATTCTGCTGGCTGGCGAGGTTGGAGGGGATCCACTCGACACCCTCGTGAAGCCAGCGCACCGGTTCGCGCGTATCCACATTCAGGCCGTCAGCGAAGAGCGGGGTTGGCTCATCCCGAGAGTTGTCCCGGGCGTAGTGGAGGACATTGTCGGCGAAACTGCGGACAGCACCCATGCGACGGTCGGCACGCTGATCCAAATTCACGCGTTCCATAACTCGTCTCTCCTCGGAACGTGCTCTATCACGCGCCTGCTGGTTCGACGAGGTCAGTTCATTGACGACGGCTCACTCAAACGGCCCCTCCACCGGCGCGAACTCGCGGGCGGGTTCGCCTGTTGGGTCGAGCCGGAAGGTCAGGTGTCGGCGCCAGGCCTCGTCTGGCTCGGGGAAGTCCCGGCGGTAGTGCGCGCCGCGGCTTTCCGTGCGCGCAAGCGCCGCCTCCAGCGCGAGGCGCGCGATTGTGACCATGTTTGCGGTCTCGGCCTCCTGGCGCGAGGCCGATGGGACCGTCGCGACGCCCCGCGCCCAGTCCTCGACCTCCGCAAGCGCCTCCTGCAGGTCCTCGCCGGTGCGCTCCATGCCCGCACACAGTTGCATCATCCGCTGCAGCTCCGGGCGGATCGCCGGTGCGCTGACGCGGACCGGCGGCGGTGCAAGCTCGGCCGCAACGCCCATCTGCTCGTAGGACAGCTTCGGAATGCCCGCGGCAACGTCGGCGCAGCGCTGACCGAAGACCAGCCCTTCGAGGATCGAGTTGGACGCCAGGCGGTTCGCCCCGTGCAGGCCCATGCAGGTACACTCGCCAACCGCCAGCAGGCCGGGCAGGTCGGTGTGGCAACGCAGGTCGGTGAGGATCCCGGCCATCGCGTAATGCGCCGCAGGGGCGACCGGGACGCGCTCGCGGTAGATGTCGAAGCCCTGGCGGCGAAGCTCGGCCACGATCCCCGGGAAGCGCGAGAGGAACTGCTCCAGAGGAATGGAAGAGAAGTCAAGCTCAACGAACTCCCGCTCGTCCGACTGCATCTCGCGGAAGACCGCCCGCGCGACGACATCCCGCGGTGCCAGATCGCCCTGAGGGTGCACGTCGGGCATGAAGCGCTCGCCGTCGGCGTTGCGCAGCACCGCGCCCTCGCCCCGCACGGCTTCGGAGATGAGGAACTTCGGTGACCCCTCGTGGTAGAGGGCGGTCGGGTGGAACTGCACGAACTCCATGTCCATCAGCCGACAGCCCGCGCGGAAGGCCGCGGCCATGCCGTCACCGGTGGTGACCAGCGGATTGGTGGTCACCGAGAAGATCTGGCCCAGGCCGCCTGATGCGAGGATTGTCACGGGCGCCACAAATCGAACCCGCTCCTCGTCCTGAAGCGCCATTGCGTCACATCCGACGCAGCGGCCTTCGACGACAAGCAGGTCCGTCATCTGCATGTACTCGAATATTTCGATCGACGGGTGGACCTGCGCGCGACGTGACAGCGCCCGCTCGACCTCATGCCCGGTCTCATCGCCGGAGGCGTGGAGGATACGGCTGCGGCCGTGAGCGGCCTCCCGCCCGCGCAGAAGCTCGCCGGCCTCGCGGTCGAAGCGCATGCCGAGGTCCATCAGTTCCTCGACCGCGCCGGGGCCCTCGGTGGTCAGCACATCCACCGCCTCCGGCGCGCACAGGCCCGCACCGGCCTCGAGCGTGTCCTCAGCATGATCCTCGGGGCAGTCGTCCTCACCGAGGGCGACCGCAATACCCCCCTGGGCGTAGTCGGTGTTGGATTCGGTGAATTCGTCTTTGGTGACGACCGCCACATTGCCGCGCTCGGCCAGGTGCAGGGCGGTGAACAGTCCGGCCACCCCGGAGCCGATGATCAGGAACTCGAACTCGCGGATGTTGGGTCGCTGGACGCTGGGCGTAATCATCTGTCAGAAATCCCCATCCTGCAGGCGCTCACACAACCACATGGTCTGCGCGGCATCCTCGAAGCTCGGCTGCGGCTGGACCCGGTCGCGGACCGCCTCGAGGAAGTGCCGGTTCTCGGCAAGGAAGCCGTAGGTCACGCGCACGTCATCGGTGCCGGCAAGGTCCTCCCCGGTGATGGTCTCGGGCTCCTTCGCGCCGTCAACGAAGACCTCCGCATAATCGGGCGCAAAGATCGAGCAGATGATGCCCGGGCCGTGCACCTCCACCCTTTCATAGCGCGTGCCCGAGTCGCGATTGGCCGTCAGGATACCCACGGCGTCGCTGTCGTAGCTCATCAGGGCGTTGTAGATCGTCCCCTCGTCCGAGCGACCGGTGCGCACCGTGGCCTGGATCTCTTGCGGTTCGCCCAGCCACCAGCGCGTCGCGTCCACCGCGTGTGAGATGTCGTAGACCATCATCGACAGACCGTCGTGGGGAACCTGCTGCGAGGGCTTGTGATACTCCACGATGACCTGCGTCGGTCCGCCGCGTTCCTCAACCAGCTTCATGCAGTGGCGGTTGATCGGGGCAAAGCGGCGGTTGAAGGCGACCATCGTCAGGCACTCGTTGTCGGCCGCGGCATCGGCCATCATCCGGGCGTCCTCGGACGACACGCCGAGCGGCTTTTCGGTGAACACGTGCCTGCCCGCCCGAAGACAGGGCATCACCATCCGGGGCAGCACCGTCGGAGGCCCGATGCAGTACACCGCATCGAGTTCTACCGCGTCCAGCATCTCGTGCAGGTCCGTGAAGCGCCGCCGGATGCCCCAGCGGTCGGCGGTCGCCTTCAGTTTCTGCTCATCGAGGTCACAGACCGCGGCCATCTCGGCGAGGTCCGGCAGATCGGCGACACTCGGGTAGTGCGACGCGTTCGCCCGATTCCCCGCGCCGATGAAGCCGACCCTGACTGTGTCAGACATCGCTTCGCACCTCCATGGAGGGCAGGATACGCGAACAGAGTACGGAAAGCAAATGCCGCCGGGAGAACGGCGCCGGCCGATGTCGGGAGGGAGAACGTGCGGGAGTGCAAAGTCATGGGGATCGGCTATCCGACGATCGGCCATGCGAAGAGGATGAGGGCGAGCACCAGCCCCAGCAGCGCCCCGAGCGCGACCTCCGAGAGCTTGTGGATATCCGCCTGCAATCGGCTCTGCGCCAGCAGGAGCGCCAGCGCGAGGGCGAGGGCGCTCACCGCGGTGCTCCGCGTCACGAACGCAATCGAAGCGGCGATGAGAAAGCCCAGCGCAGCGTGGCCCGAGACCATGCCTCCGGTGAGGAATGAGCGCCAGCCGGTGGCGCGCTTGACCCACACGATAATGACCGCCAGCAGCAGCATGCCCACCAGGACGATCTGCAGCGGGCCGAGAGTCGGCCGTGAGGGGAACTCGGGTGGAAGCTGAAACAGCCCTCTGAAGTTCTCGTTGCCGGCGAAGATCATGATACCAATCAGCATTGATGCTATGGAGCAGAGCAGCACACCCGCGGCAGCGACATCTTTGACGATTTTCGCCTTCTCGCTGTAGTGGTCAACCTTCAGATCGATGACGCACTCGACGGCGGTATTGAACACCTCGGCGACGAGAACCGTGATCATTGTGAGCAGGAGGACGACAAGCTCAACGTGGCTGACGCCAAACCCCCAGGCAGCAAGCAGCACCAGCGCCACCATAATTGACTGGACGCGCATGCTCTTTTGCGTGTTGAAGACGTAGTACAGGCCCTCGAAAGCGGTGTGGAAGCTGTCGATGGTCGAGCGACTCTTCCAGGGCCTGTCGCCATGTTCGCCGTCGCCGGAGGGGGGGGTGTGATCAGGCACTGTCGGGTGAGCCTCCATCCAGCGTGTCAAGTATCTGCTGCTGCAGAGCGTCCATGCGCGCGCGGGCATCCGCGTCATAGTCCTCGTAGCCCAGCACGTGCAGCACCCCGTGCGCCACCAGCAGACACATCTCCGTACTCAGCGAATGCCCGTACTCCTCGGCCTGTCGGCGGGCGGTGTCGGCGCTGACGATGACCTCACCGGAGCGGCGATCGGGCTCATCTTCGGCCTCGAAGGCGATAACGTCCGTGGTCGCGTCGGTGCCGCGATAGCTTTGGTTCACCCGGCGGATCCGCTGATCGTCAACGATGGCGATGCTCACCGCGTCGGGGGGGCCCTCGGCCGGCGAGTCGGGGGCGCTCAGGCCCACGCGCGCGGCAACTTCGGCCGCGCGGGTCAGCATGTCCTCGTCCACAGGCAGTGTCTGCAGGTCACGGATCAGCACGTCCATCAGTCAACTCGCGCGGCGGAGCGTTCGATCTGCTCCGGAGACGGCTCGCGCTGGGCCTCCTCTTCTTCCTCCTGCTCCGGGTACTTCAATCGCTGATGGAACATGCCGTGCAGTGTGTTCACGAAGCTGTCGCGGATCGTCCGGAGGTCATCGAACGTGAGCGGACATTCATCGAGCTGGCCGTCATCCACTTTGGACTGGATGATTCGATCGACGAGTTGCTCGACCTGATCCTGGGTGGGGTCAACCAGCGTGCGCGCGGCGGCCTCAACCGAATCGGCGAGCATCACCAGCGCGGCCTCGCGCGTCTGGGGCTTGGGCCCGGGGTATCGGAAGTCCGATTCATTGATGTTCTCCTCGCCATCCTGCTCGACCGCCAGGTGATAGGGGTAGCTGGCCAGCGAGGTTCCGTGGTGCTGGCGGATGACGTCGGCGACCTGCCCGGGAAGGCCGATCTCCCGCGCCAGTTCGTACCCGTCCCGAGCGTGGGCCATCAGCGTCAGAGCCGAGAGGTGCGGTTTGAGCTTCTCGTGCGGATTCTCTTCGCCGAACTGATTCTCGATGAAGAAGTAGGGCCGTTTGAGCTTGCCGATGTCGTGATACAGAGCCGAGACGCGGACCAGCAACGGATTGGCCCCGATGTCCTCCGCTGCCGGTTCGGCGAGATTCGCGACCATCACGGCGGACTGATACGATCCGGGCGCCTCCGACAACAGGCGATGCAGGATCGGCTCGTTGGGATTGGCCAACTCAAGCAGGCGCAGATCGGTGACAACGCCGACGGCGCGCTCGATGGCCATGACGGCTACGACCGCTATGCTCGCGGAGATCAGCCCCGCCACGACGGCCCCGAGGATCTGGTTCAGGGCCAGTGACAATCCAAAGACTTCGCTGGTGATGACGAGTAACACGCCGTTGGCCATGCCAACCAGACCGGCCGCCCTGGCGGTGGTAACGCCCTTGCCACCGGTGAGCGAGACGACGTAAGAGGCGAAGAAGCTGGCCAGGATGGTCGCGATGACGAGGCGAACATCGCTGCCTGTCGCCACCAGTCCGGCCAACATACCCGCCGCGATCGAGAAGAGCAGAGCGATCCTCGTGCCGAGCAGCATTGCCACGATCATCGCCAGAGCGGTGGAGACGCCGAGGGTGATCGCGCCGTAGACCGACCACTGCAGAGCAAGCCTGAAGCCGGCCGCGGCAAGCACGAGGCACCCGCACAGAAGCAGCATCTGGCGGTTGTCGGTGTATACCTGTGGCTCGAACCGTTGCAGGTAGGCGCCGAAGGTCACGACCATGGCTGTGAGCAGCACCAGCAGAGCCAGTGCCTGGGTGTAATCCACGCTGGGGGTCATCAGCCCGAGCGCTTCGACGATGTCGATATGGTGCTGGGTTACGGTCTCACCGGCGGCCACCACGATGTCGCCGGCCTGTATCTGCCGTCGCACCGGCTCGACATTCCCCGCGGCCGTATTGCGCATGGTGTTGGTCTTCTGCTCGTCGTAGCGCAGGTTGGGGCGGAGGGACTTCGCCGCCACCTCGGCGACCATCTGCTGGAACTGTGGCGTCAGCTCGAGCTGCGCCGCCGACTCCCGGACAGCCTCACGCGCCTCCTGAAGGTCGTTGGTGTTGTCGCGGATGGTCCCCTGCATCTGCTGGCTGGCGAGGGTGGTCGCGTCGTTGCGGATGCGGTTCAACGTGCTCTCGCGCGCGGTTACCAGCAGCCTCAGGGTCTGGTCGCTGAGCGCGACCTCGATACGGGAGCGCAGCTCTTCGACCATCGCTTCGACATCCGGCTGCCTCTCCGCGGATTGCGATGGAGCGGCCCGCGGGGGTTCACCCGGGGCTTCACCCGGGGTGCCGGGGGCGTCGCCCGGCGCGAATTCCTCGCGGACGTTCAGCGCGGTCTTGAAGATGTCGCCTATTGTCTGGGCGACGAGATCGTCGGATTCGGGGACGACGGTGTACTGATCCGCCACCGACTCGCGCGCGCGCTGCCGTCGCTGATCGGTTGCCTGTGTGTCGGTGTAGGTGACTGAGCGGGGGGCGATGATGGTGCGGTCGGCGACCTCACCGGCTTCCAGTGAGACCTTCTCGGGGATTAAGCGGGCGCTGATGGCAACAAACAGCAGCACGGCTGTCCCGACGGCCATGGCCGCACGGACAGAGTATAATCGACTGAACCCCGACTGTTTACCGTTGTCGGAGCGTTTGTTGCCACGCCTGCTATTATTCCGCATCCCGGTCCTCGTCGTGGTCGCTCCGCTGCCGGGAGCCTCTACCGTTTTCGATCGCGTCGTAGGCGCGCACGATCCTCTGCACCAGATCGTGCCGCACGATGTCCTTCTGAGTCAACCGACAGACGCGCGTACCCTCGACATCTTCGAGCACACCGATCGAGTGGCGCAGGCCACTGGGCTCTCCGGAGGGGAGGTCGCTTTGCGTAATGTCGCCGGTCACCGCCATGCGGGACCCAAAGCCCATTCGGGTGAGGAACATCTTCATCTGCGCGGGTGAGCAGTTCTGGGCCTCGTCCAGGATCATGTATGCGTCATTTATGGTCCGCCCGCGCATGTAGGCGAGGGGCACCACCTCGATGGTGCCGTGCTCTGTGAGTCGGCGCGTGCGGTCCATGCCGATGATGTCATGAAGGGCGTCGTACAGCGGTCGCAGGTATGGATCAACTTTGTCGAGCATATCTCCGGGCAACAAGCCAAGCCGCTCGCCGGCGTCCACGATCGGGCGCGAGAGTACCAGTCGATTGATCTCCCCGGCCTTCAGAGCGGCGGTGGCGGCAGCCATGGCAAGGAACGTCTTGCCGGTGCCGGCCGGCCCGATGCAGAAGGTGAGGTCTCGCTGTTTGAGGGCCTGCACGTAGTGCGCCTGGGCGGGTGTCTTCGGGCGGATGGGCTTGCCGCGATGGGTGACCATCACAGCCTCTGAAAGCAGTGCCTCGGCGGCGTCCGCGCAATCGTCAACAGTGGTGCGAAGCGCACAGCTTATGTCGTGCTGGGTGGGCACACGGCCGCCGCGGATAGCCTCGACGCAGTTGTCGAGAAGCTCGGCGGCGGTTTCGGCCCGCTCGTTCTCTCCGTATATTTGCAGACGGTCGTCGCGTGGTACGATGACGACGTCGAGTTCATTCTCTATCATGCGCAGATTCGCGTCGCGTTCGCCAACCAGCGAACTCAGCTCGATGCCCCCGACGGGTACGACGGTCGCGGGCGTACGCGTTGTCTGCTCAGACGTGGTGGTTCACTCTCCTCAGGTCGTGTTCGCGCGATGTAAACGCGCGGCGCTGGTGTGTCACCTGAAATTGTACACTACACAGCGCGCGGGCGTCAACGTTCGGGCGCCCCGCAAAACCTTCCGCGGGGCGCCCGTGATGGCTGAGCGGGAGCCGTATGAACGCTACGACGGACCGATCACTGCATGAAGAACTTCACGACCTTCAGCGCGCCCTGGTTCCAGGCCACCCGGTGCGTCACACCGGTGCCCTTTTCAAGCTCCTCCTTGTGGTCGAGGTACCACTGGTAGGAGCGAATGAGCGCCTCCGCGTTGGAGTAGCGCGCCGACCAGCCCAAAGTCTCCTTGATCTTATCCACGGCCACGTAGCTGTCGGTGTCCGCGGTGCCGTAGACCCACTTGTAGAGAGGGGACAGGTGCAGTGTCTCGAGGGCGGCCAGGGCGGGTTTGACCAGCCACGACGGCGTGCCCATCACGCGCGCGCCGCTGTCGGCGTACTCACACAGCGCCCCGACGTCCTCGTTGACCGTGTGGAACTTTTCGGCGCCGACATTGAATGTATCGTTGCACAACTCCGGGTCCTCGGTCGCGCAGAGCCAGATGGCCTCACACAGGTCATCCACTTCGAGAAGCTGATAGCGGTTGGTGCCGTCGCCGATGACCGGGATCTTGCAGCCGCTCTCGACCCAGTCGTAGAGGATCTGGAAGACCCCGAGGCGCGCGGTGCCGATGAAGGTCTTCGGGCGGATGATGGAGATGGTGAGGTCCAATTCCTGGAATTCGTGGCAGACCTCCTCGGCCTGCACCTTGCTCTCACCATACGGCCCGACCCCCTCCATGGGGTGATCCTCGTAGAGAGGGTGAGTTTCCGGGACGCCGTAGACCGCCGTTGAGGAGATGTACACCACGCGAGAGATGCCGAGGTCGCGGCAGACGGACATGACATTGTGCGTGCCTTCGACATTGGTGGTGAAGATATCCTTCGGTTTCCACAGCGGAAGAGCCGCGGCGGCATGGATCAGGGTGTCAACGTCGCGCTCCTCGAGCAGCTCAACAAGCCGCTCTCGGTCCCGAATATCGCCCGCGAGAAACTCGGTGCCTTCGGGATAATCGGATTCAACGTAATCGGCGATATCGATCAACGCAAACTGCCGGCTGTTGTCTTTGTCATGGAAATAGTTCACGATGTGGTAGCCGAGAAAGCCGGCGCCACCGGTAAGCGCAATCATGTACCGAACGTCCTTTCGCCGTGTGAGCTATGTGCAGGGCAGTGGAGGCCACTGGTGTCTTTCCGCGTTGCAGGCGTGACTCCTTCAACGGGGCTCTGTATCAAAGTCTAATGATTGGCTTCCGCCGTGCTGCGGCTGCCGGGCCTCACCCCCCTGCGATAAACGACATCGCTCCCCCCCTCTCCCTTTGCGATACACGACATCGCCGGCGGGACGAGGGGGGAGAACGACAAACGCGCGCTGTGAACGCAACCCGTAATCGTTGATACAGAGCCTTCAACGGGCACACCGCGGTCTCGAGCGGCGGCGGTCCGGGATGTCCCCGCGACAATCGCCACGTGATGGGAAAGCATCAAGAGAGACGCTCTGCACTGAGGAGGAGGTTCCCGAACCTCCCGGAGCGAAAAGTCTACGACCCGATGCTATCACCACGGCAGACAGCTTCAGGAGCTATCGATGAAGACCATCATCCTGTGCGCCGGTCATGGAACGCGGCTGCGCCCGATCACCAGCTACATCGCAAAAGCCATGGTCCCCGTGGCCGGCAAGCCGATCCTCGAACACATCGTCACCAATCTCGTCCAACAGGGCTTCACCGAGCAGATTGTCGCGCTATCCGTCTTCTCCGAGCAGGTGATGCACCACTTCGGTAACGGATCGCGATTCGGAGCGCAGATTGAGTACTCGGTGAATCCGGAGCCGGCGGAGACGGCCGGCGAGGTCGCGAGGGCCCGGCCGCTTCTTGACGGTGAATCGAACGTCCTGGTGCATTACGGAGATATTATCAGCGACTTCGATGTACGAGGCATGGCCGAAGAGCACGTGGCGAACGAGGCAGCCCTGACAGTCGGCCTGGTGACGGGCGTGCCGATTCATACGGGGATTGCGGGCGTCGATGACGAAGGGCGGCTCACGAGCTTCGTGGAGAAGCCACCGCTACAACAGCCCTGCAATGCCGCGATCTTCATGCTCGGGCGCGGGGGCATCGAGCGCTGCGCAGCCGGGCTGGACTTCTCGCACGACATTTTTCCCGAACTCCTCGCGGATGGCGAGAATGTGCGGGGCTTCGTGGATGAGGACGCATACTGGCTGGATGTGGGACGTTTGTCGGACCTGGACAAAGCAAATGAGTTCTTCGGAGGAACACACGATGACAACTGAGTCTCACGACGACCGTCAGAACGAAACCGCTGCAGCCTCGGAGACGATTGACGGGGCGCTCACGGCGGATCTGAAGTCGAAGGCACTTGACCTTGGCGCAGACCTGGTCGGAGTTGGCCCGTGCTCGCGCTGGGAGGGCGCGCCGATTCAGATGCATCCGCTGGGGCACTGGCCCGACGCGACGAACGTGGTCGTGGTGGCCATCCATCACCCGGATGCGTGTGTGGAACTGGGCGGGATCCCGGACGCCCACCACATGGGCCCGTACGGCGTTCAGGGGAAGATGAACGAGCGGCTGGAGTTCATCCAGTTCCACCTCGGCCGATGGCTGGAGCGCCAGGGGCATCACGCGCTGCCGATTCCGGCCACGAATGTCTGGCGCTACCGGCCCTACGGGGAGATCGAGCGGCCGTTCGGCCCGGACCTGTCCGACATCCACGCGGCCGCCTGCGTCGGACTGGGCGAGATCGGCTATCACGGGCTGCTGATGACGCCCGAGTTCGGCACCTGGCAGCGCTTCTGCTGCATGATCACGGATGCGCCGCTGGAGGCCGACCCGATGTACGACGGCCCGAAGCTGTGCGATCGGTGCGGCAAGTGCATCGTGATGTGCGATGAGCAGTGCGGCGGGGCGCTGGCGCATGAAGTGACCGGCGAGGTCGTGCTCGATATCGCGGGCAAAGAGTTTCGGTACGCCGAGAAGAACCTGTGGCGCTGCGCGTGGAGCGAGCACTTCGGGCTGGACGCCTTCCTCGACATCCCCGAGCACGTGACCGAAGAGGTCATCCTCGAGCAGCTCGAGGAGCACGGGCGGCGCGGCGGCACACAGGGGCCGTGCCTGAAGTACTGCCGCCCGCCGCACCTGCGCGACCGCTACCTGCACCGGGAGGTGCCCGAGGACGCGCCGGTCAACCGCGCGGTCTCCGAGCGCGTCAAGCGCCTGGCCGCCGATCGCGGGATGGCGCTGCTGGGCGTCGTTCCCGCCTCCGAGTGGGCAGAGGGAGATGAGGAGGACCCGCGCGAGATCCTGCCGGACTGCCGCTCGGTGGTCGTCTTTGCGATGGACTGGCCGGAGGATTCAGATGTGCACTCGTGCGGGCCGCTCGGGGAGACCTGCGAGGCATCGAACTGGGGCACGCGCCTTCAGCTTGACCACCTCGAACTGGACCTTACACGCGAGCTTGAGCGATGGAACTACTACTCGGTGTGCCACACGCAACTGACGCCGCAGGACGCCGCCGAGAAGGCGGGCCTGCTCGACCGCGTGGACGGAGAGGTGTTCAGCGAGCGCTACGACCAGCGCCTGAGCTGGCGGGTTGTGCTGACGCAGGCGCCGCTGGAGCCTACGGCAGTGGACCTGGTGCGGGATCGGCCGTCAACGGCCCCGACGGTGGACGAGCTTGCGGGGCTGATCTCGGCCGACAGCGCCGACCTGATCGGTGTGGCGTCCGCGGACACGATCGGGGACGTCGCCGACGAGCTGCGCGGGCAGATCGACGAGGACGCGCTGAAGGTCAATGTGCGTAAGACCGGTCCGATCCACGGGCCGCTGGAGCCGACGATCGCCAACCGCGAGGATGCGCGCGTGTTCGATGCCGGGGACTGGGTCGAGGGCGCTAAGTCCGTGATCGTGCTGGGTATGTCGATCCCGGCCAAGACCCTCGAGCGAGCCGGCGAGTCGCCCGCGGACGCGGTCGGTCCGTGGGCCTTCGCGAACTACCAGGTCACCCGCGACGTGTGCATCGATGCGCTGAACATTGCGCGCGAGCTTGACCATCGGGGCTTCCGCGCGGCAGTGACCTTCGACGTGACCGGCGTCGGCGGGAAGACGGAGAACCCGCGCTTCGACACGCCCGATATCTTCTCCGGGCGTTTCGAGGCCGCGGCGGCGGGCCTGGCGAGGATCGGCCGGGGCGGATTCGCCATCAGCCCCGAGCACGGTGTGCGCGTGCGCTGGGTGTCGATCGTCACGGACGCGGAGATCGAGCCGAGCGAGGCTGAGCGTGCCTTCGACCCGTGCGAGGGCTGCGAGGCTCCCTGCATTCCGGCCTGCCCGGACGATGCGCTGTCCGAGGAGGAAGAGGAGGGCGCCGGCGATGGCCGCTGGGCCGC
>CAZAHB010000032.1:0-33138 GCA_964484945.1 uncultured Armatimonadia bacterium | reverse complement strand
AGAGGTTACGCGCAATGAGCAGACGCTTGGCGGAGCCAATGGCTGGGTCTCGTTTTCGCTCATGACGCAGGACCGCGGCGGCTTGCAGCCCGGCCGCTACACGCTTACCATCAGCGCAGGTGAGACGGTGCTGGGCCGGAAGACCTTCACGATAGGAGGCGAAGGATGAAGATAGGAATCATCGCGGACACGCACGGGAATGTCGCTGGCTGGGACGCGGCGATGGAGGTCGCGCTGGCAGACAGCGACCTCATCGTCCACTGCGGCGATGTGCTCTATCACGGGCCGAAGTTCGAGCCGACCGACTCATACGATCCGCAGGCGCTGGCCGCGCGAATCAACCAGAGCGAGGCCCCGGTGCTGATCGCGCGGGGTAACGGCGACTCGGACGTGGATCAACTGGTGCTGGACGTGCCCGTGCAGAGCCCGTACTGCTTCGCGCAGGTCGAGGGCCTGCGCATCCTCGCCGCGCACGGGCATATCCAGCCGCCCGAGGAGCTTGTGCCGCTGGCGCAGCAGTGGGGCATCGACCTGTTGCTGACCGGCCATCTGCATGTACCCTCGGTGACGCGCCACGGGGACCTGCTGCACGTGAATCCGGGTACCGTGACCTATCCACTGGCAGAGGATAAGTCGCTGCAGCGCCGCACGTGCGCGGTGTACGAGGACGGCGAGGTCACGCACTTCGACATCGAGACAGGCGAGGCTTTTGAGCCGGCGACGTAGGGAGGCCGAAGAATGTCTGATGCACATCGCTTCGCAGCCGAGATCACCTACCACGATTTGCCCGGCCTGGAGCCGGAGGAGGGGATGACGCGCCGCGACCCCAGCGATGTCGTCCGCCATGACGGGTGCTACTACGTGTGGTACACGAAGACCGATCGCACGCACTCGGGCTACGACGCTACGACGTGGTGCGCCCGGTCTGAGGACGGCCTCGTGTGGGAGGAGATCGGCGAGGCCATCCCGCGTGGCGCGGCCGGCGAATGGGATGAGCAGAGCGTCTTCACCCCGGGGATTCTCGTCTTCGAGGGGCGGTTCTACGTGTTCTACACCTCGGTGGAGACGCCGTTCTCCGACGCGGCGCTGACTGCCATCGGCGCTGCTGTGGCCGACTCGCCGGAGGGGCCGTGGGAGAAGCTGCCCCGGAACCCGCTGGTACTTTCGGGCGAGGACGATGACGAGTTCGACAGCCACCGCGTCGATGACTCGTGTCTGATCGTCCGCGACGGCCTCTGCTGGCTCTACTACAAGGGTCGGCAGATGGGTCTCAGTCCGGGCGAGACGAAAATGGGCCTCGCGCTGGCGGAAAGTCCCGAGGGACCGTGGCAGAAGCATCCGGACAACCCGCTCATCCCAACCGGTCACGAGGTGCTGTGCTGGCCGGACGGAGAAGGTGTGGCGGCGCTGGTCTCGACGCCACCGTCGATCTGGTACGCGCCGGACGGCCTGCAGTTCGAGCACATGACCGATCTCGACACCCGTCCGAAGGCCCCGGGCGCATACCGTCCGGATGCATTCGAGGACCCGGTGGATGGTGCGGGCTTCAGTTGGGGAATCTCCCAGGACAGTGGCCCCGGCGACTGGCCGTGCCTGAAGCGTTTCGAAGTCCGCTGGAGCGGGCGGGAGGGAGATGCGGGATGACCTGGCTGTGGGTCGTGTTGATTGCAGTCGCCGGGGCAACCGCGTTGATTGCGATTCTGCGCGTGGTGCTGCGCCGCCTCGCGCGCAGCCGCATCGCCGACGCCGATGAGATGCTGGCAGGCGAGAGAATCATCCTGCGCGAGTCCTCGGCGAACTGCTTCGGCCTGCGGTCGGAGGGGATGGGGCAGGTGCGCGGTAACGGTGTCCTCACGCTCACCGACCGGCGCCTGCACTTTCTGATGTGGCTGCCGAAGCGCGCAGTCTCCATTGATCTGCCGAACATCCGCGGGATCGAGACGCCGAAGTCATTCCTGGGGAAGACGAAGCTCAGACCGCTGCTGCAGGTGAGCTTCGCGACTGAGCGGGGAGAGCAGAACGCCGCGGCGTGGGTGGTGAGTGACCTCGATGAGTGGACCGTTGCGCTGCGCGATCGAACGGGGATCGGCGGATCAGGTTCGTGATGAAGGGACAGTCAGCGCGATCTGTGTGCCTTCGCCCGGGGCGCTTGAAATGACGCAGCGCCCGCCGAGCATCTCCACCCTGTTGCGGACGCTGTCGAGGCCGAAGCCCTCGTCATCGCCGCCGAGCACCTCGTCGGTATCGAAGCCGTTGCCCTCGTCACTGACCGTGACGCACAGTTCACCGTCATCATTGACCTCAGCAAACAGGCTTGCCTCGTCGATTCCGGCGTGCTTGACCACGTTGAAGAGCAGCTCGCGCACGATGCGGAATATCATCGCGCCAACATCCGGATCGCCGAGATGGATGTCCTGTGAAGCCGTGACGTGCACGGTAAGGCCATGCTGCTGGTGCATGTGGTCACCAAGCCAGTGCAGCGCGGGCCCGAGCCCCCGATCACGGACGACAGCGGGGCTGACTTCGACCGCGAGACAGCGAGCGATCTCGATAGCCTGCGAGATTTGCTCGTCGGCTACCTCCAGCGCCTCCCCGGAAGAGTCGGGAGAGGAAGCGGCCATCTGTACCCGCATTCGGGAGGCTGCCAGCGTCTGCTGGAGATCATCGTGGAGGATCTGGGCAATCCGTGCCCGCTCGCGCGCCTCGGCCTGGGCCAGTTCCCGTGCCAGCGCGCGTGCCTGCCGGGTCCGCTCGATCACACGCTCTTCGAGGGTTTCGTTGAGGGATTCAAGCTCCTGCTGTGACTGCTCCAACTGCTGCTCGCGCTGTCTGAGGTCTCTGAACAGAACTTTGTACGGGCGCCGCAGTCCTGTTTCGACCACGGCCTTGTAGATCAGATAGAACGCGACCAGCTTGAGGTAGTGGCCCAGCAGGTTCGGTAGCCCGTACGGGTCTGCGTACAGCGTAAACGACAGTTCGGCAACGAGTGTGGCGACTATCGAGCCGACGAGCAACGCCAGCACCTCGGGGTCGAGTCTGTCGCGGCGGATGAGGAACCAGACTGTAGCCGCGAGCAACATGCCGCAGATGACGTACTCTGAGATGATTTTGAATGTGGTCAGTCCACCGGCGGCTTCGCTCCAGGCGGTGGGGAAGATGTCCCAGGCGAAGATGGACAACATCACCAGCGCGGTGACGGTCGCGAAACCGGTGGCGGCCAGTCGCGCCCTGAGCTTGCGGTCGAAGAACAGCGGTGCGGTCAGCAGCGTGACGGCCTGGATGAACCGTGCGGCGATCCACAGTTGGGTTGGCGGATCGGTCCCGAGGTCACCCAGTACGCCCATCCCGCGGTAGGAGAGGGTGTGTACGAGGTCGATCATCGCCACGAATCCGTAGCCGATGCCGATCCATACCAGGAAGTGGCTGTCAATGAAGTGCCGGGAGTTCCATGCCAGCATCAGCAGCGCCACAGCTACCGCGACGCTGAAGACCTCCACGATGCTGTGAAAGAGCAGATAGCTTTGTGTCTGGGCAACATACAGCCCAACCAGCAGGGCAAGGCCGATGATCACACGAGCCGCTACTCCCGCGGCGCTGCGGGCAGGAGTGAATGTGTCGCCCTCATCGCGCGTGGTTCCTATGACTCAGTCACCTCGTCGATCAGCCCGGACAGATACTTGTATGCCTCAACGAGCTTCTGTTCGGTGGTAATGCCCTCCGGTGCGGTGCAGTAGCCGCCACGGAAGTCTTCGAGGTTGATGTAGCCTTCGTATCCGTACTCATGCAGCGTGCGTATGATCTCTTCGAAGTCCGCCAGGCCGCCTTCGAGTGACGCGTTGTCCCAGGACCACTCGCCACTTTCATCCTGCACCCACTTCATGTTCTTCGCATGCACGTGGGCGAGGTACGGGCCGAGTATCTCGATGCCCATTCGCCATCGCTCCATGCCCTCGATAACCATATTGCCCGGATCGAGGATCGCGCCGACATGCTCCGGATCGAAGTGCTCGAGGATGCGCATGGTGGCCGAGGCGGAAGGACAGATCGTATTCGCGTGGATCTCAATGAGGGCCTTAACACCGTGCTCGGCGGCCATCGGCTCAATTGTGCGGTAGTCCTCAACGACTTTCTCGCGAAGGTCGTCGTAGTGCGTGGAGCCATCGTAGTGGGCCGATCCGATGCGGAGCATCGGAGCGCCCATGGCCACGGCGCCCTTCATCAACCGCTCGATCTTCTCGAAGTCGCCCGTGTCGGAGCCTGTCCCCAGCGACGGGATCGCCAGCCCGTATCTGTCGGCGACCTCCTTCGCGCGCGGAGCGTCCTCCTCGAGATTGTCGAGACTGACATGCCACTGCTCACCCGAGTCGAAGACCCGGTCCTCGTAGCCGACAGTCCACTCCACACCGCTGTAACCGACTTCGGCGATTTTCGCCGCGGCATCATCACGTCGGTAATCCGGCAGCACGATCGAGTACACGCCGAGTTTCATTGCTGCTGACCTCCCGGACATACTGGGAAAACCCGTAAGAACGGCATTGTGCTCTATCTGATCGAGGATTTTCGTCACCCCGTAACGTCAGACCTCCCGCAGAAAGCGTCATGCCGGCGCGGTAGCTTAACTCAGGCTTAACTGCGGGTTAATTGCCGCTTAACGGCCTTCCACTACAATTACGAGCGAACCAAACACACGCACCCACACTCCACTCACCTCTGAGGAGGGCACGCAACTGATGCATCGCAAGGGCTTCACGCTCATCGAGTTGCTGGTCGTCATCGCGATCATCGCGATCCTGGCGGCCATCCTGTTCCCCGTCTTTGCCCAGGCACGTGCAAAAGCGAAGCAGGCTTCCTGTCTCTCGAACATGAAACAGATCGGTCTCGGACTGATGATGTACTCCGAGGACTACGACCAGAAGCTGCCCGGCTCCTACTACTACCTGAACGGCGCGAACAGCGACGGAGGGTACATGCACTGGAGCGGCATGATCATGCCGTACGTCAAGAACGAGAAGATCTTTGTGTGCCCCGAGAACCCGTTCGGCGGCTTTGCGCCAACCTGCTACGGTGACGCGGATACGAACACCGGCTGCCCCGCAGGCTACAATGGAATCGACGAAGAGCACGGCCCCGGTCCGGCCTTCCAGGTCAGCTACAAGAGCGCCAACGACATCCAGGCCGACCGCATGTGCTACACGCCCAACGAGCTTCTGATGCCTCGCAAGAAGTACGCGGCCGTCCCGCAGGCTGTCGTAATGCTCGGAGCGCTCGAGGCCCCGGCCGAGGAGGTCCTCGTCGGTGAGTACACCTTCGAGGTCAACCGTCTTATCGACACCTCACCCACCGGTGGCGCGGGCGCGATCAAGTCGCACCGCCCCTTCAGCGCGGTCACGATCGGCGGCGGCGGTTACTTCGACGGTGAGGCCTACGATCCGAGCTGGGACATCGACGCAGTCGCGGTCCAGGCTGCCGAGTCGCAAATCGAGCAGCTCCGCAACAATCCCGGCTCGACTTCCCAGGACATCTCAGCCGACCATATCGTCTACCTTGAGCCATCAGCGCACAACGGCGGCGCGAACTACGCCTACGCCGATGGTCACGCCAAGTGGCTCAAGCTCAGTCAGGCTCTCGATCCGAACAACTTCCAGTTCGGCAAGCGCGCCTATAGCTGCATGGGCGGAAGCATGCCGCGCATCGAGAAGCCCGGTACCGAGCAGCCGGTCGGCTAAAGCGTAATCACCCATACCCCCGTTCCATTCTCTCCCCAACCCACCCACCTTCGCAGCCTCCTGAACAGCCGGGGCGGTCCCCCCAGCCGCCCCGGCTCCCCCTTTAACAGCAGCGAACGGCAGCAAAGAACAGCCAACTGCAGCGAAGATCAGCAGACGGCACGGCCTCGACGGGCGGGTAATCTTGACCCGCTGTGCGCCGGGAAGAGACTGAACATGCTCAGGCGTCCCCCGACTATGCAGGATTCCGGGCCGCCGACTGCGAAACACTCATAGCCATGGCATTCAGCGACATCATCGGACATCATCGGCAGATTGACGTGCTGCGTCAGGCCATTGCTTCGGGCCGCATCCCCAACGCGTACCTGTTCGTCGGGCCGCCGAACGTGGGGAAGACCCTGGTGGCGCGGGAGTTCGCCCGTGCTGTCAACTGTGAAGCGCAGCCTGATGCACCGACCGCGGAGCAGGTGGACGCGTGCGGCGAGTGTCACAACTGTGTGCGCATTGCGCAGGACAACCACCCCGATCTGCAGATCCTCAAACCGGCCGTGCGGGTTGAGGTCAAGCCTCCCGATGAAGAGGACGCGGATGATGATGCTCCGGCGGCACGGGTAGAGGCGCGGGACGTCTACATCGAGTTGCCCGACGCACTGATCTACACCGAGCAGGTCGAGCGGCTGATCCAGCATCTGTCCGCCAAGGCGGCGCTGGCACGCCGCAAAATCGCCATCATCTGTTCCGCCGAACAGATGCACACCGACGGGGCTAACAAGTTGCTGAAGACACTCGAGGAGCCGCCGGAGAACACGACATTTGTGCTCACCAGCGCAAACCCCTCGCGCCTGCTGGATACGGTCGTGTCCCGCTGCCAGATGATCAAGTTCCATCCACTCGCCAATGACGAGTTGCTCGAGACGATGGCGCAGCGGTACCCGGATGCCGATCAGTCCGTGCTGGAGGCGGCCGTTGCGATGGCCGGAGGAAGATATGGCCGCGCTGAATGGCTGCTGAACGCACCCGACGTGCTGGAACTTCGGGGCGAACTGCTTGATCTGGTACGTATGACCGCCGAGGCGCCTCTGGTGCAGTCCCTGCGGCTCGGAGAACAGCTTGCGGAGATGCCCGAACGCTGGTGGGACAGTGCCGAGGCGGTCGCGGCGGAGGCAGGAGAGGGATCCGAGGAAGAGCGGCAGATGCGGGCCGAGGCGCTCGAAGCGCTGGCAAAGAGGAGCCCCGATCGCATCAACCGCATTCAGATGAACGAACTGCTGGACATCCTTCAGACGTGGTTTCGCGATCTGACACTCCTGCGGGCAAGGCCGGATGCGGAGCTTGTTCTAAACGCGGATCGGATCGATGAACTGCGCGACCTGGCGCCGGGCTACTCACCGGAGGGGCTCGTATGGGCGTCGGAGGTCATCGAGGCGACGCGATCGGACCTCATGAGACATAATGCGAACTTCTCGCTGGCGTGTCAGGTGCTGGCAGTGAAACTGATCGCTGCCGCACGCCGGCAGTGACGCGGGCGGTCGCTAAAGCCCGGGAGAGATGATTGTCGTATGCTCTCGCCACGTACTGTCTCAATCATCAGGGGAACGCTTAAGGTGACGTTCGCGTTGCTTGCGGCGGCCAGCTTTGGGGGATGGGTGGTCACGCTTGGAATGTTCATTGGCGTGACAGTGTCGATGGCAGTCATCCGCGCGGCCTTCTGGGTAATGACCGTACTGTATAGTCTGCTGGCACTGGCCGTGGGGAATGCAACGGGACGGCGTCAGGGAGAACGGGGCATCGCGGCGGCGGCGTTCGGCGCACTTCTGACGTGGTCGATCCTCGAGCTTTTCTTCTACCTCTACCAGATCGGCTCACCGGAGATGCGAGTGCCCATGATCGCGGGAGTGGCGCTTGCAGCAGTGGGTGCCGCGGTGGGCAGCAAGCGCGCGGCGGATCGCGAGGCGTTGCGCATTGAGCTGCAGGAAGAATTGCATGAGCTTGAGCGCGATGAGGATGCTCCGGATGAGACGCCGGCGGAAGATCTGATCTCCCTGCGCGATGATACGGATGGGACCGACAGGGACAACTGACGTATCGGATACGCGCCGGGCGTGAGAAAGGGGAGGGCCGTGGAGCAATTTCGCGAGTTTGATGTGGGCGGGGAACGGATGGCGGCGACTGTACACATCCCGGATGACACACCCGCCCCGGGTGTGGTGATGTGTCACGGGTTCACCGGACATCGCATAGAGGCGCACTTTCTATTTGTGAAGGCTGCGCGGGCGTTGTGCGAAGCAGGACTGAGCGTGCTGCGCTTCGACTTTCGCGGGTCCGGCGAGAGCGCGGGGCGCTTCCGCGATATGACGATCGAGCGGGAGATCGAGGACACCCTGCGCGCGCTGGAGGTCCTGCGCGGCGAAGAGACCGTGGACGCCGAGCGGGTGGGGTTGCTGGGCCTGAGCCTCGGCGGGCTGGTGGCGGCCTGCACGGCCGGTCGCGACGACCGGGTGCGGGCGCTCGCGCTGTGGTCGGCAGTAGCGGACATGGCCGAACTGATCAAGGAGCGCTGGCAGGTACCACTCGAGCCCGATGCCCTCGATGTTCATGAGTCTTTCGCCCATGGGGCGCACGAGATAGGGGCGGGCTTTGTCCTTGACTGTCTGCGCGTCAGGCCGCTGCGGGAGATACAGCGGTACGATGGACCGGCGCTGGTAGTGCACGGGCATGAGGACGAAACCGTGCCGGTCGAGCACGCGGATCGCTACGCGGACGCGATCCCGTCTGATGACATTACGCTGCGGATCATAGATGGCGCGGATCACACCTACGGGACCGTCGCGCATGAGCGGGAAGTCATCGCCGCGACGCGCAAGTGGTTCGGCGAGCAGTTGTAGCGGGAAGGCGGGGACGATGCCCCAAAGCTACGATGAACTGATCGCAAACATCGGATTCAACACGGCCTGCCTGCCGGATCGGACCGTGGATGAAGCGCTCAGCATCGGCGCGGAGATTGGGCTGGGCTGCGTGGAACTGCTGGCCTTTGAGGGCTACCACCACACCGCGGGTGAATTGTCCGGGCTCTTCTTCGATCGCCTCAATCCGCAACAGCGTCAAACCGTCGGCGCCATGGTTTCACCGTTCGAACGAGTCGCGGTCCATGCCCCGTTCTGGGATAGTGTCCCCTTCGCCGCGAATCCGACCACGAAACAGGCATCTCGCGAGCAATTACGCAGGACAGTCGCAGTCTCAGGGGAGATCGGCGCGGAGGTCGTCACCACCCACGTGATTCCACCGGTGGGCCGCGTCCTGGGCGACTTCCACGCTGACGTGGTCGGCTTCTACCGCGAGCTTGGTGATGTAGCCCGGTCCTGCGGGGTCACCGTCACTGTCGAGACCGGGTATCCCGCGGAGATTGAGCAGTTTGCCTCGCTGCTGGACGACATCGGGCATCCGGCTGTGGGAGCGACTGTGGATGTGGGGCACCTGCGCAGCCAGTTGACCGACTACCAGCGCCGCCCGGAGGTCATCGGAGAGGCCTACAACGACCTGTTGAGACACCACGTGAAATCGCTGGAGGGCCGGATCTGGCACGTGCATCTGCACGATGTGAAAGCCGAAGGTGTTCGCGACCACCGCGAATGTGGGACCGGCATCATCGACTACGAGGCGTTCCTGGCGTTGTTGCTGGCTCAGGATTACAGCGGGATGGTGATGTTCGAACTGGAAGAGTCACCCGCGGTTCCTGCTCTTCGGAGAAGTTATGAGGTGACGGTCGCGGCTGCCGAGGCGGCGGCCGAGAGGTAGCCTGCGCCCCGAGGTCAGGTCTGGTGCAGGGTGTGCAGCCCCAGTTTCTCGCGCCACGTCTGGTCCTGGTTGACGAAGTAGCGCTGGCGTACCATCCCCGCCGCCTGGGCGTAACACTCGCCGTAATTCGAAACATTGCGGATGCCGAGCATCTTGTTGTGGTGGTACACGAACGCCAGCGGGCCGGACATGGGTGTTTCGCCGAACTCGGACTCGGCGGAAGACAGGATCATATCGCGCGCGCGGGCTATTGCCAGTCGGGTGACCGGTGACTGGACCCATTCGTAGGGGTAGTTGGTGGAGAAGTACTTCGCTACCTCGATCGACTTCGCCTGCAGACTCGGGCGTTGCGCGATGGTATGCAGCAACATCAGGCGCAAAAAGAAGCGTTCTTCGTCTTTGTGCCGGGGGAGAATCAGCCACTTGCGGCCGCAAATGACCTTCCTGTAGGCAGTTTCGGCGGCAGCGCGGGTACGGTGGGTGGTTTTCAGCTCGGAGAGCTGTTCCTTAACCCACTTCTCGACTTCCTCGTTAACCCGCTCGATGACCTTCCGGGTTCGTTCGTTGCGGATTTCAACTCTCGTCGTTCGAGCCATGACAGACACATGTCCTTTGCGTTGAATCGATGCGCAAAGATGCGCGATGCCCCGGCCGGCGGCCACCGGTGAAGACTTCGGCGTCAGGTCGGTTATGACCTGCCCAGCCACCCCGGGCGCGCCTGGGCCAGTGCGGTGAGCGCGAACACGAGAGCGTAGATGGCCGCGCCACCGAGCAGAACCGTCTGGAAGCCCCACAGTTTCGCGGCCAGCATTGCGGCGACCGAGCCGAGGACGGAGACAACGCCGTTGATGCCCCAGGCCCACGGAACGATGTCGCCCTTCCATCGTCCGACCTCGCGCAGGCCGGTGGGGAAGGGAATCCCCATCACGAAGCCCAGCGGCACCAGAAGCAGCATGGTCACCCCCGCGCGCAGACCGACCGGCCAGCCCAGCGTGGCACTCAGCAGCGGCGGCATGACTGCAAGGAGAGCGAGCACTGCCGCGACGACAATCAGCGCGGCGATCGCCGAGCGGTGGAGCATCTTCCCCTCCGCCCAGTTCTGGCTGTACAGGCTCCCGGCGCCACTCCCGACGAGCAGCGAGAACAGGATTACCGACAGCGTCAGCGACGGGTATCCCAGATACAGAATCAGCTTCTGGGCCAGGCAGACCTCGACCAGCATATACCCGGCTCCCAGGAGGGCGAAGTAGGCCACAGTGGCCGTCAGGGTGCCGACCGCCCCCGCCCCCGAGCGCGTCAGGCTGACGATTGTACCGGCTGCGAATACCAGCACAAGCAGCAGCACTGTCCACACGAAGCGCGACATCGGGGCCGGAATGCCGCGATGAAAGTCAATTACAAAGGGGCGCTCGTCGGTGGCGGGGGAGACGTCCACGGAGCTTGCCGCCCACCACTGATCGAAACGTTCAACGAACTGCTCGTGGCTGTCCGTCTCGGTGAGCCAGCCGTAGGGCGGGACCTCGTAGGCCCCCGGGAAGAAGACGGGCTCCATGCCCAGCGCGATGGCCTTGCGCGCCAGATCGGCTGACCGCCTGGCGGGGAGCGGCGAACGCGAGATCATCACCAGGTGGCGGTACGGGCCCATCATGTACATGCGGCTGGGGACGCTGACCATCGCCACATGTCGCAATGCTTCCTCGTGGGAAAGCCCCTCGCGCTCCAGCGCCTCCAGGCCGGTGAGCATCAAGCGCGCCTGCACAAGCGGATGCTGGCAGACGACCGCGACCTGGCCGGTGTCCGTCAGGTGGCTGATGTAGTCCTGGAAGCCCTCTACGGTGTGGACGTAGCTTTCCACCAGCGCGAGGCTCGACGAGGCGGTCGTGGCGCTCTTGGTCAGCGCCATGTAGATCAGATCGTACTTCTCCTCGGAACGCCGCACGTAGCTGCGGCCCTCCGCAAGATCGATGTCCACGTTGCTGTAATCATACAGCGGACCGGAGAAATCGCGGTAGCGGCGTACGATCGGGGCCAGGGAGGGGTTCAGTTCCGCGCCATCGATCTGCTCGGTGCCCACGGCGAGCGCCAGCAGTATATCCAGGCCAGCCCCGGGGCCGATGAGCAGGGCCCGGTCGGGTTCGCCGGTCAGGAATGGAAAGAAGCCAATGAAACTACGGTATCGTTCAGCAATCTGCTGCAGATCGCCGTCGAAGTGGATCAAATTCGTGGGGACCTCGCCGTCGGTATAGACGAACAGGTCATCGGTGGAGACGTAGCCGCCGTCCGGACGGGCGTAGGCCACCACGTCGGTGCGGGCGAACGCGTTCCAGTCGGTGTAGACGATTTTGGCCTCGATATCCGGGTCGCCGAGTTCCTTGAACAGCGGCTTGGCGGTATTGCCAAGTTCCGGCGGCACGCGGGGAAGGTCGATCAAAGGCTGGGAGATGCTGAAACCGACGGCCACCAGCGCGGCGATGGTCAGCACGGCCCCCAGGGCCCGCAGTGCGGTCCGCCGCGCGACGACGATCGCCGCGAGCGCAGCAAATGCCGCGCAAAGTAGCGGCACGCCCGTGGCCCCGAGAAGCTGCAGCGCCGCGATCACTCCACAGCTACCCAGGGCGGCGCCGGTGAGATCATAAAAGTACATCGTCCCGCCCTGGTGCGACCAGCACGCAAACGCGTGGCTGAGAAATGCGCCGCTGACAATAAAGGGGATGATGCAGATACCGCCCACGACGGTCAGGGAGGTAAGGTAGGCGGCTATCGGATCGGAAAACAGCACGGCCACCGCGCCGGCGAATGTGACGGCGGCGCCGGCGGCCAACAGGCTCAGTATCGTTGAATCATCGGTGTCGCGGCCTCGAAGCCACAGGAAGTCGACCAGTCCGCCCACGCCCAGGCCACAGGTGGCCATGGAGATGGCGAGGAAGACGAAGTGATAGCGCAGGAGGACGCTGAACGCGCGGGTGAGTGCGACTTCGTACGTCAGACCCGCGAGGGCCACGAGGAAAACTCCCGCCAGCACGCCGGCGGGTACGCGCGAGGACCGTTCGGCAGTGGCCTCAGTCAGTCTCCGCGCCCTCCTCGTCCTCGTCTTCGTCATAATCCCGCGTGTAGCGGCACTTGGGATAGCCGCTGCAGCCGACGAACTTGCCGCGCCTGCCCTCTCTGATCACGAGATCCTTGCCGCATTCAGGGCACTCTTCGCCGAGCTTTTCGGGAGCGGGCGGCTCCCAGCCGGCGGCGATGGCATCGCTGATCGGCCGCGTGCCCTTGCACTCGGGGTAGTTCGAGCAGCCGAGGAACTTGCCCCGACGCCCACTTCGCACGGACATGGGCGCCCCGCACTCCGGGCAGTTGACGGGAACCGCGTTGTCGTCGGCGGCCTCTCCGTTGGAACTTGCAAGTTCCTGCGAAGCCTCGCCGACGACGTCCTCGCCCTCGTAGTCGCGGGTGTACCTGCACGCCGGGTAGTTCGAGCAGCCGAGGAACTTCCCGCGCCGGCCCTCGCGGACCAGAAGCACTCCGTCCTCGCACTCGGGGCACTCTTCGGAGGTCTCCATCGGCTTGGAGCGCTCTTTCGGCTCACCCTCGGACCCGACGTCTGCTGTATAGTCGCACTCGGGGTAGGCGCTGCAGCCGAAGAAGCGACCCCGGCGCCCGGTCCGCAGCAGGAGCTTCTCGCCGCACTTCGGGCACTCGAAATCCGTCTCCTCCACCGGCGGGCGCTCCAGTACATCGCCCGACAGGTCGATGGTGTATCGGCAGTCCGGATAGTTCTCGCACCCGGCGAACTTCCCGCGCTTGGAATACTTGATCAGCATCCGCCCGCCACACTCGGGGCAGGTCTCGTCCTCGAGCACCTGCGGCTCAGCGTTCTGGGCGGTGTCGATCTCCTGCTCGAATGGATCGTAGAACTCGCGCAGCACCTCGCGCCAGTCGCGTTCGCCGCTTTCCACCGTGTCGAGATGCTCCTCGATGTTCGCGGTGAACTCGATGTCCATGATCTCCGGGAAGTTGTCCACCAGGTAGTCGGAGACAGCAAGGCCCAGGGGTGTCGGCACGAACTGACGGCCCTTGGTGGTGACATAGCGGCGGCGGGTGAGCGTATCGATAATGTCCGCATAGGTGCTCGGTCGGCCGACCCCGTTGTCCTCAAGCTCGCGGACCAGCGACGCCTCGGTGTAGCGCGGAGGCGGCTGGGTGAAGTGCTGCTCGGGCGTGATCTCGATGAGGTCAAGCTCCTGGCCCTCAGTGAGCTGTGGCAGCGACTTATCCTCATCATCGCGGGGCATGACTGCGTACCAGCCGGGGAAGACGACCACCTGGCCGGTTGCGCGGAGGCCGAACCGCCCGGCCTCGACATCGACACCGGTCTGATTGACGATCGCGGGCGCCATCTGTGAGGCAACGAAGCGCCGCCAGATCAGCTCGTAGAGCCTCATCTGGTCCTTGTTGAGCACATCCGAGAGGCTTTCGGGCGTGCGCGTCACTGACGTGGGGCGAATGGCCTCGTGGGCCTCCTGGGCACCCTTGACCTTCTTCCCGCGCGCACCGGGACCGACGTACTTCTCGCCCCAGCGCTGCTGGATGTACTCGCCCGCCTGCTCGCGGGCCGCGGCCGCCACGTTGGTTGAGTCGGTTCGCATGTAGGTAATAAGTCCGTGGCTGCCATCGGCCATCTCCACGCCCTCGTAAAGCTGCTGGGCGATGCTCATGGTCTTGCGCGCTGAAAAGCGCAGGCGGTTGGAGGCGGCGCGCTGCAGCGTCGAGGTGATGAACGGCGCCGACGGATTGCGCTTTTGCTTGCGCTGCTCGATATCGGCGACAGTGAACGTCTCTTCATTGAGCTGCTCGACCAGCGGCGTGACTTCGTCCTCGCTTGAAAGATCGATGTCCTCGCCGTCGATGGTCTTCAGATCCGCCTCGAACTGCTCACCGCCCTCAGGCTGCAGCAGGGCGGCGATCGACCACCACTCCTCGGGATCGAATGCCGCGCGTTCGCGCTCGCGGTCGGTAATCAGCCGCAGCGCGACCGACTGCACGCGGCCGGCCGACAGGCCCGAGTCGGGACGTCCGCCGCCGACCTTCTTCCACAGGACGGGGCTGAGCGAGTACCCGACGAGTCGGTCGAGGATTCGCCGCGCCTGCTGGGCCTCGACACGGTCCATGTCGATATCGCCCGGGCGCTCGAGCGCTTCGATGACGGCCTCGCGCGTGATCTCATTGAACTGGATGCGGCGCGCCGTCCCCAGCCCCAACTCGTCCTTGATATGCCAGGCGATCGCCTCTCCTTCGCGATCCGGGTCAGTGGCGAGGTAGACCTCATCGACTCCCTTGAGCCCCTTGCGCAATTCCTTGAGCGCCTTGCTCCCGGAGACGACGTACGTGGGCTCGAAGTCCCCGTCGTCGAGTTCCACCCCCATGTCGTCCTCGGGGAGGTCGCGGACGTGGCCGCTGGATGCGAGAAGCTTGAACTCGTCGCCGAGGAAGCCGGACAGGGTCCGGGTCTTGGTCGGCGACTCAACTATGATAGCTTTCTTGGATGCCACAGAATCATTCCTGCGCAGCGGCTGGATGGCCGCGTGATTGCTCACTGTTGTACGTCATCGGAATACGTTGCACTTGTGGTACCGTGGCCCGGACCCTGCGGTCCGGGCGCCTGTGGTCTTCTGATGTTTGCCCTGCTGACCCGCAGAAACCGTCAGGCAGGGATGGGACTTCCCCGCGCCACCCCGGGGGGACGAATTGATTGCCCGGGAAACGCTTGACGAGCCCCTTGACTTCGAGCAGCATCAAAGCCGACGAGACCTGCGGGACGGGCAGGCCACAGTCGGCCGCCACGTCATCGATATTGCGAGGCTGGTGCGTCAATTCATCGAGCACCTGGCGCTGGTCGGCAGGAAGGTCATCAAGCTTCCGCTCGCGTTCGGCCTCCGGCTCGCGCTCGGGGACGGCGTCGAGCATAATGCCGAGGCCCTCAACGACATCTTCGGCGGTCTCGACGAGCACGGCGCCATCCCGGATCAGTCCGTGACAGCCGCGGCTGACGGGGCTGGTGATATTGCCCGGGACCGCGAAGACTTCGCGTCCCATCTCGCCCGCCTGGCGTGCCGTGATGAGCGCGCCGCTTTTGGTGGGAGCCTCAACGACTACGGTTCCCATCGACAATCCGCTGATGATCCGATTGCGCTGCGGAAAGCGATGCCTGGTGGGCGGAGTGCCCGGCGCCAGTTCCGTGATCACCGCTCCCGTTTCGGCAATGCTTTCGCGCAACTCAGAGTTCGCGGCGGGGTAGTTCACGTCGATACCGCAGGCCGTGACCGCGATGGTCCGGCCGCCGGCCTCTACGGTCGCATCATGGGCATCGGCGTCGATACCGACGGCTAATCCGCTGACCACCGTGAACCCGCGCCGCACGAGGTCCCGCACAAGCTGCCCGGTGACCATCTCACCATACGAACTGCGCTTCCGCGTGCCTACCACGGCGACCGTCAGGTCATCGCGGTCGTCAAACTCCCCGCGCACGAACAGAAGGGGAGGCGGATTCTCTATCTCGCGCAGCAGTGCCGGGTACGCCTCGTCGGTGATGTTTATCAGGTGAGCGTCCAGTTCGTCAAGCTTCTCGCGCATCGCTTCAGTGTCAGCCTCGGCCTCCGCCGAGCGGAGTTTACCCAGATGCGCCGAAGCTATTCCATCCACCGTCCGCAACTGCTTGTTTGTGGCCCCGAAGATCGTCTCGGGCGTCTCGAATGCGTCCAGCAGCGCCAGCTGCAACTTCGGTGACAGACCGGCTGCGTTCAGCAGCAGCCACGCGTCGGCTTGTGACGTGTCGGGGTCCCCCATGGTTCACTCCGTTTGTCCGGGCCGATCCGGTTTCTTTGCATTATCGCGACGAAAAAGCCGCCAGGAGGCTTTGGAGATGGCCTCCTGGCTGATGAAACAGAACCCGTGCCAGTTTGGTTCCCTACTCTTCGTCTTCTGGTGGTGACAGATCCTCGGGTGTTTCGTCCTCACCTGGTTGTGGCGTGGGATGGGTTTCCTGCTGGGCCTTTTGGAGGCGCTTGTTGAGGGCCTCGAGCTTCCGAGCGCGTTCACTCGAGCGGGCGCGCTCCGCGTCAAGCTGATCCTGACAGGCGGCCAGCTTGCTCTTGAGCGACGACCATGGCGCCGCGATGGCAATGGCCATCACGATGGCACCAATAAGCACACCGGCAAGCGGCAGCAGGAAGACCGGAACTGCGTTGTGGCCAAGTTCCTGGCCCATCCACACCAAGCCCGTAATGGGGATTGTTCCGGCATTCCAGAGCGAGAAGAACACGGCGTACACGATGACAATGAGCAGGATCAACACGGTGACGATCGCCTGAGCCATTATGCGACCCCCTGGCAGTGGGATGAAAGCGTGTTGGTGTCTACGGCATTTCTTCGCCCGGCGGCATCGGCGGCATTCCCTCGCCCGGTGGCATGCCTTCGCCGGGCATCCCCTCGTACTGAGGGCGCTCGCGTTTCGGAGGTGCTGGAGCCTCTGCGTTCCGGTCGATGGTAAACGTCACCGCCTTCGCGCAGCGGTTGCCGCGCCAGTCGGTTGCTTCGAACACGATGTGCTTCACGCCGTCGGCAAGCGGCCGGGCGACGCGTCCGAGGGGATTGTACATGTACCAGATGATTTCTTCCTGCGCAGCGTAGGTGTAATCGGTCACTTCCCCGTTGACGGTGACGCTGACGGTGTCCGGGTCAATCCCCGACCCGTCGTCACGCAGGAGGACCGACAGGAAGATCGGCGGCTTCCCGGGTATGACAATGTCGTCGGCGTAGCGCTCGGGGAAGTCATCCTCGTCGGCGAGGACGGGCACGAACTGCACACGCTGGCGCTTTGGACCGGGCACCTCAAGTAGCGGGTCGGCGAGGGTGGGGGCAACATTGTCGGGAGCCTGCGCGCTGAAGCCGTAGAGGGTGTCGTCGTCACCGATGGTAAACAGCGCACCATCGACCACGGACACGCTCGGGTTCACCACATCGGCGTACTCTTTCTTCTCGTCCTCGTCAGGTCCGTCGGTGCCCATGCCGGGCCCCCCCGGCTCCTCGGCAGGCATCCCCTCCATCATCATCCCTTCGCCCTCGAAGCCACCGCCGGTGGGAGTCTGCTGTTCTTTCTTCTTCTCTTCAACCTCGGGGAGGGTGTATTTCCAGAGCATCTCTTCACCATCGAGGTCGATGGCGATGATGTCGCGCTGTCCGGAGCGGAAGACCAGCATGTCGTCAACGACAACCGGTGAGGAGGCGATAGGCGCTACCACGCCGTCCTTCGGCCACTTCCAGAATGCTCGACCGTTACCCGAGTCGATCGCGTAGACCGCGCCGCCCCTGGTGCCTACGTAGACAATCCGCTCATGAACGCATGGAGAGCCGACGATGATATCCGCCGCTACGAACGGTCGGCCCCACGCGTGACGGCCGGTGTAGAGATCACGGGCGATCAGCCTGTTGCCCGAGGCGTGGATAACCTTGCCGCGCTCGCCCACCGGCGAAGCGAAGAATGTGTCTTCTTCAACCTCAGTTGACCATCTCAGGCCGCCATCGTCATTGAGGCAGTAGATGCGGCCTTTCTGGCAACCGACCACGATCACATCGCGGTAGACCAGCGGCGGTGCATTGATGTCACCGGCGGTCCGGAAGGTCCACACGACCTCCTGTGTCTGCAGGTCCAGCGCGGTCAGCATGTTGTCGTTGGAGCCGAAGTAGCAGATCCCGTCGACGATGACGGGTGAGCAGTCGACCGCTGCTCCGGCCGGGTAGGTCCACTCAACCGAGCCGTCATCGGTGTCGACCGCATACAGGTTGTTATCGCCGGAGCCGACGTAAAGCATGCCGTCGAGCAGTGCGGGGCTTGAGAGGATCTCCCCGTCAGTCGGTCGCTTCCAGCGCAGGGCGCCGGTCTCCCTGTCCACCGCGTATATGGTGTCGCCAATGGGGGCATAGACGGTCTCGGAATCCACCGCCGGCGCCGCCACGGGCAACGTCTGAACCTCTTCGGCAGTGTGCTTCCAGGCGAGGCTGACAGGGAACTGCAGTGAGGCGTCAGCAACGCCAGAACTGTTCCTGTCATAGCGCACAAGCCACGTTCCGTCCTGCCCCATCACGGGGACAGCCAACAGAGTAAGCGCGACCACCAGTGCGATACCGGATCGCATAGACCTTCCTCCAGCTCTCACAGATCGGGTCAGTTTGCCCCGTTGCCACTGGCCCGCAGCCGCACAGACCACGCGGGCCGAAAAAGCGTTCGCATCGCTCTGGCAACCTCGTCGCCGTCAACCGATGCGATCTCACCGGCAAGCTGCCCGTCGAGGCGATATCCCAACGGCCCGCCGAGCAGCTCAAACATCGCCAGGTAGTGCGCGACCTCCCTGTTTCGCTGCCGGCGGAGGGCCTGCTTGCCAATCAGATATCTCTTTGCTCTGCGCAGTTCCTCAGACCCCGCGGGGGACTGGAGAACGCGCGAAATCTGTCGCTCCACCGCCTGCTGGACTTCGTCCAGACGGTTCGGATCACATGTGACGAGCACAATTCCCGACGGCGCTGTCGCCGATGGCGTCAGTTCGGCCGCGATGGTGTAGGCCAGGGCCCGATCCACTCGCAACGCGCGATACAGGCGGCTGTCCATCCCCGACCCGAGCAGCGCCATTCCCGTGGCCATGGCCGGATACTGCGGCGAGTCCAGTGCGACCGCGCGCCCGCCGATGGCGAAGACGCTCGTGCCTCCGCCGACCTCGATCTCGTCGGTGCCCGAAGGCCGTGAAGCCTGTGGTTCCGGGGCCGCCGACGGCAGTGCGCCGGGAAGCACGACCGACATCGTCTCCTCGACTAACCCGAGCGCCTCGGTGGCGTCAATCCCGCCGCTGATACCGACAATCGTCGCATTCGGCAGGTAATGTTTCGCGTGAAATCTCCTGACGTCATCCACCGAAATCGAAGCGACCTCGACCGGATCTCCTGCAGCGGTATCTCCGGACCGGATCCCGGGATAGATCGCCTGGTAGAGCCGGTTGACGGCCAGTGGGGCAGGCACTTCCTCGCGTGCTGCCAATGTTCGAACAAGCCTGTCGCGCAGCGGCTCCAGCGTTTCGCCTGTGAGCGTCGGCCGGAAGAGCATCCGCCGCAACAGCGTGATACACTCTTCCAGCGAGTCTGCGGGTGCGGCCAGCGACAACTCCGCGTAGTCCGGTGCGACTGATCCCTCGGCGCGGATCGCGGCTTCTCGAAGCGTCTGACGGCAGCCCTGTCCGGATGCGAGCATACTTTGCGTCAACTGGCGGATGCCGGTCGCGTCACGCGGCTCATGCAGGGCAGTGACGTTGACCATGGCGGCGACAACCACTGTTGCCGTATGATCGTTGCCCTGCACGACCACTCGCAATCCGTTTGCGAGATGCCTCTGGATCGGCTGCCCCGCCTGTTGGGCCCGGGCGGGCAAAACGGCGCTTACGATCAGGGCCACAGCGAAGCCGCAAGTGACACCTGTTATCCGCCACGAACTGTTCTCCGGGCACATATAGCTATCGCGAGGTCAGCCGCTGGAGCGCGTTGCGGGCCTCCATGTTCTCGCTCTCCGCCTCCAGGGCTCTCGCGTAAGCCTCGACGGCTTTATAGGGTAAGCCCTGCTTCTCGTAGAGCCTTCCTTTTCGTACGAATATCTCTGCTTCAATCTCCCTCGGCGCCCGTGCCGACAGGTTATCTATGGCACTGTCAAGGGAGGTGGCTGCTGATTCGAACTTCTCCAGTTCCACGTAGGCGCTGGCGATCTGAATCAGCGCATCCACGTAGGTGGGGTCGAGTTTCAGGGCCTCATCGAGCGCCTCCACCTCACGTTCGTACTGCCCGGCATGGTGATAGGTCCGGGCGATCAGGAGGTGAAGGTAGCTGCGTTGCAGAGCCGTATTGGCGATTGCCGACTTGGGTATCAACTCAAGAGCCTCGTTGTAGTTCCTGCGGGCCGCCGGCCATGACGCCATCTGGTAGAAGGTGTTGCCGAGATTGATGTAGGGCTTATCAAGCGTGGGATCGGCCTCAATCGCGTCCGAGAAGTGCTCCCGGGCCGCAGCCAGATCGCCGAGGTAATAGTGGGCGAGGCCGGCGGCGTTGTGGGCCTCCGCGTTGTGACGCTCGAGGTTCAACGCGGTCTGGGCAGATGAGATTGCTTCCTGGTAGTTCTCCTGTTGCATTTGAGCCCTGGCGAGTGTCGCGTACAGGTCCGCGTTACGAGGGGCGAGGTCCAGAGCGGTCTGAATGTCCTGAATCGCATTCCCCGGCTCATCCATGGCGATATGCGTCTGTGCTCGCCCGATGTAGGCCTCCACGTAATCAGGCGCCCCCGCGATCGCCGCATCGTACCGCGCCAGTGCGTCCTCGTAGTTGCTGGAGACGATCTCGCGGTCCGGGTCTGAGACGTAGGTTGAAGCCTGGAAGTAGAAAATGTCGCCCAGTGTTTTGTGCGCCACCGGGAAGTCTGATCCGTACTCCAGGCCCTCTTCCACACTGCCTATAGCGGTATCGACCGTGGTAATCGCGTTGAGCAGTTGCCCATGTTTGTAGAAGGCCTGCTGGGCCTGGCCGAAATAGGCCTGGCCGATCTTCACGTAGGGGAGGGGGTTGGTATCCTGTTTCAGACCGGGGCTGTCGCGGAAGAGCTTCCGGTAGCTGTTGCGCGCCATGGCCCACTTGTCAAGGGCCTGAGCCGTATTGCCCCGATCAATGTAGAGGTCATCGCGCATGTTCTCGTCCTGCACGAACCACTGGGCCCTGCCGTAATCCTGTGCGATTTCAACTCTCAGCCGCTGCAGTTCGCGCTGTTCCTCGGGCGTGAGTTCGCCCTTCTCGGCCTTAGCCTCGAACTCACCTACTCGATTATGGAGGCGATTCCATTCATCGCATATCTCCACGGCGAGGTCGAAATCCTCCATGGCCTCCTCGTAATCCTCGCGGACGTGGTGGGCCAGCCCGCGATAGTAGGCGGCGTCAACGTAGTTCTCGTTGACATCCAGCGCTTCAGTGAGGCGGCTGATGGCTTCATCGTACTGCCCGGAGTAATAGTAGGCGCGCCCCAGGGCGGTGAAGACTTCCGCGAGGTTCTTGAAGCGCCGATTGCGCAGCTCGGTCTGGTAGGCACGAAGTGCCTCATCGTAGGCGCCAAGCTGCTCGTAGATCTGGCCGATGTACAGTTGGGTACCCGGGCGTCCCGGGCGGAGGTCGTAGGCCTTCTGGAGCGCGTCGAGCGCGCCCTGGAGGTTCTCTTCCTCGAAGCGTGCCACGCCGAGGTAGTACCAGGCGGCCTCGCTCTCGGGCTGGTCCTCGACCACCGTCTCGAGTTTTTCAATGGCTGGGCCAAATGCCTTCTCCTGGAAGAGTCGGACCCCTTCGGTGAAGTCGGCATTGACCTCTTGAGCCGATGTCACTGTGCATGCCAACAGGCCCGCGAGCAGGCAGTACATGAGAATAAATCCGCAGGCGCGGCTGGTTCTCGTCATCCGGATATGCTCCCTTCAGAGCCCACGGTCACCCGTGCGTGCGGCATTATACGACACGCCTCGCAGCCATGTCAACGCGCGGCTTCAGGCCATATATGTCTCTGGGACGGTCACCATCAGCACTTCGCCTCTCGGGCCGAAGTATCCTTCCCCGTCGCTCATTCCGCGGCGAATCGTACCACGACAGCCTCCTGTGGGGCGAGATCCAGTTCGGCCGTGAAGCGCGCGGGCATCTTCTCATCCTCGCTTGCTGAGAGCCCCACCGGGCCGACCGACCCATCGGCTGCCAGACGGAAACCGCGGCCACCGCCACCGCGCGGCAGCACGGCCTCGACTGAGGCGGCCTGCTCCTCCCAGTTGATCGCGAACAGCAGCAGGTCGCCCGCCGCGTTGCGCATCAGAGAAAGCTCAACGTCCTGGTCCGGAACGATCTGTGATTGCAGCGCCGGGCCGCCCGCCTCGGGGGCAAAGAGCGCACCCAGCGCCGTGGCATGAGCGCGAGACAACTCATCCGGCCTGACTCGGACGGTACGATCCTGCGCCTGGTTGTCGTAGTTGGCGGGCAGGTCAATCCCGAACTCCCCGGCGTAGAAGATGACAGTCCCGCCCGCAGCCGCGTGGAGAATTGCCGGAGTGCCATCTGCAGTGGCCAGCACCTCGGTATCGGGAGCAGGTTCCACTGTCTCATAGACGGTGAATTCGCCCGACACCCTCGGATCTGCGGCGTTCAGTTCTGCTGTCTTCTGCCCACCGGGCGCGTCCTCCAGCCCCAGCAGGTCAAGCAGTACCGGGCGCTCATACGGCACACCGCGTTCATCCACACGTCCAAACTCTGAGATCACGATGACGGTCTTGCCCGCTTGCGCGAGTGTCTCCAGCATACCCGCCTGCTCCTCGCTGACCGCGAAGGGGAACGGCACCACGATCGCCGCGTAGTCCGCAAGCTCCTCTGCGCTGACCCTGTCGAGATAGTACAGGTCAGTCGGCACGCCCGCGCGCATCAGATAATAGAGGACCTCCTTTTGCGCGAGGAACGGGTAGCGCGGGTCATCGGTCTCGTGGGTCAGCATGTCCATGTTCGGCTCGGGGTGCGTGTAGTAGCTGAAGTACTCGTCCGACGCGCGGGAATACAGGAAAGCCACGCGCTTTACAGGCTCAGCGCCCTCCAGCCACGGGTCGATGCGCTCAAGCAGGTCGTAGCAGCCTTTCACGGAGTTGAAGGCCGAATCTCCCTGTGTCTTCCCGGCCTCGGTCTGCTGCATCAGGTGCACGTAGTGGAAGAAGCCGATCTCCTTCGAGCCGCGGGCGACTGAGGAGAGGGCGCTGCCGTAGATCTCGACGGGAAGCAGCGGGCGGTGCTCGGCGCGCAGGTGCCCGGCCTCCAGCACCGTGCCGCACTGGCGCTTCGGCGTGGAGCCGACCAGGTGCATGGTGGTCTCGGTCACGTACCAGTGCGTAGAGTCGCCTCTGTAGTTGTGCAGCAGGATGTACGGGTCGGTGGTCGGGAAGTCGATATCGGTCTCGTAGCCGACCATGTCCCACGCCACGCCCGTCCCGAGGCGGAAGTCGCTGCAGATTGGCGAGACGCAGATCAGCGAGTCGGCGGCGGTCTCGTACGGGCCGGAGTGAACTGCATCCACCGCCCGGCCGATCAGGTCGGTGGTGCACTGATAGCGGAAGTCCACGAAGTTGCGGTAGGCCTCGGACTGCTCGGGCGGGCGGGACCACTTGCCCATCTCGGGCATGGGCATCTCGTACTCGGCCTGGAAGCGCTCCCGGCACTGCTCACAGGGGCAGTAGGTCGAAAGGTTCTCGTAAAATTGCTGCACGCGCTCGTCGGCGTGGTTTTGATATGCGCGTTTCAGGCGCCCGGTCCGCCAGTTGTACTCGTCGGGCACCACCGAGACCCCCATGAACGGATATTGCGCCATCTCGCGGCAGGCCTCCACCCAGCGATCGCCCCAGTCGTTATTGACGCAGTAGTAGCTGGGGAACGCCGGGTCATCCGCGTCCTCGAATGTCCCGTAGGGCACGTGCGGAGTGAGCGTGACGCCGTACCCCCGGTCGTCCAGCGCCGCGAGCATCTCCCGGAGGCCCTCCTGCTCCCGCTCGGAGTCGGGGACGTGGATGTAGGTGTGGACTGCGTTGCAGTTCATCGCGTCGAGGTCGCCAAGCACTTCCTCGCGCTGGGAGTAGTCCACCGTATCGTCGTCCTCGAAGCCGGAAAGCCTGAGCAGGTTCTCCCCATCCGGCTCGCCGAAGAAGAGGTCGTCGAACCACGCCGTGCCGCCGATCTGGCGCACGAAGACGTAATACCGGGCGGAGGCAACGGGCTTCTCCGGTTCGATGATAACCTCGGAGTACTGCCAGTCATGTGAACCGCGCTCGAAGGGCGCCACCTGCATCGGCCAGCTTTCGCCGTCAGTGTACTGCAGGTCCACGTATATCGAGTACCGCCAGCCCGCGTCGCCCTCATCGATGCCCTGGGCGCGGCTCCAGCCTGCGATCTTCAGCGGCGCGGCCTCGTCCTGGTTGATCGTGACGGATTGGCCGGCTCCGCCGCCCTGCGCACCGGTCTCGTTCTCTGCGCGGATGCAGGTCTCACCCGAGTGCGGATTGTCGGTGACGAACTCGAAGCCGTCCCCGTACGCATACCAGACATGGGCGGCCATCAAATCGCGGGAGTGGACGTACACTCCGCGGGTGACATTCGAGGGCCTCTCAGCGAAGACGGGCACTGTGACGATCATTGCGGCGAGTGCGAGCAGAAGAGGACGCATCAGAAACACCCCCGGGCACGCGACTGGAACAGTTGTGACAGTATTCCTCCGCGACACGCAAAGACCTCCACGCCCACAGCAAGGCCCGCGGGAGGGAACGCGCCGTCCGCCGAAGAATTTCTCCATGACGAAGAGCCTGCGACCTGTGAGGGACTGCTGCCATGCCGAGCACAGATGACATCGACATCCTGCGCGAACTGGCCGAAAGGACCGCTGAGATTGCCGCACTGCCGGTGCAGGAGGAGAAGCGCGAGTTGTGGCGGAGGCTCAACGGCCTGGAGTCGGTGCGCCCGATGGTTATGATCGACCAGGTGTGCTGGAACGAGTTCGCCGATGAGGACGAATTGACGCTTCGCTGCGAGGATCCGGAGTGCCGCGGTTACGAGCAGTCTTTGCGCCGGACGCTCTACCAGTGGGACCACTTTCGCGTGGATATGGTGGTCGAGCCATTCATCCGGGTACCCATGGCGATCCACAACACGGGCTTCGGGGTCGGTCTGGAGGAGGAGACCGCGGTCACCGATCCGACGAACTCCGTCGTCGGGCACCGCTACATCAACCAGTTCGAGACCGAGGAGGACCTCCAGAAGCTCCAGATCCCGCAGATCAGCCACGACGAGGCGGAGACCGCGCGGCGGCTGGAACTCGCCCGCGAGATATTCGACGGGACCCTCGAGGTGCGCGAGTGGGGGATGAGCCCGGCGCTGCAGATCTGGGACCCGATCAGCACCTGGATGAGCGTGGAGGGGGCGCTGTGGGCGCTGACGGACCGCCCGGAGTACGTGCACCGGATGCTGCGGAAGATCACCGAGGGCTATCACGCGATGCTCGATCAGCTCGAGCAGCAGGGGCTGCTGAGCGGCCCGCAGAGCGTGATCCACTGCACCGGCGCGTGGACGGATGAGCTGCCCGCGCCCGGCTATGACCCGGACAGCCCGCGCTGCCGCGACATGTGGACCATGGGTCTGGCGCAAATGTTTTCGACGGTCTCACCGGCCATGTTCAAGGAGTTCGAGGTGGATTATATCGCGCCGATCTGCGAGCGCTTCGGGCTGGTGTATTACGGCTGCTGCGACCCGCTGTCTCGGAAGATGGATGAGGTGCGGATGATCCCGAACGTGCGGAAGGTCTCCATGAGCCCGTGGACGGACCAGACCCTGGGTGCCGAGGAGATCGGTGGGGAGTACGTGTTCTCGCGCAAGCTGAACCCGGCGTCACTGGCGACGGACGAGTTCGACGCGGAGGCGGTGCGGGAGGACCTGCAGCGCACGAAGGACATTTGTGAGGCGCACGGCTGCCCGCTGGAGTTGATCCTCAAGGACATCAGCACGATACGCTACGACCCACCGCGGCTGTCGCGGTGGGCCGAGGTGGCGATGGAGGTGGCGGAGGGGTAGGGCCTTACGCCTCCCGTCGGCGCTTCCAGCCGATCAGGGCGGGGATGCCGATACCCAGCAGAGCGAGGGTGCCGGGCTCCGGGACAGCGCCGTCGTTGGTGTAGGTGACGTCGAGGTAGGGTTGGTTGTCGTTGGTTCTTTGGTGAAATCCTACGAGTTCATTGGCCCACTGTCCGGTGTTGTCGGGCGTGTCAAGCACAAGGTCAAGAGAGCTGTTTGAGGCCCAGGCGTCGGTTACGTCGAATGTGTAGTACCTGCCGGTAGCCGTCTCGTAGTCGAATGTGGCGGAGTCGAGCAGACTCCCCGTACGCCACCCATCACCGTCAGGTTGGGAGTTCCACGTGGGGCTGTAGGGAGCGTCCCATTCGTCGTTCCAGGGCGTCTCAATGGCGGCCTCATAGACCCTGACCTCCAAATCCGATTCCGAATCCCAATCCAGGTTGTTGTAGTGGTGATAGAGGTTCAGCGTCATTGATGACACGGAAGCCCCTGCTGGTATGCCTGTCTCCTCGAATGTGGTGTCGAAAAGTAGGTACGAACGGATATTCTCATCCATGTTACTATCATAGTCCCCCAGGTAGAGGTCGTTGAACCGTTCGGAGACAGAAGGCTGGCCTTCCATCACATTAACGTCTGCCGAAGCGTTGATCGTTGCCACATCTGCCACCGCGCCGCTCACGGCGAGTGCCAGAATGCATGCCATTGTCATTGCTGTACGAAACATTGCTGTGGTTTCCTTCCGTGGAAGATTCCCTGCGCCGCGACCGCGACAGCTTAGCTGCCCTCCCGAACTGAAATGTGCCCACAGTCTACGTGCCGAGTGGGCGGTGAGTCAATGAAATAACCATATACTAACGCAAAACTAACAGGTCTCTTACTATGCGCGGACCGGTTGATGGGAAGTAGTCACTCGTGACGGAAGCCGGGCGGCTACTCGATCACCGCCAGAATTACCCGCGACGGACGCGCGGCGTCGTGGTGGAGGGTGTTCTCAGTTACGCGGCGGCGGCGATCGCCATTCAGCATCCGACCGCAGACGACGTTGTCCAGTCGCCTGGAGGGGAGGCATTACACTGCCTCCCGCGGCCTCTCGCTAACTTCCTTCATGAACTAACTGGCACGGCCAGCCGCGGAATGTCGTGAACGGCCAGTCTTCGGGCCGTTCGCAGAGGCTGTCTTCGACCGGGTTCCAGAGGATGTAGGTCACGCAGCGTTTCAGATCGTGGTCGTTGCGCGTGTGGCGGTCCCAGAAGTCCCGTTGCCACAGGTGTCCCAGTCCTCTCCTGGCGGCATTGATCGCCGCTCCACGTTTGAACCCCTCAAAGAATGACAGGACGTCACCACCCTCTCTCGCCACACAGGCGAGGACGTGCAGGTGGTCAGGCATTAGCGTTGCCGCAATGATCTGGCATCCGTGGCGACGCGAGTTGCTGTTCAACAGGTTGCCCAGCGTACCCGGCAGTCCGCGGGACATGAGGATCGACCTGCGGTCTTTCGTGCAGGCCGCGAAGAATACAGGCTGCAGGATCTTCTGGTACTCGCACCGCGGAAGCCTGTGTGGTTTGCGGCGTTTCGGGAAGATCGCCGATGGTGGCCAATCGGTCATCGTCCAGCCCCCTGTTGCCTTCGAGCGCCACGTGATCGGTGTTCCGCGGGAGGCAGTGTAATGCCTCCCCTCCAAACGGCTGAGCAACGACATCTCCCCTATCGTAATACCGGTAGAATCACCTTCGACGCCCGCGCGGCGTCGTGGTGGAGGGTGTTCTCGGCGACCCGGCGGCGGCGGTCGCTGCCGAGCGGTCCGCCGGTGTTCGGGTTCAGCTCAAAGCGGGGGAAGTTGCTCGAGGAGATGTCCACGCGGATGCGGTGGCCCGCCACGAAGCGATTCGCGGTCGGGTACATCTCGAAGCGAAGCTCGTAGACCTCGCCCGGCTCCGCGAGCACCTCGCGGTCGAAGCCCTCGCGAAACCGCAGGCGCATGATGCCATCCGTCAGATTCAGCGCGTAGCCGGCCGGATACGCCTCGGAGGGCGGGTAGACGTCGATCAGCTTCGCGGTGAAGTCCGTGTCCGGCGCGTCCGATGATACGTGCAGAACCACCTCGACCGGCCCGGCGATCGTCAGGTCCTCCTCCAGCGGCTCCGTGGCGAAGCACAGCACATCCCGCCGCGCCGACAGCGGCAGCGCGCCCTCGGTGAAGGGGAAGCGCTCGTCATTGCGCTGGTCGAAAGCGCCTGGATCGACGCCCAGCGCGGAGAGGTTCCCGCCGATGGTCGGGACCGGGTCGCTCGGGTCGAAGGTCCACGAGGTCGCGGCGCTCTGTGCTTCCGGCGGCTCCTCGGACAGATGCCCGTCCGGGTGGAGGTAGAACGCTGTCGGCTCGCAGCCCTCCGGCGGCCAGGTGTCGGCCTCGCGCCACTCGCCGCCCACCTCGATGTGCTGCTCCTCGACAGCCCCCTCGCCGCCGCCCATCATGAAGTAGCGCACGGGCCTGTCCTGGCCGAAGTCGGCGGACTCGTCGCCCCTCAGGTGGCGGTCGAAGAAGCTCAGGCGAAGGCCGGTATAGTCGTCGAGGCCGCCATCGGCGAAGGTCGCCTCTCCGGCCTCGCCAACGCCCGCTCCGCCATGATGCCACGGGCCCATCAGCAGGTGGACGGGCTCCTGCTGGCGGGGTTGCATCTCCATGAAGTTGGTCACGGTCGCGCGGGTGTAGCTGTCGTACCAGCCGCCGATGCAGAGCGTGGGGACGTCGGCGTGCTGATCGTAGTAGGGGCGCGGTCCGTACCCGGGCTGACGCCAGTAGTCGTCATACTTTGCGTGGCGGAGGATGTCGAGCAGCCAGCGCTCGTATGAGGGCACCAGCGCCAGCGGCGATTCGCCGGGCTGAATGGGGCAGGACTGCACCCAGTCCCAGATATTCGCGCAGGCTTCGTCGAGCGCAGCCTTGATGGTCGGGTCGGCCTGCGCCTCGCGCGAGGTGCTGGCCATCGAGAAGGCGTAGACGAAGAAGCGAAGCTCCAGCGCGCCGTTGTGGCGCATGGAGTGGTGATAGTAGCTGGAGGGCCCGTAGGTGACGCACATCGCGGACAGGTGCGGCGGGTTCAGCGAGGCCAGCGCGCTCTGCACGACCGCCTCGTAGGACTGGCCCATGGTGCCGATCTTCCCGTTGCACCACGGCTGCGCGGCGAGCCACTCGACCGCGTCGTAGCCGTCCGGGCCCTCGTGGGCGAAGGCGTAGAACTCGCCCTGGGAGGCCCAGCGCCCGCGCACGTCCTGCGCGGCGTAGACGTAGCCCTCGCGGGCCGCGCGGGTGGCGGTCTCCGCGTGGTTGCGCCTGTCATACGGGGTGCGCGCGAGGATGACCGGCAGAGGCTCGTCGCCCTCGCTCCAGCGTGGTGGGAAGTACAGGTCGGTGGCGAGCCGCACGCCATCGCGCAGCGGCGTCATGACGTTCTGCTGAATGGTCGGGTCATCGGGCATGGGTTCACCTCGGGTGTGTCGCCCTCTATTTCCTCCAGCAGCTTCCGGTCCTGCGCGCAGGGCTTTTCGCTCTTCGGGGCTTTCTTGAATGTCGCGGAGCCGTGCTTGAGGTGAAGTCCACGCTATTCGACACACTAAGGTGCTTCAACGAGTCGCGGTTGCGGAGCGGTCTTCCTTGGCTCTTGGTCAGCCTCGTCTCTCACCTTTGCGGCTTGCGCGCAAGCCTTGGCTGCCAAGGCAACGTAATCTGGTTCGGTGTCGATGCCGATGTAGTGACGCCGATTCTCAATAGCCGCCACCGCCGTCGTTCCGCTCCCAATGAAGGGATCTAGCACCGTCTCCTCTTCCTCAGTGAGCAATCTTATGATGCGGGTCGGGAGTTCGATTGGGAATTTAGCGGGGTGATCACCATTGGACTGCACAGATGGAAACTGCCATACCGCACGCGATCCCCACTCAGTCCATTCGTCGGCTGTCAGTCGACGTCGATCGAATGCGGTCACTCCTGGTTTCCAGAAGATGTAGATGTACTCAAATTCGTCGACAGCTTTGTATGATGTGGCGTGCCAGCGCGAGTTCTGCCAAGCTGGATCTTTGACCCATATTCTCCTATCGTAGAGATAAAGCGAATTCTCGAGCGCCATCTGCTCAAGAAGTCCGCCAACAACGCGAACTCGTGTTTGCGCTCCGTGTTTCCCCCCCCGCACTTGGTTGCCTTCCATACGTCGCTGCACGGTTTGCTCACTGCAGTCCAGTAGCTCCGCTATTTGGTACCGTGTGTAGTTGGGATGTTCCGCCCAGGTCTTTTCTACAAGCTCCGTGGTAATGTCACTTCGGCGCTTGTTGACATTATCGAATTGGATCTTTGGCATATCTGGGTCAGCGAAGCAGAGAATATCATTGATGTTCACTACCATGAACCCCCCTGGCTTCAGAACATGTGGATGCTGCGCGATTACCCTTCGCAGCAATGCTCGCCAGTCCTCAAACGTCATACCCTCCTCATACTCTTTGCCAACATGATAGGGTGGCGACCAAATGCTGCAAGCCACCGTTTCAGGTTCAATCAGTCTCATACACTCTGCGGCGTCCCCGCATACTAGTGTGTCTGCAGTGATCTCTGCCACAGTCATTCACTCCATTGGAACGTTGGTTCTCCTGTGCCCTCGGCATACTCGATACGCTGCACTCTCCAAGTGCATTTTGTCTCCAACTTCTTGAAGCTGAGCCGCACGCGGAAGTCCTCTCCGAGGGTCGGGGCGTTGCGGCCTACATTCCAGATTCCTTCATCCGCGCTCGGATTGTACCGTTCTTGGAGCAGACCGTTCGGCACGAGCGCTATTGTCACCCTGCGTAGCCAGAAGTGCCCTTGACCGGGTTCGAGATGCTCTTGGAACAATTCCTCACTGCTGGGTAAACGATCCTCGTCGACATCATCATACATGAAATGCAGAATCGCCGTGGTGCTCAAATAACAATGACCTCTGGCCCGCAGGAACTGGGGTAGCGTGCCCTGAACGCTAAGCTCCCTCTCTTGGCGTCGCTGTCTCACTTCAAGGGAGAGTTGCGACATCTGCAGTGTTGCTGAAGATGCAGTCTTCTCCGCTTTGGAATCGACAAACAGTGCCTGCCTGATGACATGGTCCGGAAGAACTACGTAACGAGCCTGTTTGTAGTCCACCGTCCCGAAGATGCGCTGAGCTAACCGATATCCCGGTAGCAGGTCCAACGCCTCGCGAGTAATGTCCTCCGCAATATCTCTCTGGTGGTCGGGAGACCGTCTGAAGACCTCATATGCTTCCCGGCCAAAATCATGGACGGCCTGGCAAAGCCAGCGCATGGTGAGCTTCTCGATCGCTTCGACAGCGTCAGGAGTTAAATCCGGGACCTGCTCGCTCACTTGTCTTCTCCATTACTTGGCGTTGGTTCTGTGCGCTCCGGGACCATCATAGCAGCCATGTTATTGCTTCGCAACTGCGTTCATACCTCGGCAGATCAGAACCGGGCCCAGCATATACCATTTCGAGATGCGAACGCTCGTTCCCTCCCAGAGCGTTGCGGGGTGAGTCCCAGATGCCTAGGATTCCGGGGGCGTGGGCGAGGCCTATCGAGCGCCGTCAATACCGCAACCCCACTGCGTCGGTCTGTCGCGGGTTCTCCCAGGTGGGCAGATTGCCGCCGGCGTCCGCGAGCAGGCGCTTCCACGCCCGGTCGTAGACATCGTCGGGGAGTTCGGCGATTACGTCCTCCTGGCACAGCGGATCGTTCGGCAGATAGAATGCCTCGCCCGGCTCGCCGTCCACATCCGTGCGGACCCACCACTCGTCATCGATGTAGCACAGCGCGTCATTGTAGCGCGAGGTGACGTACTCCCGGCGCTCCCACTCGCCGACGCCCGTCAGCAGCGGCATCAGGGACCGCCCGTCGATGGGCTGATGGTCCTCGACCCCCGCGACGTCGTAGACCGTCGCGGTCGTGTCGTGGTTATACACAAGCTCGTTCGCCACGCAGTTGACACAGCCCGTCTCGTGGCCGCCGGGCGGATGAATCAGCAGCGGCAGGTGCATCACACCCGGCCACAGCGAATACGCAGGCTTGCCCACCACGTTCTGCGGGTTGTCCGCGAAATGCGTCCCGTGGTCGCTGGTGAAGACCACCATCGTGTTGTCCAGCAGGTCCAGTCGCTCGAGAGTGTCCATGAGCATGCCGAACCACGTGTCCACGAGCGTCACCAGGCCCGAGTAGTGCGCGACCACGTCCGCCAGCATCGCCTCGTCGATGCCCTGCTGGTCCATCGGCTGGTAGCGCGCGTGGGGGATGGTGGGGCCGTCGTATTCGGGATCCGCGTACATCTGATAGTAGCGCTCAGGCGCCTCCCACGGCTCGTGCGGGCGAAAGGAGTCGATGAGCAGATAGAAGGGCTGCGCGTCGCGATTGTCCTCGAGAAACTCCATCGCCCAGGTGAAGACCTCGGCGGTGGTGGTATCGCGCTCGCGCAGGCGCCCCCGCGAGTTCGCGACATGGTAGCGCAGGTTCGAGTGAAGCGGCGCGTCGCCGCCCGGCCACCAGTAGTCCTCCATGTCCTCGTCATCCACGGCATTGACCGAGGCCCAGCGGTCCTGCTGCAGGCCGCGGACGTAGTTCCACTGCCAGAAGCCGCGCTGGAAGTTGAAGCCGGGAGCGAAGTAGGGGATGGTGTCGGTGACCAGCCCCGTGTGATAGCCCGCGTTGGCGAGGTTTTCGGCCAGTGTATCCTCGGTGCGGTCCATGGCCTGCCAGCCGGGGAGGTAGACGATATCCCATGGCACGGGCGTGTAATTCTCGAACGGGTAGGCCCTCCGGCCGGTGTGGATGGCCCGGCGCACGGGAATGGTCGGCAGGGACTCGGGGTAGGCGCGGGTGAACATCACGGAGCGTTTCGCGAAGCGGTCGATATTGG
>CAZAHB010000031.1:0-33715 GCA_964484945.1 uncultured Armatimonadia bacterium | reverse complement strand
GCCCGCGCCGCCGTTGGGCGCGGCGATGATCTCCAACCCCTCGGTGCCGCCGTCGAAATGCAGCTTCACCCGCGGCATGCCCGGTCCGACGTTGTCGCCGGGGTTCTCGCGAGTGAGCGGATCGACCATGGTGGGCCGCAGGAAGGCGTCTTCGGTGGCGCGGGCGGTCGCCTCGCGCGCGGCCTCGTGCAGCGCCCCGAAGCCGCCCTCGACTTGAGTGCGGCTGCCCGCGGTGATGAAGAACAGCGGGTAGCCGGTATCGGCGCAGACGAGCCCCTCGCCCTCGGTGGCGGCGCGCGCGTTCTGCAGGCTCACCTGCAGGTGCTGCTTCGCGAGCGGGTCGCTCTCGGCCTCGACGGCGGCCTCCAGCGCGTCCTCGACATCCGGCGGCAGCCTGGTGGCGGCAAGCCGCACGGCCTCGTACATGGCATTCGCGACAGTCTCTCGATCGATCATCACGATGCTCCTGCGCGCCTGGTGGTAGCGAGGGGAGTTGTTCGGCATGAGGGGGCGAGGGACCTTTGGGGGTGGGGCGCCAGCGGCTCAGAGGATCATCGTATTGACACGCATTAAGTTATTACTTAACATGCGTATAGTTGTAGATCGCCTCGCAGTGCATAGCAGAGGGGGGACCAATGCTCGAATTGGTGAAACTGGCAAGCGGCGAAGCATTCATCGTCTGTGCACTAAGACGAGTTGGATCCGAGAGTTCATTTGTCTTCAACTATCTCGCGGAGACAAAGCAGACCGACCGCAATCATTGGAGTAAGCTCGTTCAGCGAATCAGGCGGCTTGCAGACCGAGGTCCGTTCGTGGCCAATCTTGAGAAGAGCCGGTCGTTACAGGGGACCGATCTGTTCGAACTCAAAGAACATCCGACCCGTATAGTGTGGTTCTACGACCGGACCGCCCGAGGACGCATAGTTATGACCCACGCATTTGAGAAACGAACCCAGAAGACACCACCGCAGGAAGTTGAACGAGCCGAACGACTGCAGGACGAGTACTACGTTCAGCGAGCGCACAGGCGCTGAGGAGGAACAGCCATGGATGAAGCTGCGGTGTTCGCCGAATGGGAAGAGGAGTTGCGGGATGATCCGACCGCGATCGTTCACAGCATACTCTGCGAGGTGACCGAGGCGATCTGTGCCGCGATGGACGAGCAGGGGATGTCGCGGGCCGACCTCGCGCGCAAACTCGATGTCTCGCCTCAGTACATCACCGAGTTTCTCAACACTCCGCAGAACACCACCGTGAAGCAGATTGTACGGTTCGCCAACGCGGTCGGGCTTGAACTGGATCTGACCTTGAGAGTCCGCGATGACGCGAAGGGGCAGGAGGAGGCCGCGACGCCATAAGGCAGGCGCATTTGGACCTGCGGGGCGGGATACGCCCCTGTGGACGGCTGGGCGACGGGACACGGGCGGGGGCGCCCGTGTCCCGGAATGGCGACCCCGGCAGGTCCCGCCCCCCCGTCCATCGAAGCATTCCTCCGGTGCATCGATCACCTGTTATTCAAGACACCCGGGAGGGCTGACGCATGGAACTTCGCAGACTCGGCACGTCCGATATCGAAATCACTCCGATCGTGCTCGGCACATGGGGCATCGGCGGCTGGTGGTGGGGCGGCTCCGATGACAAGCAGGCCGCCGAAGCTATCAACCGCGCGATCGACCTCGGCGTCAACTGCATCGACACCGCGCCCGTCTACGGCTTCGGCCGCGCGGAGCGAGTCGTCGGTGACGCCATCTCCGGCCGCCGCGATGAAGTCGTCATCGCCACCAAGTGCGGCCTGCGCTGGGACCTCGAAGAGGGCCAGCACTTCTTCGACGATGACACCAAAGAAGCCGGCGAGGTCAGCGTCTATCGCAACCTCTCGCGCGACAGCATCTTCACCGAGGTCGAGGCATCGCTGGAGCGCCTCGGCGTCAATCATATCGACCTCTACCAGTGCCACTGGCCCGAGGAGACCACTGAGACCGAGGAGACCATGAGCGCGCTCATGGAGCTTCTCGAGCAGGACGTCATCGGCGCCATCGGCGTGAGCAACTTCAACCTCGAGCAGCACAAAGAGTGCCTCCGCCACGGCCACCTGCACTCCTCGCAGCCGCGCTTCTCGCTGCTGATGCGCGACAGCATCACCGACGTGATCCCGTTCTGCCATGATCAGGACATCGCCACGCTCGTCTACTCTCCGCTGGAGCAGGGCCTGCTGACGGGCAAGATCGACACGGAAACCGAGTTTGCGGAGGGTGACAAGCGCCCGCTGAATAACCCGTGGTTCACGGAAGACGCGATGAAGCAGGCGCTGGAGGTCATCGACAACACGATCCGACCCATCGCCGCGGACCACGACGCCACGATCGCGCAGGTGACGATCGCGACAACCATCGCGCTGGAGGGCATCACGGGCGCGCTGCTGGGCTGCCGCCAGCCGAAACACGTGCAGGAGAACGTTGGCGCGGCAGAGGTCAACCTGTCGGAGGATGAGATCGCGCGGATCGTGGACGCGTTCTCGCACCTGGAGCCGCAGAAGGGCTTTGGGTAACGACAGTCGCCAGTCGCCGGTCGCCAGTCGCAAGCAAACGGCTGACGGCGAGCAAACAGCAGGCGCGTAACGGCGCACGACGGGCAGGGCGACGGCGCACGGCGGCAGGGCGACGGTGGAAGCAATGGCGCGTGGGGAGGAGGGCGTGGATGCGCAACCTTGTGCTGGTTCCGGGCGACCAGCTTGACAGCCATTCGGCGGCATTCGACGGCTTCGACCGCGATCATGATGTGGTCTGGATGGCCGAGGTCGCCCATGAGGCGGAACACGTACCGTCACACAGGGCGCGCATCGCGCTCTTTCTCTCCGCCATGCGACACTTCCGCGATTCGCTGCGGGATCGCGGCTTCACCGTTCACTACCGCGCGCTGGATGATCCGGAGAACGCGGGCTCGTTCACCGCAGAGCTTCAGCAGACCGTCCCCGAGCTTGCACCCGCGCGCCTCATCGTCGTCGAGCCGGGCGCATGGCGAGTCGAGCACTCCCTGCGCTCGGTCGCCGGGAAGCTCGGAGTGCCGCTGGAGGTGCGCGCTGATCGGCACTTCCTCGCGAGCAGGGCCGACTTCGCCGACTGGGTGGAGGGCCGGAAGCAGCTTCGGCAGGAGAACTTCTACCGCATGATGCGGCGGGAGCACGACGTGCTGATGGACGGCGACGATCCCGTCGGCGGTGAGTGGAACTACGATCGGGAGAACCGCGAGAGCTTCGGCGCGGACGGGCCGCCGGATATTCCCCGCCCCAGCGGCTACGGCCCGGACGAGACCACCCGCGAGGTGCTGGAGCTTGTCGAGCAGCACTTCCCCGATCACCCCGGATCGCTGGATGCATTCGACTGGCCCGTCACGAAACGCCAGGCCACCTATGCGCTGCAGGACTTCATCAAGCACCGCCTGCGCGATTTCGGCCCGTGGGAGGACGCGATGTGGACGGGCGAGCCGTACGTCTACCACGCACGCCTCTCCCCCGCCCTGAACCTCAAGCTGCTCGACCCGCGCGACTGCATTGAGGCGGCCATCGAGGCGTACGAGGCCGGCGATGCGCCGATCAACTCCGTCGAGGGCTTCGTGCGCCAGGTGCTTGGCTGGCGGGAGTACATCCGCGGTATCTACTGGCAGCACATGCCACAGTACGCGGACCTGAACCACTTCGGCGCGGACCTCCCGCTCCCGTGGCTCTACTGGTCCGGCGAGACCGAGATGGCCTGCATGCGCGAGTGCATCGGTCAGACCCTGCGCCTGGGATACGCGCACCATATCCAGCGACTGATGGTGACCGGTCAGTTCGCGACACTGCTGGGCGTCAACCCGCGCGAGATCCACGAGTGGTACCTGGCGATCTACTGCGACGCGGTCGAGTGGGTGGAGATGCCGAACGTGCTGGGGATGAGCCAGTTCGCGGATGGGGGGATCATGGGCAGTAAGCCCTACGTTTCCAGCGGCAAGTACATCGACCGAATGAGCAACTACTGCGACAACTGCCGCTTCGATCCGAGTGAGCGCACCGGCGACACTGCCTGCCCGTTCACGACGCTCTACTGGCACTTCCTGTGGCGCAATCGTGCGCAGCTTGAGGAGATCCCGCGCATGAATCTGCAAACGCTGAACCTGGACCGGATCGATGATGTGGAGATCAAGAAGATTAAGCGGGAGGCAGAGGAACTCCGGGAGGAGTTGTCCAGGTAGAACGGCGGCAATTGGGAATTGGCGGCGGCAAAGGCGAACGACCACCGGAGCGATTGCATGATCCACGAAACACGCATTCAACAGCTTTCCGACGCGCCCGTGCGAGACCGCGAGTTCGTCCTGTATTGGATGCAGGCCTCGCAGCGAGCGCGGTTCAATCACGCGCTGGAGTACGCCGCGCGGAAGGCCGATGACCTGAAAGTGCCACTCGTGGTGGGGTTCGGCCTCCACGCGGACTATCCGGAGGCCAATGCACGGCATTTCGCGTTCATGCTGCAGGGCCTGCAGGAGACCGAGGCGGCATTGCGCAAGCGCGGGATCACGCTCGCCGTGCGCAAGCACGCGCCCGACGAGGCCGCGATCGAGTTCTCGCATCGCGCGTGCATGGTGGTGTGCGACTGCGGCTACCTCCGCCATCAGAGGCACTGGCGCCAGCGCGTCGCCGAAGAGGCCGACTGCCGCGTGGTGCAGGTCGAGACGGACGTGGTGGTGCCGGTCGAGGTCGCCTCGGACAAGGAGGAGTACGCGGCGCGGACGATCCGCCCGAAGCTGCACGAGCACCTCGACGACTACCTGGTGGATCTGCAGGAGCGCGGGCCCGAGCGCGCCTCGCTGGACCTCGGCTTCAACTCCGCGGATGTCAGCGACTGGCAGGCCGCGCTGGATCGGCTGCATGTGGACGATTCGGTCGAACCCGTGGGCGACTACATCGGCGGGACCTCGGAGGCCGAGCCGCTGCTGGACGAGTTCATCGACACGCGCCTCGCCGATTACGATGAGCGCCGCAATGAGCCGGCCGATGACTGGGTCTCGCACATGAGCCCCTACCTGCACTTCGGACAGATCTCGCCCGTTTACGTGGCCTCGCAGGTATCCGGACACGAAGGCGATGAAGCGTACCTCGAGGAATTGATCGTTCGGCGCGAGCTTGCGATCAATTTCTGCCACTACAATCCGCGCTACGATTCGATCGAGGCGCTGCCGGACTGGGCGCTGGAGACGCTTGCAGAGCACGCGTCCGATGAAAGGCCCTACGTATATTCCGCGGGCGAATTTGAGCGCGCCGAGACGCACGACCCCTACTGGAACGCCGCCCAGTTGGAGATGATGCAGACCGGCAAGATGCACAATTACATGCGCATGTATTGGGGCAAGAAGATCCTGGAGTGGACGGAGGATGCCTCCGACGCACATGCGCTGATCGCATGGCTGAACAACACGTATGAGCTTGACGGGCGCGATCCGGTCTCGTGGGGGAATTTCGCGTGGATCCTCGGCAAGCATGACCAGGCGTGGCAGGAGCGCGAGATCGTCGGCAAGGTGCGGTGGATGAGCGCGGGCGGACTGGAGCGAAAGTTCGACATTGACGCGTACGTTGAGAAGGTGCAGCAGAGGCGAGAGGATTGAGGGGACGCACAGGAGGACAGCGATGCCATTCTCAGTCGATCGGCTGGAGCCACTTTACCGCAAGCACGGTCTGAATCTGCGCAAACACACCGGCGAGTTTCCCAGGTGGACGAAGCGCATCCCCACCATCGTGGACCTTGACGATGAGGAGCACGCGATCCTCGACGATCAGGGCGAGGAGGCGCTGAAGCTCCACCTCCGGGAGAAGGGCGCCTTCGCCGTCCCCGCGCTGGATATCAAGCGCCTGAAACCGGCCTGCCAGACCACAATGCTCTCGACCGCGAACGTCGCGGAGGCGCGGATATTCGTCGGTGATGATGGACCGCTGTGTGACGCGGCGGACGCAATCTGCGAGATGATCCGCGATGTGGGTGGGACCCCGCCGGACGTATGCGCAGCCAGCGATTTTCGGGTGCTTGATCTCGCCGCGGACAACGCCATCATCCTCGGCGGCGCCCACAAGAACCCTGCCGCGGCGCTACTGTGCGACCGCGGATGGCTGGACGCTGACCGGCGCTTCCCCGGACCGGCAGGATGGCTGCTGCGCAGCGTCCACAACATCGAAGGCCTGGGCCACAACGTGGTTCATCTATGCGCCGACCGAAACAGCCTCGGCGAGGCGCTGGCCGCGCTGCGTGAGCACATCGAGGGCCACGGCCGCTCGGTGGTGATCGACCCGGTGCTGGAGGTGCGTCTGTCCGACGAAGCACGCGAACTGCTCGGCGACTGGGCATCGTGGAAGCGGCGGCTCGCCGAGATTTCCTTCCGCGCGCACGGCCTTGACTACCGCGAGATCGAGGATGTGACCGAGTACGGCCGCTGGCTGGCCGAATGCTTTGACTGCGGCGGGCCTGAGGGCGACCTCTACAACCGGTGGCCGCTGATGGCCTCGGCCACCGCCGGCCGCCTCTACCTGCTGACCGGCGATGAGCGCTACCTGCAGCTTTACCGGGAGATTACGCTGGAGCTGATCCGACATCACTGCAACTTCCCCGGTGGCGCAAGCTACCTTGCCGACTACGATTTCGCGGTGAGCGACCAGATCATGTACTGGGATCTCCTCGAGGAGGAGGAGGTATTCAGCAACGAGGAGCGGCTGATCATCACGAACTTCCTGCTCTCATCGGTGCGCATGTCGGACGGGCATCTTCACACACATGATCCTCAACCAGGGGAGCTTCGCCACAACCATGAGACCTTCGCAACCCTCAGTGTCTTCACGGGCGGGCGCTACTTCGGTGACTATTATTCGATCGAAGAGACCGACCGCTGGCTTGAGGAGTCCGAGGAGGTCTTCACCGGGCCGATCGAGCGATGCGTCAAGCACCGCGAGGACGCCAACAGCTACCAGTGGATTGTCCCGCGCCACAAGCTGATCTGGGACCTGCGCAACGGCGTGTACACCTACCGCGACAACGGTGTCCTTGAAGGGCTGGCGCACCACATCATCGCGACTACCGATAACATTGGTTGGCCCAGCGACTTCGGTGATGCGGGGCGACCGATCTCCGGGGGCATGGGGGTCGCCTCTGTACTCGAGACCTCGGCCGCTCTGCGCGAATCGCCACAGCTTCAGTGGTGGGTCGAGAAGATTATCGATGCGGTACCCGAGGGCGCCGGCAGAATGCCCGGCGGGCAGGCCCTCCTCGGCATGGCGCGGATGGAGCCGGTGAGGCCCGATGAACCGCCGACGCTCGATGTCGTGCCACTGGAGGAGCACATGCGCCAGATGGCCGCACCGGAGATGCCCCGCGCGCTGGTTTATGACAAAGCGGCTCTCCGCGACGGCTTCGATCCTGAGGACGCGTATCTGCTGCTGGACGGGTACTCTGTCGGAAGTCACATTCACTATGACCAGAATGCCATTATCCGCTTCACCGCGGATGAGCGGCTGTGGATCGTGGACAACGGCTACGGCAAGCCCAGTGGCGAAGCGGCCGCGCAGAAGGCGTACTCCGGTCGCGAGGTCGGCCCGCAGGACCACAATACGTTGCTGGTGGTGGGCGACGAGGGCGAACTCGCGCAGCCACCTCCGTTCTGCGGGCTGCTGACAGCGGGGACTGAGGGAACGCTGACACTGCTGCAGAGCGCGCTGGCAGGCTACGGGGGCGTGGACTGGCTGCGCACGATCGTGTGGCTGGAGAACACCGGGGCGCTGGTGATCGACCAGGCGAACGTGACCGGCGATATCAGCGAGCTTCGCTGCCAGCTAAACATGCTCGGCGGGATTTCCGTGGCGGAGGGGCTGCTGACCTGCGAGCAGCAGGGACGCTGGATGCACCTGCAGTTTGAGACCGACACCGCGGTCGAGACGCGGGAGTGGACGAATGCGAACTGGGACGCGGAATTCGAGGCGGGCGCGTATCCGTTCGCGGACGGCCCGCTGACGAAGTTCGAGCGCGTGGCATCACCGTCCCCGGGTGATACGGTCCGCTTCGCGACACTCATCGAGGCAGGCGACTCGGCCCACTCCACGCTGGACCTCTCACTTGACGGCACTACGCTGACCGTAAGCGGCCCGCTGCCGAAGGAGGACGTGACGCTGCAGGGCGACGGAGTACGCGCGCACCTCTCGGGCGGAGTGCTGACCATCGACCTCACCGAACCATGGCCGGTGCCGGACGATCTCCCGCGCCTGCCGGCAGAGGATGAGCGGTACCGGTTGCGGGGGTAGCCGCGGCAGCCTGCTGCGCGATCACTCCTCGTCGGGAAATGGAGGCAGGCTGAAGGGCTCCCCGATCTCTTCCATCTGCTTGATCCCGAGGTAGCCGAGGATGGCGGTTTCGAGCATCCCGTTCGTCCCCGTGCGATGTGGGGCGCCACTTTCCCGGCGGACGAAGTCGCGCCACTGCCGCTTTTCGCTCCACTGCCGGTCCATGGTCGCGAGCCAGTCCTCAAAGCGCTCATCCGGGCCGATGGCCGCCCCCCACTCGGTCCAGAGCCAGTAAAGGTAGGGGCCGACCCAGAATTCCAGCGGCGGCGCATACTTCGTGCCCTTGTTCCAGCAGTCATCGGTAACGTAGTGGTAGGCCTTCGCGGTTGCCTGGCGGGCTCGTTGCGCCTGTTCCATCCGGCCTGCCTGCCGGGAAGCGAGGTAGCAGCCGAAGAGGCCCTCACCGATGTAGATGTTCCCAAGGAAGGTATGACAGCCGCCCTCAACGCGGTCCCCGCAGCGCCAGTCGAACCACCCGTTGGGCTTCATCTCACGCGCGCTCCAGCGCACCGTCGCATCCATCGCCTCGAACCACTCGTCGGGGATCTCCTCGCCGAGGACCTGCGCGGCCCACGCGTAGTAGGCCAGCCCCGAGAGCGTTCTCCCGAGGTAGACATTGCATACATGATCTTCCCGCATGGCCAGCGACTGCTTGACGGTACCATCCGCCTGCTCGGCCAGGCGCAGATGCCGGATTACGCCCGGGATGCCATCCGAATCCATGCGCGAGTGGTCCGCGATGTACCGCGCGGCCTTTCGCGCCGCCGCCGACAGCCGTCGGGCATACTCCGGGCGGGCGTCCGCGTAGTAGATCATCCCGCGCGCCAGCGGTGTGATCCATTCGCCGATCTGATTGCTGTCGAAGGTCCCGAAGCTCTGAGACGGCCCGCCCCTGCCGATACCCGCCTGTGAGACAAGCTCGTTCGTCCAGGTGAGGGTGGCGCCATTCGGGGCCTGCATGTCCTCGATCATGTGCTCGAAACTGTCCTCGATGATCGCCTCGGTGAACTCGCGGCGGTGCTCTGCGCCGCTCCTGCGGAACGCCTCGGCCGCCAGCAGCAGGCCTGTGTCGCCCGCCTCATTGCCCTCGGTGTGCTTGCCGGTGGTGTGGGCGAAGAGCCGGAGGAACTCGGCATACGTGTCCTCGTTCAGCGGATCCCAGGTATGCGGCAGATGGATATCGGTGCGACACATCACGTCGCCGTAGAGCAGGTCCTGCACCCATTTCGTCATGCCGGTGCGGATCGACAGGACCGTGAAAGTCATCGTCTCATCAGGCTGCCGGACGTAGAGGTCATCGGACCCGACCCGGCCTCCCAGCAACGACTCCTCGTCCACTGACAGATCGGCGACGATCGAGTAGTAGCCGGGCGCGAGATCCTCCGGCAGATCGGCCGTGAGTTCCACGCGACCGGTGCTGCCGGCCTCCAGCGCTTCACCCGGCGTCATCTCAATCGTGCGCTCCGTGCCAGAGAATAGCTCGCGGAAAGTCAGTTCGAGTGTTGCGTCCTCCGGGACCGTCAGGTCGCCGCCGGTCTCCCAGGCCAGCAGCACCGGTAGCGTCTGCGCGCCCTCATCGAGTATGACGATCTCATCGCTGCTGTCGGCGCGCTCGCCGACGTACAGCGCCAGCGCGCCCTCATTGGCGGGCAGTGCCATGCGCTCCCGCCGAAGGTTGCACAGCCGGAATCCCCCGACCTCGAAGGTCACTTTTTCGCCATGCGAGTAGGCGTTTTCGCACAGAAAAAAGTGGACCAGGCTGACGCGCTCAAGGTCCGGCACGTCATCGAGGCGCCGCGTCACCAGCGTCCAATTCTCGTCAGGGAGTGGATCGAGCATTTCATTGACGATCGCACCGTTGTCCTCACCGTCGGCGGTGTTGGTGTGGAGGATGAAGCGTAGCGTCGCCGGGTGATCGAAATCTTTGTCGCATCGGACCCGGTACTGAATGGCATCGTACCCGCTGAAGTCAAGAGGCATGGCCGGTTTGTGCTGGAAGGCCGGCCAGCCCATCGGATAGTTTCCCTCATTGTGATGATCGATCTGCACCCTGAAGCGCAGATACGGCCCGCCCCAGGGGCCGTCCTCATCCGCGCGCGCGAGACTGCCCTCTGCCCCACCGACATTCTTCCACTCAGCGCCAACAAGGTCGAGTGGCTGGCTACTGGCCTCCACCGGAAGCCACTGCCATTGCTGCCAGGGGAGCAGTTCCTCATCCTGAGCCGCCGCCGGACCGCATGCGGCGAGGGTCAGGGCGACGAATATCGCTGCCAGCGCGGTAATCATGTATCTCCGGGTCATCGCCATCATCCCGATCGTCGTGTATGCAGCAGGCTCCATTGTGCCGTCGGCGCCATCAACGAGCACGGGCGCACATTATGCCGCTGGTGGGAGGTCGTTTCAACGCCGGCCGACCTGCCTCCTCCACGAGCGACAGCGTCTCGGTAGTCGCGTCCGGCAGGTTCCCGCGCCTCTTTCGCCGAACTCTCAGACAGGATCGCTTCAATCACGTGTCGCCGGGGCGAACCGGCGGCGCGTTTCACGCTGGAAGGTCTGATAGATCATGACGCTCGCCAGGCGCCCCCTCGCATTCATCGCCTTCATCCTGCTGTGCGCGACGGGGTCAGTCGCGCAGCCGGATATCACGCCAATCGTCATCGACCACACGCCTGCCGCCTCTGCTGAGAATGTCCCGGAGGCGCTCGCGGACCTCGCACTTCCCGAGGGGACGCTTGACCGCCTGACCGAGGTTCACTCCGCCGACGAGGGCGTGCGCTCGGTCCAGGTCGCGTGGCTGTCGGGGGACCGCTACCTGTGGCGCGTGCAGCTACCTGAGCCCCTCGCGGACAACCAGCGGATCAATCTCTACCTGGATGCGGACGCAAATGCGCAGACCGGCCGGGAGGACGCGTCCGGGGCCGAGATACTCGCCCAGTGGGGCCCGGACTACACGCGCAACACCGAGTGGATGGCTGATGACATGAGCACCCGCGACCGGGGCCTGCGCACGGCCGTGGACGGCGCGACGCTCTGGGCCACGATCGATTGCGAGATGGCCATCCGCCATGGGCAGGCGCGCTTCTCGTTCTGGATCACCTCTTCGGTCGGAAACACGGACACGATCGAGGCCACCATCCCCGCCGAGGGCCCTCAGCCAGTGCGCTTCGCGGCCGGCGAGGAGGTCGGCCCGGGCGGACTGCGGCTGAATGTCGAGGGGCCCGGTGAGGGCGGCGACGGCTTCGCGACGCGCGTGACCATCACCAACACCGGCGACCGGGAGCGCTGGATCGACCTGAGCGTCCCGTACACGCTCAACATGGACGGGCCGGTGCGCTGGTTCGATGCCTTCCACTTCACCCCACACGAGGTGGGCGAGCACGCGCTGAAGCAGCACGGTATCTCGGCGGTGCTGCCGCTGACCGCCGCCTGGGACGGGCAGACCGGCATCGCGATGGCCTTCGACCCGATGGACTGGTACTCCGAAGCGCACGCGAGCATCCGCGCGACCGATGGCGGCCACGAGATGCGCATTGGCTCGAGGCTGGCGCTGATACCCGGCGAATCGCACACGTTCACGGTGAATGTCCTCCCGTATGACGGCAGCACCGGGTGGCGCGGGGCGTTCGACGCGTACTGGGCCATCTTCCCGGAGGTCTACGAACGCGCGGAGGACATCGACCCGCGCTTCCACCAGGCCTCCGCGGGCGGGCTCTACCGGTCATGGAGCGATCCCGCCGACGAGGAGTTCGCGATCGATCTGATCCGGCGCATCCGCGGGAAGTGGGAGTGGGGCTATGCCCCGGCGCCACGCCCGGGCGAGTGGGCGGTGACGGACAGGTCGATCGGCAACTGGACGCGTCGGGGCGATGTCACGAAGTCGGCGACCGCCGAGAGTCTGGAGGAGAGCCGCGACCGGATCCGCGGGTGGGTGCATGAGACCGCCAAGACCTCGGACGTCGCAGTCGCGTACTACATGCACCTCAAGAACGTGGAGAAGGGCCTGATGGAGCGGTACTGGTCGGACAGCTACTTCCGAAATGAGCCGATCGAGTACATCGGCTATTACGCGGGCGTCCCGTGCTGGTTCGCCTACCCGATGGCGAATGGGTACGGGGAGTACATGGAGGAGGCGATCCCCATGATCGCCGAACGCTTTGAGCCGGCGGGGATGGCCTTCGACTCGGTATTCGGCTTCATCCCGCACTGGGGCCCGAGCGCCGACCGCTCGCCGGGGACGACCTTCGAGAACGGCCGGGCCTTCGTCGGCGAGGGGATCGGCTTCGCGCACCAGATGGACGTGGTTCGCAGTCAGCGAACCATGGGCCACCGGACCGCGATGGTGACGAACCTGAAGCTCCCGACGCTCTCGGCCGATGCGGTGCGCACCGACTCGGCGCTGCTGGAGTTCCATCCGATGAACAACCCCACCTACCGGGAGCGCATCCTGCGCCTGCGCATGCTCTCGGGCCAGATCATGTTCAGCTGGTGGCACCGCTACGATCCGAAGTACTATGACTGGATCCCGTGGGATGAACTCAACCAGCAGCAGACCATCGACGCCTTCCAGCGGCTGCGCGATGACATCCTGATCCACTCGCTCTACTACGGCGCCACGCCCTGCGGGCGCTTCGCGGTGGGGGTGCCGAAGATCGTTGACGCAATCCCGATGCTCGTGGAGATCTCCGCCCGCGGCTGGCAGCCGGTGATCGGCGCAGAGCCCTCCGGAGCCGACCTGCTCATCAGCCGTTACGGCGACGGCCTTGGGATGGGCCTGGGCGTGGGCAATCAGACCTACGAGCAGCAGGCCGGCTGGGTGGTGCTCGATGAGTACCTGGTGTCCGATGGCGAGCACTACGCCTTCGCGGCCTGGGGGGATGAGCCCACGCGTACGGACCTCTACCCGGGGACGCCTAACATCGGCGTGAGCGTGCCGCCCCGCGACGTGAAGGCACTCCGGGCGGTCGTGTCGCTGCCCCGCGATCACGTGGCGAAGGCCTTCGTCAGCGGCACGAACGCCCTGCCGGTCGAGCAGTGGCGCAAGCACGTAGAGGGCTGGTGGCAGATCGGCCTGGGCGGAGTGAGGCCCGCGGGTCCGATGGAGATCGCGATCTGGCTGCCCGAGCACGCGGCCGCCGCGACGGCGCTCGTCGGCGGCGATGCGGTGGCCTGCGAGCGGGACGGCTCGACGCTGCGACTCACGGTGACGCCGGAGAACGAATCTGTGGAACTGAAGGTCATCTGGCGCCCGAAGGTGGCGCTCCAGGGCGATCGCGAGGCGCTGCTGGATTACGCGTTCGTCGCGGACGGAAAGCCGAACTGCAACATCGTGGCCGGTGATGGCGGCGGCGACCTGGCCTTCCGCGTGCAGGAGTACTTCCGCGAGTACTACCGTTGGGCGGTCGATGAGCCGCAGACGGTGCGGCTGCCGATCGTCTCGCCCGAGCAGACCCCGGATGGTCGGCGCGTGGTCGTCGGGCTGCTTGACAACATGCCTGATGACCTGCAAATTGACCCTGGTAACGCTGACGCCGTCTTCGGCGTGACGGGTGACGTAGTCTTCGCCACCGCGCGGACGCCCGAGATGCTGGAGAAGGCCGTGGAGGGTTTGCTGTTCACGCTTGATGAGCGCTACTGGTGGTACGGGCCCTTCTACCCCACCCAGCACTTCTTCCGCGGCGACCCGAGCAACTCGCCGCAGGCCCTGCAGGATGCCGGGATGGCGGGGACGCTGCTGACCGGCGAGGACACCGGCTCCCTGCGCGAGGTGACGGACCTGCCCGACCTGATCGAGTGGTAGGGGGCGGCAGGGGGAGAGGGGAGTGGGGAGACGGAATGGCAACCAGGGGCGAATGTCTTTGGGCAGCGAAGTGCTGGAGGTTGACAATCATGATTCGTCGTGGAACCGTGATCGCGCTCGTGCTGGGCGCGCTGATAATAATGACCGCAGGCCACGCGCAGGATGAAGAACGCGAGTTGACCGAAAACCTCTTCACCAATCCGTCCTTCGAGGATGAGCTGGCCGACGTGGGGGGCATAGCTCCGCCTGCCGGATGGGGCCTCTACGCCGGCGAAGGTGAGGGCATGGCGCTGGAGTTGACCGATGACGCGCACGAGGGCGAGACGGCGCTGATCATCCGCGACGGCGATTCCGCCACCGAGATCGGCATCACGCAGGACGTCGATGCCGAGGGCGGCATCGCGTACGAAGCGTCCGCGTGGGTGAAGGCGCTCAAGCCCTCCGGCGGCGCGGGAGCGTACATCCAGCTTCGGTTCTTCCCGTCGAACGAATTCGAGCAGGTGAGCCTGGCAGGGGCGCCGCAGTCGCAGTTCAAGCGCATCTCAGTCGTCGGCGTGGCGCCCGAGGACACGACCTCCCTCCGCGTGTACTACTACACCCACAAGGGACCGAGGCCCGAGTTCGCGATCGACAGCGTGAGCCTGATCGGCGGCGTGGAGCCGCCTCCGCCCCCTCCCCCACCTCCGCCGGAGCCGATCCCACCAGTGTACGAGCAGGTCAAGGACCTCCACCTGCAAACGCAGATCGTGGCCGATGGCGAGGCGCAAGCGACGATCGTCTCACCCGACCGCTACTCCGCGCAGGCCGAATCTATCGCGGCGGCCATCGAGCGCATCACCGGCGTGCGGCCCGAGATCGTCGCGGACACCGACGATATCGCCGCGGTCCCGGCCGATGACGGGCAGCTTGACCGCAACTTCATCGTGCTGGGCAATCGCTCCACCAACGAGATGCTCGATGAACTCTACAACAGCTTCTATACGCTGCTGGACCTGCGCTATCCCGGCGAGGGCGGGCACGTGGTCCGCACCTGCCACAACCCCTTCGGCGACGGGCATAACCTCGTCTACGTCGGCGGCAGCGACGACGCAGGGGTTGCAGCGGCCGCGGATGCCTTCATCGCTGCGCTGGACAAGGCCGGCGGCGACCGGGCCTCGCTGACCATCGGCCGCCTCGCGGAGATCCAACCGGGCGAGGGACTTGAGTTCCCGCATAACCCCGAGGAGATCGAGATCTGGGACGCCTCGAAGGGATATGGCTCAACCGGCTACTTCGGCTGGAACTCCATCTCCAAGCACGCCGCGGCCTACTACATGACCGGCGACGAGTATCACGCGCGGCAGTTCATCCGCCTGGCCTTCCCGGATGCGGAGGCGAAGGAGCAGATCGCCGAGATCGACGGGGAGCGGATCGAGAACAAGGACGATCCGCTCAAGGGCCCCTACCACTACAACGCGCACATGATGATCCTGTTCTGGGACCTGATCGAGGAAAGCCCGGTCTTCACCGACGAGGAGCGCCTGCGCGTGACGAACGCCTTCTCCCGGCAGCTTGAGAAGCGCGCCCGCGAGGGAATCTACCGCCGCCAGACGCCCTCGTCATCCGTTGGAAGCCGGCACGGGCAGTACTCGGCGATCTCACTGTATTGCCTCGCGCGTTACTTTGCGAAAGACTACGACGATCCCGTCTGGGACCAGGGCCTGCTGGGCTCGCAGATGGCCTTCGCGTCGCTGGAGGAGCATGCGTGGGTCGGCGGAGAGTCGGACAACCTGTTCTGGTACAACACCGGCCACGCCCCGATCCTGCGCTACATGCTGCTGTCAGGCTGGCGCGAACCGCTGCGCAACGGCGTCCTCGCGGAGTTGCTCCGCGGCCAGGAGATACTCGCCACTGGTAAGGATGGCGACTGGGACTTCCGCTCGGCGTCCATCACGTTCCTGCACCGCGCCGCCTACCTGATGCAGGATGGCCGCTGGCTGGAGTATCGCGTCGGGGTCGGCGTTGTCCTCGACATTCCGGGCGTCGGCCTGCCATTCGGGCCGGCAGAAGACGTCCAGCCGGCGCTGCCGATGGATATGGTCGGGCACTGGAGCATCCACGACATGCCCGAGCCGATGTGGATGCGCCGCGGGACGGGCTTTCCGCTGGAGCACTCCCTCCAGTTCGGCAGCTTCCGCTCGGCGCCTGATGAGACGGGCGACTTTATCCTCATCGACGGATACAACGGCGCCTCGCGCAACCCCTACCACACCTTCGCGATTCTCGAGCTTCGCCTCGCGGGCGCCACGCTGCTGAAGGGCTACCGCAACCAGGTGCTCACGCGCGAGGACGGGATGGTGGAGCCGACGATCGCGATGAACGGAGCCCTGCGGTCGCGCGACGTCGTCGGGGGTGTCGCGGCGTGCGTCGGCGAGGTACCGGACGCGGCGTATTGCAACTGGCGCCGCACACTGGCCCAGCGCGTGGGCGAGTATGCGCTGGTGGTCGATGAACTGACCATGCGCGAGTCCAGCGAGAACATCCAGGTTCAGACTCTCTGGGAGGTCCCCGGAGGCGGCTGGGACGCCGCGCGCAATTCCATCGCGGTCAGCGGCACCACCGGATCCTTCACGCCGGTCGGCTGGCGCTCGATCCGCGCCATCGACAGCCCGCGCGCGAGCGCCCCCGCCGGCAAGGACTACGTGCGCGAGCTTGGCAGCATCGGCATCCTGCTGCACCGGGCGACCGCCCCGGGGCACTGGCTGGAAATGCGCTTTACGCTGGATGAGCCCGTCAGCGGCCAGGTGTACGCGGACATGCTGCGCTATGTGGTCCGCGGGGTCTTCCGGATATCGCTGGACGGCGACGTCGTGAAGGACCGCTTCGACGCCTGGGGCGCGACCGCCGACCCCGCGCGCGTGGACCTGGGGCACCACGACCTCGCGGCAGGCGACCACAGCCTCCGCGTGGAGGTTGTGGAGCGCGGACGCGGTGGAGAGAAGGCCTACATCGGCCTTACCGGCATCAGCATCAAGCCCGACGATGCGCAGGAAGCCCCGAAAGGCGAACTCCGCCACGAAATCGCGCCCGGTGATCCCGTGCGCGCGACGCGCCAGGGCCGGGTCTTCACGCTGGAGTGGACCGGCGCGGCCGATGAGGGGCAGCGGCTGACATTCTTCTCGCTCATCGGCCGGGACATCACCGGTGATGAGCAGGACCTCGCCTGCATGCGGCTTGCGGACCAGGCGGCGGCGGTCGGGCTTCCCGAGCCGGCGGTTGCGGTTTCGGGTGAGTACGCGGGCACCGAGGCCGACCTGGCGATCATCGCCGGCGACCACCTCTACGCGCGCGGCGCGACCACCATCCGTGCAGGCGATTCGCTGCTTGAGGCCCACGTACCGGTGACCGCAACCTGGGACTTCGAGACCGGTACGCTCAGCGTGGCTGCGGACGCGGAGACGCGGCTGCTGCTGCCGGTGACCGAAACAGATGCACTCACGCTGGACGGTGAGCAGGTGAGCAGTGAATCTGCTGGTGACCTTACGGAAGTTGCCATCCCGGCGGGGGATCACGAACTCGGCGGCGCAGCACCATCTGAGGACGCCCTGGCAGCCCTCGAGAACTGGATCGCGACCCGCCACACCCAGGCCGGGCAGATGCGCGCGGAGGCCGCGGCCGAAGAGCCGCCCGGCGCGCTGCCGGACGTCCCTGAGATCGAGCACCGCGAACTCGCGAATTTCGAGGCCGCGGTGGAGCATGTGATGACGATCCCGGACGGGGCGGGTGGCGAGCTTATCTGCGCCACCAAGGCGCAGACGATCCACCTGCTGCGCCCGGACGGAAGCGAGGTCGCGACTGCGCAGACCGACGGCCCCATCCGCGACCTGCACTGGTGGCCGGAGCACGAACTTCTGCTCGCCGCCTGCGCCGACGAGCAACTGATCGCATTCGACCGCTCTGGCGCACGGCGGTGGGTGTTCGTCTCCCAGATGCACCCTGACGTCTTCAAAGCCGCGAAGACTTACTGGTTCAAGTCCGCCGCCGCTCACGCGGGACTGTGGGGCGTGACCACCGCAAACTTCATCGACGGCGAGAGCCAGGCGATCATCGGCAGCGCCTGCACGCTTGAGTTCGTGGACGGCAACGGGAAACTCGTCCATCGCATGCCGCAGTTCTGGGGCGACCCGCACGTCTTCCAGATCATCGACGGGCCGGATGACAGCGTGAACCTGCTCGCGGCGCGGCGTATCAACGGGACGCATCGGGTCGGTATCATCAATAACGAGACGCTCGCCCCGGACAAGCGCGGCTTCAACGCCACCCCGAAGGGCCACACGTACGTGGGCGGGTGGTCGTCGCTGAACCGCTACCACCTCTTCTACGAGGACTTGGACGGTGACGGGACGCGCGAGGTGGTCAGCGAGATCAACGGAAGCTGGAACCGCGTGACCTCGTGGGACAAAGAGGGCAACGCGCTGCACGATGCCAGCTTCGGCCCGGGCAATGACGCGCCCACGCGTAATATGCGCGACCTCGTCGTCGCGGACCTGGACGCCGACGGGACGATGGAGGTCGTTACCGCGACCTCCGGCGGGCTTGTCGTGTGCCTCGACCACGAGATGAACAGAGAGTGGGCCCGGGCGATGCCCGCGGCGCCGAACGTGATGACGGCGGTGCCCGTTGATGCAGGCGAACGCGTGCTTGTGGCCTGCGATGACGGCACGGTCGCGCTGCTGAGCGCCACCGGCGAAGTCATGCGCTCGGCGAGCCTCGAGGGCCGCCCCGCCGGGCGCGGGATGGCGCTGCTAAATGACCCGGCGGGGCCGCTGGTTGTGCTTGGCACCGAGACCGGCGCCCTCTGGGGGCTGGTGGCTCGATGAGCGAGGTGCTTCTGGAGTGGATCCGCGCGCACGGGGCTATCGGCGTCGTGGTGCTGGTGGTGCTTGAGAACCTGGGGCTGCCGTGGATTACCGCGCCCGCACACGCGGTCGCGGCGGAGATCGTGCGCGCGGGACGCATGAGCTTCTGGGCGATGGCGGGGCTGATCAGTGCCGGACACATGGTGGGCGCCACAGCCGCGTGGGGTGTCATGCGCGCCGGCGAGAACGCCCTGGCGCGCTTCCTCAGCCATAATGAGCACACCGAGCAGGTGCGCGTTTGGCTCTGTCGCTGGTACGATCGGCGGGGTTCGGTGACACTGTTCGCGGGACGGCTTGTCGGGCAGATTCGCCCGTGGGCATCGCTTGCAGCGGGGATGGCCGGGGTCAGGGCCGGGCCGTTTGTGCTATGGACGGCCCTCGGTTCACTGTTCTACTCCACAGCGTTGCTCGGCATCTGGCTGACGGGTCTGCGCATCTGGTTGCGCGCGCCCCAGATGCGCTGGCTGCTTGTCATCGCCATGATCGTCGGGTTCTTCGGGGTGACGGTCTACTTCGGCCTCAGGCATGTGAACGACGGCTGACAGGGCTCAGACGATGAGGACGAGTGCGCAACAGAATAGCGCGGCTCACGCCTCAATCCGCACCGGTCGGCAGTTCCGCGGTCTGCCAGAAATCTGACTCGCGGGCGATCTGCGTGGCGCGGTAGAGACTTTCGGGCGTACCCGCGTCCGACCACTCGCAATCGAGCACGTCCGCCGTCAAATCACCGGCCTCGCGATAGGCGTTGTTCACGTCCGTGATCTCAAGCTGACCCCGCGCGGACGGTTCAAGTCTGGGTAAGATTTCCCATAAAAGCTGATCATACATATACACGCCGACGACCGCGAGATCGGTCTTCGGATCGTCGGGCTTCTCCTCGATCGACAGCACGCGTCCACCGTCGTCGATCTGAGCGACACCGAAGCGCTCCGGGTCATGGACCGGCCGCAGCAGGATCTTCGCGCCGGACGGCTGCTCTCGGTAACTGGCGACGTGTTCGCGGATTGAGCCGCCGAGAATATTGTCGCCCAGCATGACGACCACGCGCTCATCGCCCACGAAGTTCTGCGCGAGGCGCAGGGCATCGGCGATCCCACCCGCGCCGCGCTGGTAGGTGAATGTAAGGTGCTCGAGGCCGAACTCCGAGCCGTCGTGGAGAAGCTCCATGAAGTCCCCGGGGGCGTTCCCGCCGGTAACGATCATGATGTCCCGGATCCCCGCCTCCACGAGCACGTACAGCGGGTAGTAGACCATCGGGAAGCGCCCGACCGGAAGCAGATGTTTGTTCGTCACGCGGGTCATCGGCAGCAGCCGCGTGCCCAGCCCTCCGACCAGTATAACGCCCTTCATTGAGATCCCTCGCTGCGCTCGTGATCTCTTAGGAGTGTTGCTCCGCTACGCTACGCAAACTCCATCGATTCATGCTATCTGAGATAAGGCGTCCGGGAGGCTCTCCTCCATCCGCCGCTACGCCCTACTCCCCGATCATCTTCAGGAAGTACTCCTGCACCCGACGGTCATCCGTAAGCTCCGGGTGGAACGCGCTGGCGAGCAGGTTGCCCTGGCGGCAGAGCACGATCTTGTCCTTGAAGGTCGCGAGGACATCTACGCCACACTCCTCGCACACCTCGCGCACGTAGGGCGCACGGATGAAGACGGCGTGGACCGGCTCATCGATACCCTTCACCGACAGATCGGTCTCGAAACTGTCCACCTGGCGGCCGAAGGCGTTGCGCTCGACGGTGATATCCATCAGACCAAGTCGCCACTGGTCGCTCTCGACGATATCCTTCGCCAGCACGATCATGCCCGCGCAGGTGCCCCAGATCGGCTTGCCCGCCTCGGCCATCTCCCGGATCGGCCTGTCGATCTCGAACCGCTCCATCAGCTTGCCGATCGTGGTGCTTTCACCGCCCGGAATAACCAACGCATCGCAGGCCTCGATCTGTTCGCGAGTCTTCACCGGACGAGCCTCGACGCCCTCAATCTCGTTCAGTGTCTCGATATGTTCCTTGAAATCTCCCTGAAGTGCCAGTACGCCGACGATCTTCGACATCGGTCAGCATCTCCGTGTGTGCGTCATGTCAGACTGAAGCATTGTACGGGCGCTCACGGCCACGGTCAAGGCGAAAGGAAGAGCGCAAGGTGAAGAGGGAAAAGGGAACGGCATGTTTGGCGCAGGCATCATTTCCTGCGGTCCTCAACCGAGAAACTCCACCACGCCGCGCAGGTCCTCGCACTGCCGCTCACAGTCACCTTCGCGCCGAACAAGAATCGCGGGGATCCCCACGTCCTCCGCCCCCTGCACATCCGCGACGGGGTCGTCGCCGACCATCCAGATCTCGTCCGGATCGCCGGCCGCCTCCAGGCCGACCGCTCTCAGAGCGAACGTGAATGCCTCCGGATGCGGCTTCTCGTAGCCGATCAGGGCCGAAGAGATCACGTCGTCGAACAGCGGCAGCAGCCCCAGTTCGCGCACAAGATTGGGCAACTCGGGAACGTGATTCGACAGGATCACGTGACGCCAGCCGGCCTCCCGCAGGGTCTCGAGCGCGGGGACTGTATCGTCGAAGACCTCAAATGACGTCGCGTCCGTGTACACGATCCGCGTCGTTCTCGCCAGGGCCTCCGCCTCCCCGGGCTCGAATCCGAGGTCGCTGAAGACCCACGTGAGGTGTCCGCACAACTCTGCCCACCAGCGCTCCGGGCGGTTGAGGTGCGTATGCTCTACGTCGGGCGAATTCCACGGGAAGCCGGGGACGATGCGCGGATGGATGTCATCGCGGCAGAAGTCATGCCCGGGGCAATGCCGGTCGAGTGCCTGGAGCAGCGCGCCGCTCCAGACGCCCTCGCGCCACGCGAGGGTGCCGTCAAAGTCCCACAGGATTACACGCTTCATCTCCTCACTCCATCACAGATCACTTGTCAGCACCGCCGGCCGTAGCCGTTTGCGCGTCGCCCGTCTCTCGTCGCTATCCGTATGCCCTCACCTCGAAGACTCGCGCCTGCTCCGCCCCGTTGGTTGCCTCGCACGTGACTCGGAGGCGGCTGGCAGTCAGGCACTCGAATGTGTGCACCCGCCGGCGCTGGTAGTTGTCGTGAATATGAGCGACCTCAACCCACTGATCGCCACACTCAACTGCAACCGTGTAATCGCTGACCGTCTCCGGCTGGGGCCCGCGGACAATCTTCTTATTGAAGCGATCCGAATGCGTCAGTGTCAGGGGTCGCTGGAAGCCGGTGTCAAAGATGATCTGCACCTCGCGCAACTCCTGCGGCTCGTCCCACTGAAGCTCCACGTACTGCGGGAGATCCGCACCCTCGGCCGACCGCCACTGGTGGTCCTCGCCATGGCGATGCCGGGTGACCCCTGACAGTATCTTCTCCGGGCCATGGTCCGGCTCATGGCTTGACGTGCCGGCGCGCGCACTCCGCGCGAGATCCTGAGGATCGCGATTGGTCAGTTCGGGGATGAAGTGATCCTCTCGCAGAAGTTGCTGCTGGATGGAGGCGACGTCATCGGAGTTGAGATCACGCGGCAGGCAGAGGAAGTCAACACATCGCGCGGCCGCGACGCCGACCGCCTGGCCCATAGCGCCGCCGGTCGCCGCCACGCGTGTGGAGCCCATCGCCATGTGCGTGCAACTCGCGCAGCGCCCGGCCATGAACAGGTTCGGCACATTCCTCGAGTAGAGCGCGCTGAGAGGGATGGAGTAAACATCCTCAAACTGCTTGTGCCACGACGGCCGCTCGGGGGAGTAGATGCCCCTGGGCGGATGTGTGTCGATCGACCAGCCGCCATGCGCCACGCGGTCCTCGAAGACCGTCTGCTCCAGGATGTGGTTCTCGGTCATGACGGTCGGCCCCATCAGCCGACGAGATTCGCGCTTTGCCGGGAGCACGCCGAACCATCGCAACGCCCAGTTTTCGGCATCGTAGTCGCCGTAATTCTTAATGTAATCCCAGACGCCAAACAGGCACGCCAGCAGCTCCTGGCGGATCTGGTCCTGGTCTTTGATCATGTCAAGTTCGCCGCCCCACTCGATCCACCAGTGGCCATGGCGGATCTCGCCGGGGATGCGATGAGGCAGGTCTTCTTCGGACTCGAACTTCCGCGCCCAACTGGGCGGAGTGAATTCGACGGGGCTGCCGGTGTCCTCGGATATCCACATCAGCGAGCAGCCCATGGTCCTGTCATCCGGCCCCTCGGCATCCGGTTCATCGAACTCATCAGGGCCCTCGCGGCCGATGCGGAAGTCCGCTCCCGCCTCTGCGCCCAGGTTTCCGTCGCCGGTGCAGTCGATGAAGACGTCACCGCTGATGACAAGCTCCTCCTCGGTCCACGGGCGCGCGCAGGTAATCGCGCCGATGCAGTTGGCGGCGGTCATGGCGGCCGACACGACAGAGGTGTTCAGAAGCAGCCGAACGTTCTCTTCGCTCCGCACACACTCCTCGAGGACGATATCCCACATGGGGTTGGAGCGCTGGGGGTTGCGAACCGCGTCTTCGAGGCGCACCTCTTCGATGATGCCGCCCTCGCGGGCGTGCGGGCGGCCGCCGGAGCAATCCGCTCCGGTGGCGTGCACTCGCACCTCCGAGGATGTGTTGCCGCCGAGCATGGGGCGGTCCTGAATGAGGATGACATCGGCTCCGGCTCGCGCCGCGGAGACAGCCGCACACGTGCCGGCCAGCCCCCCTCCTGCGATCACGACTTCGGCCTCGAGGCTGCGCTTTGTCATTGTGGGACCTCCCGGAACGTGTACATACACAACGGTCCTGCCGTCGCAGCGGCCACGGCAGTCGCCTGCCAAGCAGGGATGAATTCGACGGTGGGGCATCGAAGACCTCCGTACGCCGAACACACTGGAGGACGGCCTGAGTTGCGGTAACATGCTCGCCCGGCGGCGCGAAAGAGTCAAAAGAACGTTCATTGAACAGATCAGCGGGTAAGATGGCTTGAGAGGTCGCGTAGCGCGCGATGCCACAATGCGAGGTGCAGATAATGAGGTACGCAGCGACAGCCGTCCTGGTGATGCTTGCCGCACCCGGATACGCGCTGTGGGCTCCAGTCGAGTCGTTGACCGCGGCATCTGAGGCTTCGGGGCTTGACATTACATTCACGGCCGGCGACTTCCTGGAGGACGGGCGCCACGGGTGGGTTGCGGGGACATTCCGCACCCATGGCGGCCAGCGTATCGCGGTCCTGCAGACCACCGATGGTCGGAGAACATGGTCGATCCATCTCACGGAGATCGACGTGACGCCCGCCGTCGCGGTGGACTTCGTGGACGCCACCCACGGGCGCCTGCTCGCGGGTGACGAAGCCATCTACCGCACCGAGGATGGCGGACGCACGTGGAGGCGCGACGCGATCGCCCACGCGCACTGGTCGTTCCATGATATCGCCATGGTTGGGCCGGAGCAGGGGTACGCATCCGGATGGGTCTCGGACAGAGAGTTGACCACGCTGTTCCAGTATCAGACTGACGATGCAGGGTGGCAGGAGATGGAGCACTGGGGCGCCGGGACGCTCCGCGCGGTCGCCGCCCATGGCCTCGACACCATTCTGACGGCCGGTGTGACCCCGGATGGCGTCTCCATATGCCGGCGATTCGCCGAGGGGGCGTGGGAGGAGATGGTGATCCCCTCGCGACCGCTCGCGCTGGAGTTCGTCACCAACCGTCGGGCCTACGCCGCATGCTCCTCCGGGCGTGTCTTTGAGACAAACGACGCGGGCGCGACATGGCGCGAGAAAACGACACCGGCCCTTTGCGATCTGACCGATGTCCGCTTTGGCGGAGGCAAAGGCGTGCTGCTGTCCCCATCCGGAGGGCTCGCACTGGTGACCGAAAACCGCGGTGACGACTGGACCGTCGAGCGCGTACCGGAGGGCGCCGACGATCTGCTGTGGGACGGCAGCGACCATCTGCTGGTCGCGTCTGAGGGCCTCTACCTGCACCGCGAGATACGCACCCTTACCCCGGTGCCAGATTTGCGCGAGGCGACCACCCCTGGATTGGCTCAGATCCGTCCGCTGCCCGAGTTGCACCTGATCGATCCCACGTGGCGCGAGGCCTCGGAACTGCATGATGCACTGACTGGTGATCACCCTGGAACAGGCATGGGCGGCGGTGCAAGCGGGAACTACCTCAGCGACGGGAGTTTCCTCCCCGATGGTCAGCACGGTTGGTTTGTTGGTTATGACTGGCGCAATATGCGCATCTTTTTGCGGACGACGAACGGGGGCCTGTCCTGGGAGAAGATCACGCCCGGGCGGGGTCTTCCGCGAAGCGCGCAGGGTATCTTCTTCATGGACGAGGACACCGGGTGGATGTGGGGGGATACGCCGTTCATCTGTCGGACCCAGAACGGTGGTGAGACCTGGGCGATTGAACCGCTGATGGGGCCGGGCACAGACGACGTCCGGGTAGTGCGCGAGTTGAGCATGTTCGACACCTCGCGCGGACTGGCGGTGGCCGATGTCGCTGAGCAGGAGGAGGACCTGCTGCTGAGGCGCTCACCCGACGAGGGTGTATGGCGCCGGGTGTGCAACGTTGCCACATTCTCGAAACTGGCCGCCCTGCCCCCCGACTTTTTGTGGCTGGGGCACAGCACCCGCTATCTTGCTGCGGGGACGGACCCGAGGGATCTCGAACCGATCATGGACCGTCTGGACCACCACACTCTCACGAAACTGATGCTGCATGATCGCAGCATCGGCTGGGCCATGCCCTACCAGGAGACCTTTATCCTCCGGACGATCGACGGCGGAGAAAGCTGGGCGGCCCGGCATTTCGCCCACGACGCCGCGAACTACGCCGTTGACGCCGGAATCATCGGCACCAACCAGTGCTTCATCCTGACGCGGCTTGGACGCGTGCTGCGAACGCGTGACGGTGGAGAGAACTGGGAGGAGGTCCACCGGTTGCCTTCAGATGTCGATCCACACCGATCATCTCTCCAGGTCTTCGGAAATCACGTGTATGTCTGCGCGCAGTCCGAGCTTTGGACCACCGCGCCCTCTCGTGAGCCCGCGGTAGTCAGTGACGACGGTATCGAGCCGTTCCGCCCGGTGCTCGCGGATCGCCTGCTGAGTTGGTCGGAGGACGACCGCTGGGCAGCTGACGGGGTGGACCGTGTCCCCGGCAGGGCTAACCGGGAATCAGTGTTCCGCGTGCAATGGGATCCGCGTAACAGCAAGGCTCCGGGGCGGCTGATGCTGCAGTTGCGAGGGCCGGGCGAGGACGGGCCGATGCCAGCGCTGAAGCTGCTGCGCCCCGCCGACTGGTGGGCGACACACGAGACCGGCGCCGGAGACTGGGGCGTGGCCTTCACACCGACCGACGCGGGGCGCTACGAATACCGTTTCTTCGGTACAAACGAGGACGGCGCCGAGGTCGTGGGAGAGCCGACGGAGTGGCGGGAGTGGACGGTGCGCTGAGGGGGAAGCCGCAAGCTTCAGCCTGCAAGCGACGACAAATGCCGTACGTCGTGGCCGTCGCTGTCGTTGCTGTCCTTGCTTTCGTTGCTGCCGTTCACCAGTAGCCTTCCATCGACCGGGCGTGGCGGTGAAGGAAGTCGGCCTCTTCGAGGACCTTGCCGGTACCCATCGCGACACAGGAGATCGGGTCGTCGGCCACGCGCACAGGGATGCCCGTCTCAAGCTCCAGCAGTCGGTCGAGTCCATGCAAGAGCGCACCGCCGCCGGTGAGAAAAATCCCGCGCTCGATGATGTCTGAGGACAGTTCCGGTGGCGTGCGCTCGAGGAGGCTCTTGACCGCCTCCACCACTGCCGAGACGCACTCGGCGATGGCCGAGCGAATCTCGATGGAGCTGACGGTAACGGTCTTGGGCAGGCCGCTGACCACGTCACGGCCACGGATCTCGATCTCGCGCTCGTCATCGAACTCGTAGGCCGAGCCAATCTGAATCTTGATATTCTCGGCGGTGCGCTCGCCGATGTCGAGGTTGTATATGCGCTTGACGTGGCGGATGATCGACTCGTCGAGGTGGTTGCCGCCGAGGCGCAGCGAATCGCTGACGACGATGCCACCAAGCGAGATGACCGCGACGTCCGTGGTGCCGCCACCGATGTCCACGACCATGTTCCCGCCGGGAGCGGCGATGGGCAGTCCGGCGCCGATCGCAGCCGCCATCGGCTCCTCGATCGGGATGACTTTACCAGCACCTGCCGCACGCGTTGCGTCAAGTGCCGCGCGACGCTCGACACTCGTGGCCGCGGAGGGAATGCAGATGACCGCCATGGGCTTGAACAGCCGCCCGCGCATCCCGGTGGCCTTCCGGATCAGGTACGTGAGCATCTCGCGCGTGACCGAGTAGTCCGCGATCACCCCGTCGCGCAGTGGGCGCTTGGCAACGATACTGCCGGGCGTGCGCCCGAGCATCGCCTGGGCCTCCTCCCCCACCGACAGCACACGGCCGTCCGGCCCGTCGGTGGCAACCACCGACGGCTCCCGCACGACAATACCCCGGCCGTGGGCGTACACGACGATAGTCGCCGTGCCGAGGTCGATGCCCAGTCGCTCGCCTAGCGTAAACATTCGGTATCCATATTCTCGGGATCGGCCTCCGGCAGCTCTTCGATCTGCGCGCCGAGCCCCTTAAGTTTGCCTGTGATGTCCTCGTATCCGCGATCGACCAGGGTGCCCCCGCTGACCTCAGTGATCCCTTCGGCGCACAGACCGGCGAGGATGAGTGCCGCGCCCGCGCGGATGTCGGTGGCGACCACCGGTGCGCCGAACAGTTGCGGAACGCCCTTGAAGATCGCAGCGCCCTCCATCACACGGACGTCCGCTCCCATGCGGAGCAACTCGTCCACGTAGTTGAAGCGCGCGTCGAATATCGTCTCCTCGATGACCGACGGTCCGTCCGCCACCGACATCAGCACACCCGTGTTGGGCTGCAGATCGGTGGGGTAGCCGGGGAAGGGTGCGGTCATCACATCAACGGCGTTCGGCCGTTTGTCCATCCGCAGACGCAGGCTCCGATCATCGTAGGTGATATCGCAGCCGGCCTCTTCGAGCAGCTCCAGGACTATGCGAAGGTGTTCAGGCTCAACCGGTTCGGCGGTGACATCCCCCCGGGTAAGTGCTGCGGCGATGAGGAATGTGCCCGCTTCCATGCGGTCGGGGATGGATGTCCACTCGGTCCCTTCGAGGCGGTCCACGCCTGTGATCTTCAGCGTCGTGGTGCCAATCCCCTCGATCTGCGCCCCGCATGCCTCCAGGAACTGCTGACAGTCAACGACCTCCGGCTCGCGCGAGGCGTTCTCGATGACCGTTGTTCCCTCAGCCAGCGTAGCTGCCAGCGTCAGGTTCACCGTGGCGCCGACGCTTCGGAGGCGGGGGTCCATGTAAATGCGAGTGCCGACCAGCTGGTCGGCACTTCCGTGCATCACTCCGTACTTCTCCTCGACCTCTGCTCCCAGGGCTTTGAACCCGCGGATATGGAAGTCAACGGGCCGACTTCCGATCACGCAGCCGCCCGGAAGTGGGACCTGTGCCTCACCGAACCGCGCCAGCAGCGGGCCTGCGACGTAGAAGGAGCCGCGCATGCGCCGCACAAGATCGTAGGGCGCGGTGACCGAGGTGATATCTGAACTGTCGATGCTCACCGTGCCGTCATCGGTGACATCTATATCCGCTCCGAGCGCCCTGAGCATCTTGATCATGGTGCGTATATCGCGGATGTCGGGTATGTTGTGCAACACAACCTCGCCATCCACCAGCAGTGCGGCCGCCAGCAGCGGGAGAGAGCCATTCTTGGACCCACTGATCTCGACTGTCCCCTCAAGCTGTGTGCCGCCTGTTATGTTGAAACATGCCATCGACGTACTGCCTCCCGGGTCATTCCATCGCCATCCCCATGCGTCGCGCAGATCGACCGGCACGGCAATTGCCACGTGCCACCATCACGCCTGCGGCACTCCCCACAACGCCGGCACGCTATCCGCCAGGGGGTGGATCGTTCACTGAGGACGGTACTGCATCAAACGTCCTGCGTCAAGAGGATCGGAACGGCTTGCGAGGCCTGAAGAGTCACGCTCGTCCATGTTCGGCGACCTTCAATCGGTTCATCGCGCGGGCGAGTGCCAGTTCGGCGCGCGACAGATCCACCTCGCCCTCGCGGGCTGCCAGGCGCTGCTCGGCCCGCTGGAGCGCGCGCCGCGCCCGATCCACGTCGATCTCCTCCGCCTCCTCGGCGGCGGAAACCATCAGGACGACCTCGCCCTCTTTCACCCGCATCACTCCCCCCACCATCGCGAACCAGCGGCGCTCACCATCTGCCTCGGTGATGACCGCGGACCCGATCTCAAGCTCCGTGATCATCGGCGCGTGGCGGGCGAGCACTCCGACCTGCCCGTCCCACGCCTCAACACGGATCGCCCGCGCGTCGGTATTCACCGCTTCGCCCATGGGCGTGAGTATTCTCAACGCGAACTGCTTCTCGGCGGGCGGCATCGCTATGTGAGCCCCTTCGCCTTCTCGATGACGTCATCGACCGTCGCGACCATGCGGAAGGCGTCCTGCGGCAGATCGTCCAGGTCGCCGGCAAGGATCTGCTCCATGCTGTCGAGGTTTTCCTCGATCGACACATAGGCGCCGGACATGCCCGTGAACTGCTCGGCCACGAACATCGGCTGCGTCAGGAACTGCTGGATCCTGCGCGCCCGCTCCACGACAACGCGGTCCTCGGGCGAAAGCTCCTCGAGGCCCAGAATCGCGATGATGTCGCGAAGATCGCGGTAACGCTGCAGGATCTCCTGCACGCCCCGCGCGATGTCATAGTGACGCTGGCCCACAACGTGCGGCTCAAGCAGCCGCGAGGTCGAGGTCAGCGGATCCACCGCCGGGAATATGGCCTGCTCGAACAGTTCGCGAGAGAGAGCCACCGACACGTCGAGGTGAGCGAATGTCGTCGCCGGCGCCGGATCGGTATAGTCATCAGCAGGCACATACACCGCCTGCACGGATGTGATCGAGCCGTTCTCGGTGGAGGTGATACGCTCCTGGAGCGCCCCCATCTCCGTGGCGAGTGTGGGCTGATACCCCACCGCCGAGGGCAGCCTCCCCAGTAGCGCCGAGACCTCCGAACCGGCCTGCGCGAAACGGAAGATGTTGTCGATAAACAGCAGAACGTCGGTGCCCTCGTTGTCGCGGAAATGCTCGGCCATAGCGAGGGCCGTCAGCGCGACGCGGAAGCGGGCACCGGGCGGCTCATTCATCTGACCGAACACCATGGCCGTGGTTTCCAGAAGCTCAAGCTCCTGCAGCGACAGCCACATGTCATTGCCCTCGCGGGTGCGCTCCCCGACGCCCGCGAAGACCGCGACACCCTCGTGAATGCGCGCAACGTTGTGCAGCAACTCGTTCATCAGCACCGTTTTGCCCACGCCCGCCCCACCGAACAGGCCGATCTTCCCGCCCTCCGGGCACGGGCAGAGCAGGTCGAGGACCTTAATCCCGGTCTCGAAAAGCTCCGCGCGGACCACCTGGTCGGAGTAGGTGGGCGGCTCGCGGTGGATCGGCATCGTAGATATGTCGTCGGGCAAGGACTCACCGCCGTCGACGGTGTTGCCCATAACGTCGAAGATGCGCCCGAGCGACTGGCGCCCGACAGGCACCTCGATCGGTGCACCGGTATCCTCCGCCGGCATCCCGCGCACCAGTCCGTCCGTGCTGTCCATCGCAATGCAGCGGACCGTGTTGTCCCCACGATGCTGCGCGACCTCTACCACCAGGTCGATATCGCGATCCTCGTCCTCTATCTGAATGGCAGTCAGAAGCTCCGGCAGTTCGTCGGTGGGGAATGCAACGTCCACCACCGGCCCTCTGACCTGCGCCACCTTACCCGTTGCCATGTTCGATCACTTTCCTGCGACACTTTCGGCGTACGTTCGCTGCGGCTGAGGCCCTGCTACACCTGCTCGAGCGCGTTCGCCCCGGCGGCGATGTCCAGCAGTTCGTTGGTGATATCCGCCTGGCGCGCGCGGTTGATCAAGCGCGTAAGGTCCTCAATCATCTCTTCGGCATTATCAGTCGCTGCCGTCATCGCCATCAGCCGTGCAGAATGTTCGGAGACGGCCGTTGACAGCAGAAGCTGGAAGATCCGAGCCACGATGTATTGCGGAAGCATCGATTCGGCCAGTTCCTCGGGCTCAGGCGAGAAGATCGGCGCCTCTTCTGATGCAGGTGGCTCCGGCAGAGGAACCGGCATCACCTGCTGGATGTCCGGTTCATTGCTGATGCGCGAGAGGAAGCGGGAGTAGCAGCATGCCACCCGGTCGAAGTCATGTTCGTCATACTGTCGCATTGCGTACCGCGCAATGGCCCGCACATCCGCGCCCTTTTCGCGGGAACTGATGGCCGGAAACTCCCGCACGACGTTCAGCCGCGCCCGGTGCGCCATTTCCGCGGTGCGCCCGCCGACGGTTACCGTCATCACTCGCGCATCGGTCTCATCCCGGAACGTGCGTGCCCGGGAGATAAGCTGTGAGTTGAACGCGCCACAGAGCCCCTTGTCACCGGCAATCAGCAGCAACCCCACCTGCTCGACCGGCTCCCGCTGGATGAGATAGGGGTGACTGATATGGCCAGTATGCGCCGCTACACGCGCCAGCGCCGCCTCAAACTCGTCGTAGTAGCTCTGGGCGGCATTCCGCCAGTTCATCGCGCGCTTGAGCTTGGCCGCGGAGACCAGCTTCATGGCGCGCGTGATCTGACGGATCTCGCTAACGATCTCGCGTTTTCTGCGCAGCACGCGCAAGTTCTCGGGCACGACGCGAGTCTCTCCTCCGAATGGCGCTCAACGGCGACGGGACGCAAGCCCGTCGTTCAACCGACACGTACGAATCCTCTATGGCCGGGCTTTACTCGCCCGGGTTCTGCAGGCGCCACTCGCTCTTGAAATCGTCGATCAGCTCAGCGAGTTGCTCCTCGTCCTCGTCGGAAAGCTCCTGTGTTTCTCTGAGGTTCTCCACAAGTTCAGGGGCGTTCTCATGCACGTACTCGATCAGCAGCGGTTCCACTTCCGTGATATCCGCCACCGGCACATCCACAAGGTGTCCGCGGGTGCCCGCGAACAGGATGATGACCTGGTCCACTTCGTCCATGGGCGCCAGCGGCGGCTGCTTGAGCACCTCGACCATCCGCTGTCCCTGGGCGAGTATCTTTCGGGTCTCCTCATCCAGATCCGCCCCGAACTGCGCGAACGCCTCGTATTCGCGGTAGTTTGCCAGATCAAGCTTCAACCGGGAGCCGACCTGCTTCATCATCTCGCTCTGGGCGTCCGACCCGACGCGCGAAACGCTCATACCAATGTTGATCGCCGGGCGCTGCCCCTCGTTGAACAGACGTGGCTCGAGATAGATCTGCCCGTCCGTGATCGACACAACGTTCGTGGGTATGTAGGCCGAGAAGTCGCCCTCCTGGGTCTCGACGATCGGCAGGGCGGTCAGTGACCCGGCGCCCTGTTCATCAGAAAGCTTCGCGGCGCGCTCGAGCAGCCGCGAGTGGAGGTTGAAGATATCACCGGGATAGGCTTCTCGCCCGGGTGGGCGGCGAAGCAGCAGCGACATCTGGCGGTAGGCCTTCGCGTGCTTGGACAGGTCATCGTAGACCACCAGCGAATGGCCGCCGTTATCGCGCATCCACTCGCCGATCGCACAACCTGCATAGGGCGCGATGTACTGCATCGGCGCAGGGTCCGACGCGGTGGCGACCACCACGCAGGTGTACTCCATCGCTCCTTCGTCTTCAAGCTGGGCCACCAGGCGTCGGATCGTGGACATCTTCTGCCCGATCGCGACGTAGACGCAATAGACGTCCGTCTCGCGCTGGTTAACAATGGCGTCGATGGCAATCTGGGTTTTCCCCGTCTGTCGATCGCCGATGATAAGCTCCCGCTGGCCGCGCCCGATCGGGATGGCCGCGTCCACGGCCTTGACGCCGGTGCGGAGCGGTTCGTGCACAGGCTGTCGCGTGACCACGCCGGGAGCGATCTGCTCCAGCGGCTGGGTCTCGTTGGATTCGAGGGCGCCTTTTCCTTCCTCGTCGAGGGGGTCGGCCAGCGGGTTCACCACGCGGCCGAAAAGCTCTTCGCCAACCCGCGTCTCAGCGATGTGTCCGGTGGTATGAGCCTCATCGCCCTCGCTGATTTCGTCATCAGGCCCGAGCAACACGCAGCCGACGGTGTCCTCCTCGAGGTTGAGCGCGATCCCCATGATCCCGCCGCCGAAATCAATCAGCTCCTGCGACATCGCCTCCGACAGGCCGTAGACCTGCGCGATGCCGTCGCCGACCTGCAGCACGATTCCCGTGCTGGTCAGCTCCAGCTCTTCCTCATATTCGGCGAGTCGGTTCTGAAGAACCGCCCGCACCTCGTCAGGTCGCACAGACAACGTCGGTCACTCCTTCATGCTGCGGCGCGTCGCTTGGCGCCACGGTCACTGTTGCACCATTCGAGTCCGGATGCGCTTCAGGCGCCCGCGCACACTCGCGTCGAGCACCCGGTCGCCGACCCGTACCACGATCCCGCCCAGAAGCTCTGGATCGACTGTGGCGTCGTCCACCACGTCCTGATCCAGCCACCGAGACAGCGCATCGGCAAGCCTCTGGCCCTGTCCCTCATCGCGCTGTTGCGGGGTGGTCA
>CAZAHB010000030.1:0-34001 GCA_964484945.1 uncultured Armatimonadia bacterium | reverse complement strand
TCTCATTGCGCGTAACCTCTTTGCCGTCGCGCTCCCAGACTGCGACCGCGGTGCTGCCCGCCTGCTGGTTCTGGTAGTTGAGCGCCGCACAGACATTGCTGACCGTCCCGAACTGCTCGGCCGCCCCGGTGGTCGTGCCGCCGTCAATGCCGGTGCCCACCTGCAGCCCGCCCACGTCCGGTGGCGCCGGTGGCAGCCCACCACCGTGATCTGCCGCGTACTGCTGCCAGGTCTGGCCGCCGGTCTCGAGCGCGGAGGCCAGCTCATCAAAGCCCGATTCGGGCCCCGCGTCGCGGTAGCCGAGTTCGCGCTGCTTGCGGTTCACGTACTCCCGCCATGCCTCATCGCCCCCGGCGATGGCCTGGCGCATCTCCTCGATCTCGCGCCCGGCCTGCGTCTGCTCGTAGCCAAGCTCACGGAGTGTCTTCTCCACCTGCGCGCGCCACTCGGCGTCGGACCTTTCGTGGCGGGCCTGCCTGGCGGCCGGGTCCTCTTCGAGCCGCGCCGAGACCACCAGGCCACGGGTGGTCTGCGCCGATCCCCGGCCTGCTGTGGAGTAGTGACCTGTCAACTCGATCCAGAACTGGGGCGGGGGGAACGTGAGATCGGCGTCCTCGGGTACCGCCACCGTGAAGTCGAAGTCCTTGCTGCCGGGCGCATCGAAAACCCATTCCTCATTGATGCGTGCATCCCCGATCTGCAGATGGACCTCGAGGGTGGCTCGCCGTCCTGCGTCGAGCGACCCGGAACCGGAGATCGTTATTGTTCCGGGGGTGACGGTGCCGATGTACTTGCGCCGCGTGATGAAACCCTTGCTGTCAGCGGGCTCGCCGAGGGTCACGCCGGAGATGTCGTAATGTATGCGAAGGCCATTGAAGTCTTCATGAGGCGGAAAGACGCCCGATGGTGTGCTCCCATCGGCGGTCATGTCTGCGCCGCTGCTCGCCATGTAGTAGTCCATCCACGGCTCGACCCGGCCGAAACAGCGTTCGAACCAGTTGCGCGCGCGGAACGGTTCGGAGTTGAGGTACTCGACCGCCTTGCGCATATCCTCGTTCTTCGGCCTGTCCATCGGGATGAGCCCCCGCGCCATCGCCTCGTTGAACATGAAGCCCTGTGCGAAGTTCAGCGACAGGTCAGGCTGCTCCCGGAGGTAGCGCAGGAAGCTCTTCCAGAACTCATTCGGCACCGGGCCCTCGGGCCAGCGGCGAGCCGCCTGCAGGCGGCGGATCATGGCGTTGTCCGCCATGGAAAGTTCCTCGCTCCGCTCGCGCTTGGCCTCGATGTACTGGTGGAAGCGCTCGTGAATTGGCTCCATCCCGCGATACCGGTAGCCAGGGCGATTGTTGCTGGTCCAGTCAAAGCTGTCCGGATCAGCAATGACATCAGTCCATGGTTTCCCCTGCACTGACTGTGCCGTCACGCTCATCGTGCAGATGACGATGAGCGTCGCTGCCAGGATTGTTGTGCGCATTAGTTCGCCTCTTCCGAACGCCACCATGGGTTCGTCCACGCTTTTCTCCCCTGTTGATCCACGATGCATATTCGCACTGGGTCGGTTCCAGGTTTCATCTCCAGCGTAAATTCGGAGTCGGCGTCCCGCCGCGCCTCCTCCCGCCAGTTCGTCCAGCCCTTGCCGGGCATCGGGCAGACCGCGAAGCACTCGATCACCGGTGAGCATTCCACGTGCAGCGCATCACCGTCGAACTCCACGTGCTCGATGGTCGGCCCCTGTGTTGCGTAGAAGTGTCCGGCCCGCAGGGCCCCATAGATAGCCTCTCGCGAGGGCTCTTCGGCCTTCAGCATGATCCAGCCGCCGTAGAGATCGTCGTAGTGGACGTGCGCGTCATCGACCGCGAGGCCGAACAGGCGGCGATCGCGCGCCAGCAGCGCATCCCACTGCACCTCGGAGGTGCCCCGACCCACACCACGTCTGCACGTGAAGTTGAAGACCTCCACGCCGAAAATCCCCTCGATCGGGAGGATATCCGCGTACGTCAGGCTCGACCACGACGGGTGCGCCACGAACGTCGCCTCGCACAGCTCATTGAGCCGCCCGATGGCGTCCTGTGCGGTGTCGTCCTCGCGCCTCTCAGGCACATCGGACGGCCCGATGCCCACGCAGTGTATGGTCTGCCCAAGCTCGCCGCCTGGTGGCGCGATTTCCACGCCGGGGAGGAGCGTCATCCCTCCATCATCAAGCTCATCGACATCGACGACTCGATCGTGGTCGGTGATCGCGAGGAAGTCATAGCCCTGCGTACGATAGCCGTCCACCGCCTGCTGCGGCTCAAGTTCCCCGTCAGAGACAGTCGTGTGCAGGTGCAGATTCCCGCGCAGCCATTGCCCGGGGGCGTCGAAAGCACTGGACATGGTCGTTCTCTCCTCGGCGCGTCATCCTTTCGAGGACGTAGTCTGAGCAACAATTCCGCTTTGTCGCGGAGAGTCCTCCGCCGGGGCAGGAGCCGCGGGGCGAATGTGGAAAGGACTTTGCGGTGTCAGCACGATCGCGAAGGAGCTATCAGCCATGTACACCCACACACAGCGCAATTGTGTCGTCGAATGGCCGCTGGGACGGGCGGAGACACCTGACCCGGGCATCGACCTGATTGTCACCAGCCCATCCGGGCGCGAGATACGTGTGCCGACGTTCGTCACGGGCGACGGGACCGTGCGCGCCCGGTACTCATCCGACGAGGTCGGCGTACACGCCTGGCGCGCGGATGCCGGGATATCGCTCGACCGGGAACAGGGCGAGATTGAGGTCGCTGAGTACGAGGGTGACAATCCACTGCTTGTGCACGGCCCGCTGGAGGTCGCAGAAAGCGCCCGCTACCTCCAGCACGCGGATGGCGCGCCCTTCTTCTGGCTGGGCGACACGTGGTGGATGGCGCTGTGCGACCGGCTGCACTGGCCCGACGAGTTCCGCCGCCTCACAGCGGACCGCGTGGAGAAGGGCTTCTCAGTGATCCAGCTTGTCGCGGGCCTCTTCCCCGACATGGAGGCATTCGACAGCCGCGGAGATAACGCCGCCGGATGGCCGTGGCTGCCCGACTGGGAGGCGATCAACCCTGCATGGTGGGACCTGGCGGACCTGCACATCGAGTGGCTGGTCTCCCAGGGGCTGATGCCCTGCATCTTCGGCTCATGGGGCTACTACCTGCCGTGGATGGGCGTCGAGCGCCTCAAGCGCCACTGGCGGGAGATGGTCGCGCGCTGGGGCGCGTATCCGGTCACCTGGTGCCTGGCGGGCGAGGGCGCCATGCCGTGGTATCTGGCCGACGACCGCGAGGAAGCGGAGCGTGTCCAGCGCGAGGGCTGGACGGAGGTCGGCCGATACGTCCAGCAGACGGACCCCTTCGACCGTCTCGTCACCATCCATCCCACTCGGCGAGGACGCCAACAGGTGACGGACGATTCGGTGCTGGACTTCGAAATGCTGCAGACCGGGCACGGCGATCGGGCGAGCCTGTCGAGCACCGTGCAGGCGGTCTCCGATGCATACGCCGAAAAGCCGACGATGCCCGTGATCAACGGTGAGGTCAGCTACGAGGGCATCATGGAGACCTGCCGGCAGGAGGTGCAGCGGATGATGTTCTGGGTCTCGCTGCTGGGCGGCACCTGCGGGCACACCTATGGCGCGAACGGGATCTGGCAGGTCAACCGCGATGAGGAACCGTTCGGACCCTCGCCCCACGGCCGCTCATGGGGCGACACGCCGTGGGATGAAGCGATGCGCCTGCCCGGGTCTGGACAGCTTGGCCGCTACCGCGAGTTGCTGAATCGCTGGGAGTGGTGGCGGATCGAGGCGCACCCGGAATGGGTCGAGCCGCGCTGGACCGAGGAGAACTACATGCTGCCACACGCGGCGGGCATTCCGGAAGAGCTTCGGCTGATCTACCTGTTTAACGCGACACCCGAACCGACGGTGAAGAACCTGGAGCCGGGGGCGAAGTACCGCGCGTCCCTCGTCAATCCGTCCACATGTGAAGAGCAGGAACTGGGCGCCGCGACGGGCAATGAAGATGGTGACTGGCCGGTGCCGAAGATCGAAGTGCGGCGCGACTGGCTGGTGGTGCTGGAGAGGCCGGATTAGGCCGGCAATAGCGCCAGTGGCGAACCCGGCACGAGATGTGCCGTGTCTTCGTTACGGAGGGCCGGCCCGAACGAAGTGAGGGTGAGGCGCGTCACCGCCGAAGCTTCCCTGCCCACCCTGTTGTTGCCGTTCTCCGTGCCAATTATGACGGCGGGCGGGGAGTTCGTGTCGCGTGAACGGGTTGCAATTGCATTGAGCCGGAAGAGGAGACCATTCACATGCGCAACGAAGAAATCGGAACTGATAACGGGACGGCATCCATCGAGCCATCGGATCCGGTTCAGGCCAATGAGCCGGGCTGGTGGCGCATCACATACACCGCAGGACCCGCGGGGATCGACGTGGGGGGCAGTATTCGCTTCGAAATCCCCTACGGCTTCACCCCGCCGCAGATCTGGTGGCACGGGGATGAGGGCTACTGCCAGGCCGAGTGCTCCCGTGAGGGCACGCAGCTCGAGCTTTCCGTCGAGGAGCCGCCGGTCGAGATCGACCGGTTCTACTACGTGACCCGCTGGGGACGGATGGTCTATGCCGAAGTCACCGGTGAGCCGCTGCAGGAGGGCGACACGGTCACACTCACCTACGGCCGCAGGCGTGGCTTCATACCCGGCGCCTACGCCCAGCACTTCGCGGGCGAGCCCGAGTTCACTGTCGCCACCGACGTTGACGGCACGCGCTCGGCGAAATTCTCCGGCTACATGCTCGTCTCGGGCGATCAGCCCACCCTCGAGGTCGTGGCGGCAGATCCGGACCATTTCGAAGTCTGCGCTCCGAGCTTCACGGTCGAGGGTGACGCTGTGGAGATGGCCGTGATTACCCGCGACAGTGAGAGCAACACCTGCCAGACCGAGGAGGGCGTGCTGCAGATTACCTCCAACGATCCGCGGGCGGAGGCAGAGTGGCTCGGCCGAAAGGGCCGTCAGCGGAAGCTGCAGGTACGCTTCGGCACGCCCGGCGAGAAGGTCGTGCGCGTGACGGACCTCGACAGCGGGCTCACCGGCGCCTCCAATCCCACCATCTGCACTCCCGAACCGGGCGAAAACCGACTCTTCTGGGGCGACATTCACGGCCATACGTGGCTCTCGGACGGCCTGAAGATGCCCGAAGAGTACTTCGAGTTCGCCCGCGAGGACGCCGCGCTGGACTTCACCGCCATCGCCGACCACTCGCAGTACCTCAGCGACGAGGACTGGGAGCACATCATGCGAGCGACCGCCGAGTACAACCGCCCCGGTGAGATGGTGACCATCCTCGGCTACGAGTACTCCCTGAACGCCAGCAAAAAGCACTACGGCGACAAGTGCGTCTACTATCCCGGCGAGGAGGGCCCTCTGCTGCGCGCAACGGACATCAACCGCAGTGAATACGCGGACATGGCCGAGCATGCGCCGGAATGGAAAGAGCACGGCGCGATGATGATTCTGCATCAGCACGCCCACGGCTCGGGCAGCTTCTACGACCCGGACCTGGTGCGGCTGTGCGAGGTCTACTCGATCTGGGGCGCCTCCGAGAGCCTCGACGCCACGCGGCCGCTGATGCCCGCCCGCGATCGCGATTACGAGGGGCACCTGGGCGCAGACCTGCTCGCGAAGGGCTGGAGGCTCGGCTTCATGGCGTCATCGGACGACCACGCAGGCCGCCCGGGCAAGACCGACTGGCTGCGGGTGCGGCGCGCCTATCCGGGCGGGCTGGTTGCCGTCTGGGCGCCCGAGCACACGCGCGAGGCGATCTGGGACGCGCTCTGGAACCGCCGCTGCTACGGCACCTCCGGCGCGCGCATCGTGCTGGAGTTCGAGGTGGACGGTGAGCCTATGGGCTCGATCCTCGAGGGCGAGCATCCCGAGCCACAGATCGATGTGGCCGTCACGGGCACCGAGGCGGTGACCTTCGTGGAGGTGCTGCGCGGCCACGAGGTCATCTACGAACACACCGGCAGCGGTCCGTCGGTCCAATTCTCACTGACCGACACGGATGCGCCGGAGGATGGCGCCTATTACTACGTGCGCGTCACCCAGGCCGACGCCGAAATGGCGTGGAGCAGCCCGGTGTGGATGGGGTAGAAGGCTGCCGTTGCTCAGTCGTTTGGAGGGGAGGCATTACACTGCCTCCCGCAGCCTCGCGATACGCTGCAGTCGCAGGAAGAACGAGGAAGATGCCGCCGGGCGGGAATGTAATCCCGCATCCCCCAAACGGCTGGACGAAACGGCTCGCGGTTCGAATAAAGCACCCCGAGGAGACGCAGAACGACATGCTTCCCAACTTCATACACGCAGGTGCTTCAAAATGCGCGTCAAGCTGGCTGTGGCGGTGTCTACAGGAGCATCCGCAGATCTACGTGCCGGACGCGCCCGACAACGTCAACTTCTTCACCGTCCACTACCAGCGCGGGATCGACTGGTACGAACAGACCTACTTCTCCGACTATGACGGTGAGCCGGCGGCGGGCGAGTTCTCCAACTCCTATATGTGCTACCGGCCGGCGCTGGAGCGCATCGTCGAGCACATCCCGGACGTGCGGTTGACCGTCACGCTCCGCAATCCCGTCGAGCGGTACTTCCTCAGTTGGGCCCACACCCATCTGAAGAAAGGAAAGTACGGATTTGATCCGGAGAAGGGCATCGGCATCCCCATCGAGAAGGTCCTCCACCACCATGGCCACGCCTACTTCCGCAAGTGGATCGATCCGGGCTTCTACGCGCGGCACCTCGACAGCATTTACGAGCTTTTCCCGCGGGACAACGTCCTCGTGACGCTCTACGAGGACCTCGCCGCCAGCAACGCCGACTATCTTCAGCGCTACTTCGAGTTCCTCGAGGTGGACACGGATGTCGAGATCTCGCTGGTGGATGAGGAGGTCAACCGGGATGCGGATGTCGCCGACCCGGATGACTGGATGTCGCCGGAGTTCCGCGAGGAGCTTGGCGAGGTCTATGCCCCGGACATTGCGCGCCTCGAAGAGATGCTCGACCGCGACCTGAGTCACTGGCGGTGATCAGGGGAATGGCTCGTACCGCTTCATCCGAGAGGTGAACGCGCAGTCGGGGCGAAATCTCCGGTGCAGTGACTGCCGCGCGAGACCGCCAGGGAGGTCTCTCAGGATGAAGTACCTTCGCCCCTCGGTGATAGCGATCGTCGTCGTAGCCACAAGTTGCATTTCTGCCGGACAGGATGTCCAGGGCATTTCAAGCCTTACGGAGTACCTTGACGCGCTCAACTACCCCGATTCGCTGTCCCTGCGCCTCACCGGCGTCTTTCGCAAGGACGACTTCGAGACGTACAGGCACATGACCATCGATCCCTTCGCCGACGCAGCGTTCGGGCGATGGTCGCTGGTCCGCGGGGAACGCTACGATTATGAAGTCACGCTCGCAACCGACGGCGACTGGCGACTCCGCTCGCTCGCGCTGAGCGTGCTCGGGCAGACAGCAGTCAGGACCACAACCGCTTCGCCCTCAGAACAGTTGTCTGTGACCGGCTCCTTCATCGCCCGTTACGGCGGCATCATGCTCCCACACTACCGCGCGGAGGGCGAGGCCGGGCGAGATGCCACCGTCAGGCTCGCGACGCTTGTGCTCCCGGATCCTTCTTTGTTCAACCGCGTGGAAACCGCGGATCCTGGCCTGAAGCTCGCCCGGCTGGATGTGCTGCAGTTCGTCAACACCTGCGAGGCGCTCGGGGGCGAGGCGGTGCTCAGCATCGACGCCCCTGAGGGCAGCGATGCAAAGCTCTGGACCATCGGCTACCCCGAAGAGGCCGTGACGCTGCCGATCGGTCAGAGGATCGGCACCCGCACGCTTCCGAGCGCGCCGTGGGCGGTGCGCGTGAAGTTACCGGAGGGGATGACGGTGGACGACCTGCCCGAGGGCACCGTGGGCCTGGACCTCAACGCCGAGGGTATCCTGCCGGACTGGCTGAACCGCGGGGCCAACCCGACTGAGTGAGACGCGGGCAGGAACCAGAGGCCCGCGCGGCGCAATAAAGGATACGTGTCAGCCCGAATCCGGGAGCGTTCACCATGCCCACCCTTGACGGCCTCGAACCTGTCAACCGCGTCGTGACACAGATGGGCTGCATTGAGGCGGCCCTGCGCTACCTCGGTCGCGATATAAGCGCCCCGTGGCTGTACGGCGCGACCGGCCATGCGTTCGTGCTGCACATCACCGACGGCCTCTGCCCGTGCGGCCCACACACCTGGGAGGGCTGGAGCACGCTCAACGGCCTCGGCGCGAACGTCGGCTGCGAACTGGAGCACTTCGGACCGTTCTACAAAGAAGAAGACCCCGACTACGCCGCCCATCGCGAGGAGGCGTGGGAGTTCGCCAGTGCGGCGATCGCCGAGGATACGCCCGTCTACGCGTACGACCTCGACCGGGGCGAGTTCTACCTGCTCCGCGGCTGCGAGGGCGACGCGTATCACTACTTCACCACCGGCCCCGATCCGCAAAAGGCCACGCTGCCGAAGGATCGCCTCGGCGAGACGGGCGTGGGGCCGATGATCCTGCTCACGCGCGTGTGGGCGGCTGAGCCTGCCGATGACATGACCGCGCTGAAGGACGCGATGCGCTTCGGGATCGAGTTCGCCGAGGGCTCGCGCGAGACCGATGATCCGGACTCCGATTCGGGCCTGGCGGCGTATGACCGGTGGATCAATGAGCTTCGCGCGGGGGATGCGGATCCGGTCGGGCAGGCCTACAACGCGCACTACTGGTGGGAGTGCCGGGAGATGGCGTCGGAGTTCCTCCGCGCGGCCAAGGACCGGATCGAAGACGACCCGATGGAGCTTTTCCTCGCCATCGACGGCTACGACCGCTGCGCGGATGAGCTTCAGCGCTGCTGCGAGGAACTGCCCTTCCCGGGCGAGGACAACCCGAACCCGCTTGAAGACGAGATGCACCTGCGCACCGCGATCATGTCGCTCGAGGAAGCCCGCGACGCCGAGCGCGACGGCGTGAAGGCGCTCAAGAAGGTGCTGGAGGCGCTGGGGTAGGGCGGACGGCAAACGGCCGGGCAGCGACGTTGCCCCGCGCCCCAAACGGCTGGACAACGGGTCACAGCCTCGGCGGGCTGACCTCTCTGCTGGTCGCGGTCTTCTCGGACAGCCATACCATGTCATCGACCACCAGCCGCGTGCCGTCGAAGACCCACCCGCCGACCGGCTCCTCCTCGCGCAACTCCACGCAGGCGCATCGGGCCGTCGCCGTCACGCGCTCGGTGCGCGCCCGCTCCGCTCGGTCGCAGAAAAGCACAAGCCACGCGCGCTCTCCCGCCTCGATACGATACGCGTTCTCCGCGACCTCATCGATGCTCCCCTGACCCTCCACCAGCGCCACCGTGAACTGCGCGCCCTCCTCCTCGATCGGCTGATGCCAGCGCAGCACATTGACCTCCGCGCCACAGTCCTCCGGCTGGCAGTCGCGCGGCAGAACCGCGTGCCAGCGCTTCTCGGTGGTGTCGCGCGTGATCGCCTCGACCTCCGCCGCGCAGAGCGTGTAGGTGCTTCGGCCGCGCAGTCGCGCCGTGCGCGCCGCGGAGACACGCATGCGCAGAGGGGTGTGGAAATTCCACTGCGCATCCAGTTCCACTCCGCCCTCAATCCGGTCGCGGAAGAGGATCGGGCCGTCCTCCAGCACCAGCACGTCCCGATAGTTCGTGACTCCGGCGGCCTTGCGGTAGCCCTCGTGGTAGCCCGCGAAGAACCATGCACCCGGAAGGTCATCGACCACCTCCGCGTGTCCGCCCGGCGCCGGCCGCCCCGGGTAGCTCTCCCCATCTATCGTGACCACGTTGTGCGAGGGTGTCGAGTGGCAGTATTCGTAGGCCGGGTGGCGGTAGCTGCGCGGTGATCCGGGCGCGGAGGCGATAAGCTCCCCGTTCGCCTCGTAGATGAAGTGAAGCGCACCGGGATACGCGTGGCCGGTATTCGCCCACCCGTGCTGGATCATCAGGTACCGATCCTCCGGCTCCCATCCCGTCCGCATGGTCGCGAACCCGGACTCCTCGAGGTGCACTGAAAGCCAGTCGGGACGTTGTCGTTGGAGAGGCTGGCCCCCGTGCCCCGCCTGCGCGGAGCGCATGGCCCCTGTGTCGTCTGCTGTTTCGGCGGGCGCCGCCACCATGTAGTTCGCGAACGCGAACGGAGCCTTCTGATTCGGCGCCTCCCCTTTCTGCCAGAACCGCTCGGCCAGCCACGCGAAATCCTCGCGCCCGAACTGCCGCGCGCCGATCTCAAGATGCACCGCGTAGTCGGTCGCGAAGACCGCTGAGTGCAGCGCGGGGGTCTCGCCGGTGGGCATCACGAGCTTCGCCAGCCACTCGTATGCGCGCTCGATCAGCGGCCCCGCCACGGGATCATCGAAGAGGCCCCTGCGCCCGTTCGCCTCCGCGACCAGAGCCACGTAGCCGACATCGCGGAGGACCGTCTTGTGGTACTGAGTGCAAAGCTCCCTGTGGCCGCCGTCGGCGAAGAAGTCCCGCTGCATGTGCCCGCGCATGCGCGTTTCGGCAAGCTCCACCCACTGCTCGGCATCGCGGAACTCGGGGAAGACCTGCCCCACGATCCCGCAGCCGAGCACCGCGGCGACCTGCTGATTGCCCACGCGGTAGTCCGGACGCTCCTGCTCGTAGAGCCACGCCGCGGCGCCAAGCAGCGCCTTCATCAGCTTCACGTGCAGTTCGGGCGTCAGCGCATCGCTCTGCGCGAGGCAGTAGTAGTTGTCGGCGAGCACGCGGGCGCGAATGCCGGGGTAGTATGCGCGGAAGATCGGATCGAAGCCAAGGCCGCCCTGCTGCTCGCGGATGGCCTGCTGGTGGTCATACCACGACTCGAAGAGCCACGCGAAGGTCTCGGCATGGGCCTCGTCGCCGGTGAGCAGATAGGCGCGCCCGAGGCAGTTGAGGAACCATTGGGAGCCGACCATGCCGACGTAGTTGGTGTCCTCGGTCGGGTTCTCCAGCCACTTGATCTGGTCGCCCTCCACCCGCAACACGTATGGCCCGTGCGAGATATCGCCCTCCGCGATCTCGTCGGCCTCGGAGATGATGGGCTGGACCAGTTGCGGGCGATGCTCGCGCACCCACTCGGGCCACGTGTCGCGCCGGAAGTGCATGGTGGGGCGCTCCCGCGCGGCGAAGTACTCGGCCCACGCCTCGGCGGCGGCGCCCCAGTCCTCGGCCTCGACGGCCTCCCGCACGCCCTCGAGGCCTCCGCGCTGCAGGTCCACCGCCGCCCAGAGTTCGGCGTCGGAGATGGCGTCGGGATGGTCGGCGACGTCGGCGTATGCGGCGGTCATAGTGATCACCAGGAGGAGGGGGAGCGTGGTCAGTTGCTTCCACATTGTCCTCGCCCTCAAAACAGATCAGAGCAGGGATCTCAGCTCAAGCGGGAGTTCATCCTGCGTCATATATCGGAAGCTCTGTGGCGCAGAAACGTCGCCGCCGAGAGCGCTCAAATCCACCGGCTTGTCCAGAGCGCGATAGCTGCCCACCTTAATGGCCACACCACTTTCGGCGCCATGGTAGTAGGAGAGGAACGTGTTCTCGGGAAGTCCAGCAACATCAGAGTATTGGGCCCATAGTTCGTCCGGCGCGGCTTCTTCGACCGCCGCCACGGAGAAGATGCCCGTGATGCCGCCGACGGGCATAGTGCTGTAGATAACTACATGCGAAATCTCGCGGCGGAAACTGCGCCGTCGGAACTCGACCTTCTTCTCTCCATTGAGAATCGCATTCGCATAGCGTGGATGCAGCGCGAGTAGGACTATTGCTCTTTCAGCCGTTTGATGAGCCATGGCTTGTCGCCTTTCCGCAATTGCTGTAGCGATTGAGGAGCTGCTGTGAGTAGCTTTCGCTGCTCAAGTTCCGTGAGAGATACCGGATCGGTGACTCTGTGTGCGTAGCGAAACAGTATCGCCAGGACTTCGCCGTCCACACACATTTCACGGATGTGCGAGTACTGGTAGACAGTCCTCTTGCCGACAAATGCGGCGATGTGCTGCGGGCAGACAGAAGCGGCAACCTCCTCAGCCACGCCCACGACTGTCAGCGCCTGCATGTCCCCAGAGCGGTAGAATACCAGCAGGTCGCCCGGAGCGATGCGTCTCGTGCTGGCTCTACACAGATAGGCCTTCCTGATGCTGTTGCCCGACGGACGATCCCCTGGCAGTAGCGGGCGTTGCGGTTCCGCCTCCGGAAAGAGGATACGATGGTAGCGAGGCTGAATAGGTATGACCCAGGCGCGATTGCCATCCCATCGCCATGCGTAGGGCCCATACCGAATGTGGTAGTCCAAAGCCGTCCCGCTCGCCCCGAAGTCTTCTGGCGCGCCCATTGGCTTGGTGTACTCGATCTCGCCGCGCTCATTCATACCGATGCGGCAGAAACCGAACTGCTCCAAGAAGTAGACCAAGTCGTCGTGCTTCGGGAAGACCGTAACATAGAGACGTTCGTAGTCATTCCGGTGGGCATACTCAAATACAGTTCGAAGCAGCAATTCTCCGTACGCCAGCCCAGAATGTTCCTCGGAGATCTTGAATGTACATATCTTCAGTGTCTTCGCATCGGCGAATCGCTGGTCCGTCTCTTCATTGACAATGCACAGTCCGGCGTAAGCGTCTACATCCCGTGCCTCAATGATCCAGCTTTGCCTGTGTTCTCGCTTGACTTTCGTCCTAAGCCAGCCATCGAAATCCGCGTAGTCCTCTCTTAGACTATCGAAGATGGGATCGTTCTCATCAATATTGTACGGCTCCGTGCTCTCGACAGCTGGTGGAGGCAGCGGCGGTGTATCGAAAAGACGAGCGACAAGTTCGAGAGCTTCAGTGGTATTAAGAACCCGATCCCCTAATTCGGCCTCAACAGCCTTGGTGCGAATGCCCCCATCGTCTGTAATGAGATAGTCGACCGCGTCTGCTTCTACTGCTGCAAGAAGCCGACTGTCGACCCAATCGTTCGACCCCAAGGGATGTGAGCCGAATAGCCTCTTCAGGCGGCGACTCGGGATTGGAGGCGTTGACAGGGCCGGATACTTCTGGAAGAGATGTTCCCGCAGAACTCGGCGTTCAGTGTCGCCATTGCGCCTGACATCGTGGACCATGGCAGGATGCACTAGGAGACCATGTCCCGCTTCTTGGATCACGCGAGACAATTCGACTATCCGTGCGTCCTCACGCTGTAGATCCTGCCGTGCCGTGGGCTCCAGTGGAATCAGGATGTTGGTGTCGATCAGAAATCTCACTGGGCAAGTCCCCCCAGTCGAAGTATGAGAACTGTTGTCTCTGTCACATTCGCTACCGGAGTGCAGGGGCCTTCCCCTTCGCCCGATCGGGGCACTTGGCTCGGATACACGCCACTCACCCCCGCTCAGTATAGCCGAACGCCCCTCAAAACCCCACCTCGGCCTCCGGGTCCAGCGGCAGCGAGATCTTCTCGCCGGTGCGCTGGGAGGCGTAGATCGCCAGGTTGACCTCCACCGGGCGGCGGGCGTCCGGGCCCGTCACGAACGGCTCGCCCGTCCCCTCGATCCAGTCCAAAAGCGCCTTCACCTGGAAGCGATGCGCGCCCACCGCGTCGCCCAGGCCCGCCATCGGGTCCGCCGCGGACGTCTCCTCATCCTCGGCGTCGCCATCAGCCAGCGACTCCTCGCCCTCGACGTCCCAGTGCGTGATGTTGTCCGCCTCGATCACCACGTTGCCCTTCGAGCCATGGACCTCCAGCCGCGTGTTCATGCCCTTGTATGTCAGCGTGGTGCCCTGGATCACGCCGTGCGCTCCGGAGGTGAACTGCACCGCCGCGGTGCCGATGTCCTCGGTCTCCATCTCGTGTGCCTTGGTGTCCGCGTAGCCCGACACTTCCGCCACATCGCCCATCATCCACACCAGCAGGTCCACCCAGTGGACCGACTGGTTCATCAGCGCGCCGCCGCCGTCATGCTCCCACGTGCCCTGCCAGCGGTCGGTGTAGTAGTCCTGCGCGCGGAACCAGGGGACGAACGCGTTCCCGTAGTAGAGTTCGCCCATGCGCCCCTCCTCGATCGCGCGCTTGAGCTGCCGGTAGCTGTCGTAGCTGCGGAACTGGTGCGCGGCGGCCAGCTTTACGCCATTGTCCTCCGCCGCCTCGATCATCGCGTCGATGTCGCGCAGCGTGATGTCGATGGGCTTGGTGACGAAGCTGTGCTTTCCCGCCTCGGAGGCCGCGATGCTGACCACGTGGTGGTGGCTGGAGGGCGTGGTCACGTGCACCACGTCGATGTCATCGCGCGCAAGCAGATCGTTGAAGTCCGTGTAGTAGGCCTCCGCACCGTACTCCTCGGCGGCCTTCTCCGCGCGCTCCTCGATGATGTCGCAGGTCGCGACGAGGTTGGCGCGCTCGACCATCTCCAGCGCCTTGAAGTGAACGCCGCTGATAACGCCACAACCGACCAGTCCGAACCCGTAGTCCGCGCGCTCATGCGCCATTTGAAGACACTCCCTGAAATGCGCCTGTCATGCGTGGGTGAGATCGGGTGCGCATTTCGACTCGGGGAGACTGGGACCTCTGCGGAGGGGCGCGGAGATGAGCGCGCGAGGGCCTCGTATTCCATGAACTGGGCTTCGGGCAATATGAGATGGCCATCCGGACGTCATCGCCCACCGTACCGCCCGCACTACTTAAGGACTTGGGGCGCTCGTGAGGGGGGCCCGCGGGCGGGGACGCACCCCGCGCCCTGCAGCGCCCTCCAGACGGCCGGGCGACGGCGGCAGGCCGTCAGCCGTTCCCCCTCCCCACTCCCCCATCCCCCGCCCCATGCAGGTGTGAGCCACGCGGCAAAGAAACACTACCGCTGAAAACGAGGCCGGGGCTGGAGTAACTAACTCGCCGCACGCCGGCCGTCGCGCGAGACAGAATCGGGAGTGATTCTGATGCGCCTTCGCACTGCATTCTACGTTCTGCTGCTGGGAAGCATCATCTCCGGCGCATGGGCCGCAGGTGCCGATTTCTACATCGCCCCGGACGGGTCCGATGACAACCCCGGAACGCTGCAGGCTCCCTTCGCGACCCCGCATCGCGCGGTGGAGGCCGTTGAGGCCCTGAAGGCCGGCGATGGCCTGCCCGATGGCGGCGTCACCATCTGGCTGAACGGCGGCAGCTACGAACTGCCCCGGCCGCTCGCGATCGGCGAAGCCGCCTGCGGCGAGGAGGACAGCCCGGTCGTGATCCGGTCCACAGAGGGGACGGACGCCATCCTCAGCGGCGGCACGACCGTGCCGGGCGACGCGTTCTCTCCGGTTGAGGATGACGCGATCCTTCAGCGCCTCGTCCCGGAGGCCCGCGGCAACGTGCTACAGGTCGATCTCGCCGCCCGCGGTATCGAGTACCTGCCCCAGTTGCCCGACAGCTTCCGCGGCTTCACCGGCGAGCACCCGATCGTGCTGGAGGTCTTCAGCGGCGGTGAGCGGATGCAGATCGCGCGCTGGCCCAACGAGGGCTTCGAGAATTTCGAGGAGATCGTGGACTTCGGCTCCGGCCTGCGCGATCGCGAGGGGCCCGAGCGCCCGGGCGTGTTCGCATACACCGGAGATCGCCCCGAGCGCTGGGACGTTGACGAAGGCGTGTGGATGCAGGGTTACTGGGCGCGCGGGTACCTGTGCACCATGGTCCGCGCCGGGAAGATCGACACCGAGCAGAAGCACATCACGCTGGCGGTGCCGCTTCGCTTCGGCCTTGATACCTGGGGGGCCGGCCGCTGGTTTGCGTTCAACCTCCTCGAGGAACTGGATCGCCCCGGCGAATGGTATCTGGACCGCGACAGCGGCGTCCTGTACTTCTGGCCGCCCGAGGACGGCGCCGACGTGACTGTCTCGATGCTCGAGGACCCCGTCGTGCGCATGGATGATGCATCCTATGTCACGCTGCAGGACCTGACGGTCGAGTGCGGCCGCGGCGACGGCGTGCATATCCGCAGGGGCCAGGGCAACCGCGTGGTCGGTTGCACGGTGCGCAATGTCGGCCGCGAGGCGGTGGATATCGCCGGCGGCACCGACCACGGCGTCATCGGCTGTGACATCTACGCCACCGGCTACGGCGGCATCGCCATGCGCGGTGGCGACCGCCAGACGCTTACCCCGGCCGGCCACTTCGCGGAGAACAACCACATCCATCACACCAGCGTCCTCCGCCGCACACACGCGGGCCCGCTGTCGCTCAGGGGCGTGGGCTGCCGCGCATCGCATAACCTCATCCACCATGAGCCACATACCGCGGTGTGGTGGAGGGGCAACGATCACGTGATGGAGTTCAACGAGATCTACTACGTCTGCACCGAGACCACTGAATGCGGGGTGTTCTACACCGGGCGAAACTGGACCTACCGGGGGAATGTCATCCGCAACAACTACATCCACCACGTCAACGACACCCGCGAGGGGTGCGCATCCTCGATCAAGGTCGTGCACCTCGATGATGCGGTCTCCGGGACGACGTTCACCGGGAACCTCTGCCGACTGACCGGGGGCGGCGTAGCTATCTGCGGCGGCCCGGACAACGTTGTCACCAACAACATCTTCGCGAACTGCAAGGTCGGCGTGAACCTCAGCGCCCGCGGCATCCGCTGGTGGACCTACAGCCGCGACGAGGACGGGAACGTCATCGCCATCGACACGCGCACGGGCAAGCCCAGTCGCATACTGCTCAAGACACTCGACGAGGTCCCGTATCAGGAGCCGCCCTGGACGAAGTATCCGCATCTGGCGGACTTCCTCTCCCCCGAGCGCGATCCGGTCGGCGCTCCCTGGTACTGCCGCATCGAGCGCAATATCTCGGTCGGTGAGGGCACGCTGCTTTCAGTCAGCAGCCAGGTGGAGGACGAGTGGGTGACGATCCAGGACAACTGGGACTCGGGCGATCCGGGGTTCGTGAATATGGAAGCGGGCGACTTCCACCTGCGCGAGGACGCTCCGGTGCGCGAGATCGGCTTCGAGGCGCTGCCGCTGGACGAGATGGGGCTCTACGAGGACGCGCGCCGCGCGTCGTGGCCGGTCGCGCCTGAGCCACCGCCCGAGGACTGGCGCCCGCGCTGGCTGATCCTCGCCGAGCAGCAGAAGAAGATGACGGCCGTCCCGGTATTCCCGGTGCGCCGGGCGGCCGAGGGGATCACGATCGATGGCGACGTGAGCGCCAGGGAGTGGAACCCGGACGGCGCACACCGCCAGGCCGAGCTGCTCTGGGGAGGCGGCGGGGAGAAGGTGTCTCTGCCCAGCACGGCCTGGGTCGAGGTCGATGGCGAGCACCTCTACGTGGCATTCGTCAACGAGGTACACGCCGATGAAGGCGTAACTGGCGGGCAGCGCTGGGGCCAGAGCGATGCGGTGGAGGTAGCCCTCGCGCCCGTCCGCGGGACGGAAATCGGCGACATCATCGTGCTGCGCGGCTACTCCAACGGCCACGCCGAGAGCAGCACCGAGGCCGGCGCACCGTCCGCGGTGGCCGAGCGCGCCATGGAGGGCGTGGCGTACGAGGCGGAGGTCAGTGATGACGCGCAATGGTCGGCGGAGTGGCGGATTCCGCTCTCGTCGGTCGGGATCGACCTCGACGACGCCGGCCAGCGCGTGCTCTTCAACCTCAGCGCGCGGAAGGTCGCCGGCGACGTCTGGGCCATGTGGAAGCAGTCCGGCGGCTTCACGTGGGATGTGCGCCGCGCCGGTCTCCTCTGGCCGGTGCCCTTCGGCGACATGGTCTTCAACGGCGGCATCCCGGCCAGAGCGCGCATCGATGTCCAGTCGCAGACGGATGGCCTGACGCTCCAGCCGGGCAAGGGCAGCACCGTCGCCTCCTGGCAGAAGCCGCCCCGCACGCGCCTGACAGGAGACACGAGCAATCTGCCCGCCGACGAGTGGAAGCAGTTCGAGTACAACTTCACCCCCGAGGCCGATGGTGAAGTGGACATCATACTGATGGCGCAGGGGCATCTCAATGCTGCTGGCGACGATCACCTGCCCCTCTGGGTGTACTTCGACGAGGTGCGCGTCGAGGGCGCGAAACTCGCCAATGGAGGCTTCGAGGAGCTTGACGCCCCCGGCCGGCCAACCGGATGGCGCAATGGGCCCCCGAACGGCGGATGGCTGATCCCTGATGAAGGCTCTGCTTTCGAGGGGACCAATTCCGTGAAGGTCTGGCACAACGGCCGCTGGGAGCAGCGGGTGACCGTCACAGCGGGAGAGCCGGTCACGATTACGGCGATGGTGCGGGCCGAACCAAAGCCGGGTGGAGAGTGATCACTGGCGCATGCCCGGGCTGAAAGTCAACCGGTTCTTCCCTTGCGGGAGGGATCATCCCCGGGCACAACACGAACAGGCGGAAGAAGAGGTCGGCATCACTCGTGCCCGAGGCGCCTACTCGCCCGCGATCCCCTCCTCGGCCGCGATACGGCGCAGGTCCTCGCCGGTGATCGGGCCCTCGTGGGGGACGATGACGTAGCGCATCCGGTGCGCCTGTCCGGCCGACATCTCGCTCGGCAGCGGCAGGTTCAGCGCCGCGGTCCCCGCCGCCGCCCGGCGGTAGCGGAAGGGCTGGGTCTGCATGCAATCATACGCATCATCGAAGATCACCGCGGACCCGGCCCCGGACGCCGCGGCCACATCAAAGGCCCGCACCCTCACGCGCGGCAGGTCAGGATGCTCGCCGCGCTCGCGTGGCAGAGGGAGATCATGGGTGCTGTGCGCGGTGATAATCTCGGGAATCTCGAACTCCGAGGTCTCACCTGCCAGATTGCTGAAAACCGTCGCTTCGCGATCCTCCGCGTAGTACGGCACACACTCCCACAGTTCGGTCAGGGCCAGATCATCGGTGGCGCGCAATTGCAGGTCCACCACGATCCGGTCATCCCGATAATGCAGCGTGCGCGTCACCGTCAGGGGCGCGTAGCGCAACTCGTCGGTGCGGCGGTAGACGCGCCCGTCCTTGTCGAACGAGACCACCGGTTGTGAGAATCCGCTGCAGACGATGCGCGGGTCTACGTGCTCCTTTTGCCACTTGTCGGTTACGGGCGTCGCACGCCGACCCCAGACCACGTTCGCGTACATGACGTTGTGATTCTGGGCCAGCATTGTGGGCCCGCAGCCGGGCACGTAGAGCGCCGAGAGTCCGCCGGGTTTCGTGGCCTTCCGCTGCAGCCCTCCGTAGTGCATGCCGCTGTAGCCAACCAGGCTCGCTGAGCCGTCCGCGACCTCGGCCGTTGTGAAGTTCATCCAGTCATACAGGCTCGGGCCACCGTACGCTGTCGCGTAGTAGGCCGGGGTCTTGATGAAGAAGAACTTGTTGTCGATCACCCGGGTGAAGCTGCCCTCCTGCAGGCAGGGCCAGGTTGGCTCGGCATCGGTCTCCCCGCCCCAGATAGGCCCGTAGCGGATCATCGGGCGCATCTCAGGGGGCACCGGAGACTTGTGCGTGAAATACCCCGTGCGGAAGTTGGCGTCAGACGGGCTGCAGGTGCCCGTGAAGGCGCTCTCGGGCGCCTCCGGTCCGCGCGGCATGGTCAGGTGCGACTTCAGGACATAGTAGTGGTCGACGAAGTCCACGATCGACTGCGTCCGGGTCCGCTGCCAGATCCGCCCCAGGTGCAGCGTCGTCTCCAGGCAATACTCATTGTCATGGCCCAGCGCATCGGCGGCATATCCGGCCCCGACATAGCCGGTGTCCGCGGCGTATGTGAACGCCGTCTCGCTCCTGGTAGCCCAGGGGGTCGGGTCAGGCCCCACCCGGCCCAGCCCACCGCAGGTCGTGAAGCGCTCGATCTGCCGATCGACCACCTCACGGGCAACCCGCGTGTCCAGCACATCGGCCGCCGCGGCGACCTCCGACAACGCCGCCATCCACTGGTTGCTGCAGATGCCCTGGTGCATGAGCGTCCGGCCCTCCACCCACGCCTCGTACTCGCGCAGCCATGCCGCGAGCACCCTGGGCGGCAGCGTCTCGTTCGCCACATCCCGCACCGCGGCCAGGTCATGGATGTACCGGCCGCCGTGCATCGCGAACCAGTTGGACCGGAACATCGGCAGGCGGCTGTCCGACACCTCGAACGTCCCCGGACGCTCCAGGGTGGTTCTCGCGAACCAGAAGTACGGTCCCAGGTTCTGCATCGGCCCCACGGCCGCCGCCAGCGCCACCCGCCGGACCAGCGCGGGGTGCGCGTAGTAGGGGTTGCGCGGATGCTCGGTCGCGGCCGCCTTTGCAAGCGCACTCACGGTCGCGCGGCCGAAGTCATCGGCGGATGGGTCGTCCTCTTGCGCCTCCCGCGCCTCCGGCCCCGCTGCCAGCACCTCGCGCAGCTTTTCGTCCTCAATCGCGTCGAGGTCCACCTGCTCAACATCCACGCGCAGGTCCTCCTCGGTCAAACCGTCCGCCCACTCCAGCAGCACCCGTTGCTGGTGGTGGAAGGTCGAGCGCCCGCGGTCATCGATCTGCATACCACCATGAATTGCGCGCGCGGTCTCCGCGTCCGGGCATACCACGAAGGGCAGTCCGCCCATCGACAGGCACGCGCCGGGCGTCTCGCCCGTCACGCGCAGCCGATAGACCGCGTCTCCCTCAGGCAGTTCACGATGCAGATAGCTCATGAATGTTCGCGGCTCGGTGCTGCCCAGTTCATCACCGGCTTCGTCCTCGAGCCTCACCGTCCAGTTGAAGGGCTGGATCTCCTCGCTGAGGGTAAGCATGATCTCTTCGGCGCCCGGCGGCGCCCAGATCCACGCGTCCTCCAGCCGGTCGCCGTGCACATACAGGGGCCCCGGCCCCGGATGCACCCCGGTGGGGATCGGGCGATCGAGCGTGACGCTGAACCAGTGGTCCCAGCTTCCGATAAGGACGAGCCGATAGAGACCGGGCCCGGCATCCGATGCACTGAACTGCACCTTGCGGGCAGGCAGCCGCTGAGGGGCGGTCAGCATCGGCGAGCGCTTCTTATTCGGCGGGCGTCCCTCGGGCGAGTGCATGCGATGCCACTCGCGGTAGCGGTAGTCGAGGTAGACATCGGAGGTCCCGTCGCGGTATTGCTCGTTGCCGGAGGTGACGCCGTCATCCTCGAGCACGCGGCGAAAGAGCGTCTCCCCCTCCGGGCCGACCATCCACACCATCGCGGGCCGCTTCCCCTGCTCGTATACATTCATATCGCGGACCGCGACACTGACATCGAAGCCGCCGCCGGCGTCATCCTGCATATGGAAGACCATGCCCTCACGCGCCCGCCAGAGCACGTCCTCCCCCAGCCACGCGCTTCCGGCCTCTCCCTGAGCCTCGGCCTGCTGCGCGCACACAGTTCCGGTGGTGGTAGCCATGATGATCATCACCGCTATGCTGGTCGAGATGGCGGGTGACCGCCGTCGTGTGGATGTACGCATAAGCTGTCCTTTCCGGACACATTATCTGAGGCTGGAGGATGTCGTATTCCGGTGTAACAGGAGTAGAGCCGTCGCGCACCGCGCCCGCCCTACTCCTGCTCGATTGTGATCTCAAGCGTCTGCCAGTTCTCGCCGGGTGAGAAGTCTTCCACGCGGCCTCGCCGGTCGCCCTTGCCGGCTTCGAGGGTCCACCGATAGTCAGTTCGGACCGGATCACCTTCTTCGGCCTCCGGCGCGCGGATGACGAATTCGCTCAGCAGCAGCGCACCGTCCTCGCCCTCTCCGGGGGTCAGGCCATCAGGGCCCGTCTTCGCGAGGGGCATTTCGAAGTCGGCGGCAGCGGGCGTCTGGCCGGTGGTTGCCTTCACAGTCGCGCCGCCAACCGCCTCCCCCGCGTCATCGACGACCTTCACGATGACGTGGCGCTTGCAGACGAGGAACGTATCATGCTCCGCGGAGTAGCTGCCGCGCCCCCAGTCGTCCACGGTGCAATCGATGGCGACGGTATGCTGGTAGGGGATGGCCCAGTTCCGCTCGTTATTCTGAAACGTGCAGTCTACAAGCCTCAGGACATTGCGGCTCCCGGCGATGATCGCGCGGCGGCAGTTGACGAAGGTGCAGTCTCTGAGGATCTCCTGATAGTTGCCGTGGATGGCGACGCCGCAGTTTTCGAAGCGGCTGCGCTCGAAGCGCCCGTCAGTGAACTGCGAACCGAAGGCTCTGCCGGCGACGCCCCTGATGAGGCAGTCGATGACTTCGACCGTGCCACTGCCACCCATCGCCACATGGTTGGCGCCACTCTCGCGCTGGCCGATCGGCACCTCGCCGGATGGTCCGATTGTCGCGTGATAGGCGCAGAGGTCGCCGCCCTGATTCTCGCTCCCGTAGCCGGAGAACCCGCCGATGATGATGGTGTGCCCCTCACGCTCTTCGTTGTCTATCAACAGGCTCGCGCGCACCGACGGATCATCCTGCACTCCCAGTGTCAGCCGGTTCGTTCTCTTCCTGCCCGTGTACATCGACTCGGTATTCTCCGCCTCAAGCCATGTGGAGTACACCCGCAGGTCCCCGCGGACGATCAGCGTCTCTTCGGGCCGATCGGCACTGCCGACCTGAAACCAGGTATTGCTTCCGTCATTCCGGCCGATGTACAGGTCGCACGAGACGGTGCATGTCCGCGACGCCTCGTCATAGTGCACCTTGTCCCATCCGCGTGCCGCGTCCGCCCGCGCCAGCAATCGTGGAGTACAGGGATACGCCTCGGGGAAATCAGTCACCCACAGCACATCCTGCTCAGGCAGGTACTCCACTCCCGCGGAGGCGGTAGAGGTCAGACAGAGCGCAACGAGCAGGCATCCGACCCGCAGAAGCATCGGCGCAGAACTGCGTCGGGCCCGCCGGCGGTGAGTTGCGCCGCCATTCGCTCGCTGCTCGTCGCTCGTGGCTGCATTCATGGCTGAAACTCCGTCGCATCGAAGCCCTGCTCATACTGAACGGCGTCGATGTCCACCGGGTCGCCGGAGTATATCAGGCCGAAGGAGTGGCGTTCGGCGCGAGGCGGCACCTCAAGCTGCACCTCAAAGCGCTGCCACTGGTCACCCTCGACCGTCATTGCGGGCCGCGTCCGCCCGTAGGCTTTCACGAGTACCTCTCCCGGCTCGTCTCCCGCGGTCCGGGCGTAGAAGGACAGCACGTAGGGTGTCGCCACGTCATGCTGGGGAGCCATCGTGCGCAGGAAGACCCCCGTCATCGCCTCCGCCTCGCGCGCGTGCAGGCGCAGGAACCGCTCACCGTGAAATGCGTCGCCGCTCATGAGGGTCATGCACGGGGTCTCAGAGCCAACTCGGTTCGGCCAGCCGGTGCGGGTGCCCGTGGAGTGGTAGGGCCAGAAGTAGTCCGGCCAGCCCTCCACGGTATCCTGCTCGAAGCTCCCGTTGGGCATGATGTTGCGCATGCCGATCCGGCCCTGGTGGCGGTAGCCCTCCTCGATCACGCTCTCATCGCCCAGCGGCGTGATCTCGACGCCGATACGGACCGGGGCGTCGCCGCCGATCTGCCCGAGGTCATATGTCCGCACGCCGCGCGCCTGAAGCGTGTCGCTGAAGGCTCCGTCCTCCACCTGGCCGATCTCCCCGTCGAAGACGTCGCGCAGCGGCCCGTCGGCCATACCCTCGACACTGATCGCCACCTCCACCGGCGAGAGGCGCACGTTCGCCGCCAGCAGCACATTCCGGCCATCGGGATAACGGATCACCCGCGCCTGCACATCGGGCACTTCACCTTTCAGGGGCGCCCAGGTGCCCGGCGCGTAGCTGATCTGCTGTGGAGGCTTCGCCGCGGTCAGCGCCGGTGCGAGTTCGTCAACACGGTGGGCCAGCGTCTCGAACGCCTCCCACTGACTCTGCAGCGCGACCCAGCCATGCGTGAAATACAGCAGCGCCTTTGTCCCGTGAATCAACGCCAGGTAACTCTGGCAGATCTGCTCCTGGGGGCTCACCATGCGCTTGATGACATCGCTCCACAGCGCCGACTCCGGGACGGTCCACGGGTGCTGCCCGACCTCCCGGGCCCGGTGCACGGTGGTGGCGGTGGTCGTGGACATCCAGTTGATTGAGCCGCGGGGCAGTTCGCGCCCGGGCGTCCAGTACGGGTCGGTCCCGAGGCAGTCGGCGAAGCTCGTCGCCTCCGGTCCGGCGGGGATACGCGACGAGTACAAAGCGAACATCGGGTGGTACGGGTCGATCTCGCGCACCTTCAGGTACATCCTGCGCAGGTCCGCGTACTGATCGGCGGTGCTGAAGACGGGCTCGTCAAGTGTGTCGTAGCCGAGGACGTTCGGCATCTCCCGCACCGAGCGGACGTTCTCGAGGATCGCGGGCATGTGCAACTCGAAGTACTCGCGGGAGATCTCATTGCGCTCAACGCGGCTCAGACGCCCGGCCAGCGGACCGAGCAGGAAGCTCTTCATCCGCAGCATCGACCGGCAGGCATAGACCGCGCGCTCGTACTCCTCGCCCTCGAAATGCCGCTTGAGCGTCTCCATCTCGTCCGCGCGGCTTTCCACCTTCTGCGGCCGGAGCATAATCTGCAGCCCGTGTTTGTCCGCCAGGCTTACCACATCGGCCATCGGCACGTCCCGCGGCCCCATCCACCACACGATCGTGTTGCAGCCTGCCGCTGCGATCTCGGCGAACTGCGCGTCATCGTACCCGGTCAGGAACCCGAACGGGAAGAAGGGTTCCCCGTTGCGCAAGAGCGACCCGGTCAGCCGGTCGATCTCCCACTCGCTGCCCGGCCCCGGCGGCAGCTTCGCCACCTCAAACTCCACTGCCGACAGCGCGCGTCCGTCTGCGCCCTCCAGCGTCAGGCTCAGCGTCTGGCGCCCCTCCTCAACCCTCTCCAGCGTCAGCGGCAGTTCGCCCTCCGGGTCGGGCGCGTCGAGCCGCGCCAGCTCATGGCCGTCTTCATCGCGCACGGTGAGGCGCCTGTCAGCCAGCCTCTCCGCGGGCATGCCCACGGAATAGACCACGCCCGCGCTGTCCTCCGATGTGTAGTAGCTTCTCCTCGCAAAGGCGCGCAGCAGTTCGAAACTCGATGTATCCGAGATCTGTGTCGTCTGGAAGGGCATACCGCTTGCAGCGTCGCGCACCACCACCTCGATGCTGCGCTCTCCCGGCGCCTCAACCGGCACCGTGACGCTCGCGGGCGTCACCTGCATTGGAGCAAGCTCGAAGCTTGCGCTCACGCGCCGCGTCTCACCCTCAAGCGGCGTCTCGATGACTTCGACGGTCGCACGACCCGCACTGGCGGTCATGGCCATCAGGGTCATCGTCACATCATAGACCATCTCGCCGTCGGCCTCGCGCAGATCGCTCACCGCCACGTTTCGCGCGTTGGCGACAAATGGTGAGGTGATTTGCATCTGCTCCGGCCACACAATGCGGCCCATCTCCGCCGGGTTCAGCCACTCGTCGGTCGCGCTCCATGTACTGATGAACTCGTTGAAGCCGACCTCCACGTGCTGCTGATCGTACTCCTTGAGAAGCTTTTTGCGGAAGACGTTCATGCGGAAATCGCTCAGGTCCGCGTAGCCGGCGAGGTTGAACAGGGGCACTGCGACCTCCGCGGTCCAGCCCGCATCGGTCACCTGCGTCGCGGATGGCCAGGCGAGGTTCGGAGTCGTTGCGGCCTCCTCGAACGACCGGCGCAGCGTGTACACGTTCCGGAAGTTGAGCACGTAGCGGAGGTGCCCGCCGCCCTCGAAGCCCGGCCTGATGAACAGCTTGATGCACTCATCGCCGAAGACGCGGCCGCCGAAGTTCTCTGTGATCGAGGCTTTCATGTCATCGGGCGTCGGGTGCAGGCAGGTCGCACCCAGATACAGCCAGCTTCCATCGGTCACCAGTCGCACCGTGGTGTCCTGATTGGGGGCGAAGCGCGCCTCCCCCAGGGAGAACTCGTGAAACTGTTCGCTGGTCCATGCGCTGTCCCAGCAGGCGTCATCGAGCGCGCCGTCGATTTGCGGGGGTGCCTCGCACAGGGGTGGCGCCGCCGTCGGCGGGCCGGGTTGGGCGTAGGCTGCGAGGCACGCGAGCAGCAGAAGCGTCGGGGCGAACCAGCCTGCACGTGATCTCATCTGAACGTTCCTCCAGACCGAACCGCCGTCATCGGAGCAATGCGGTGGCTGTGCAGCCCAACGCCTGTAGTATACGCTGTCGTCTTCCGGTTTACCTCCGAGTCGGGACAGGTCCGGATGGCCGAACCGGTGCTGGGGGCGTCACTGCCTCCGACGCTCAGCCTTTCTCTGTGCGAGGAGATGCTGCTTGAAGCCAGGTTCCTGGACGTGCAGTCGTCCAGCCACTCATCAATCACCTCTCCAATGGTGATGTCCTCATCGACTGCAAAGTCCAGATCAAGCATCATATGGCCCTCCAATTGCCCCTTCTGGACCTCAGAGGATTCCGCGAGAAAATCCTTTGAGATTGAGGGATAGACTAACTTATTGGGGTCACATGAGCCATTCAATGCCCAGAACCAGAAATGGCCATAGAGCCTCATGAGAGGACCCTATGACCAAATAGTCTCTATGGTACCGGAGGCGGGATTCGAACCCGCACGAGGGGGTTGGCCCTCAGAGGATTTTAAGTCCCCGGCGTCTACCGTTCCGCCACTCCGGCGTTGTACGTCAGCAAACATCAGCGCACGGCAGCGAAGGACAGCAACGACGCGCAGCTCCCGGCCGGCCACTGCTGCTCCCGGTTCCCCATTCCCGATGCCCGTTTCCCGACCGTTAAACGGAATGGAGGCGGCAGCCGGAGTCGAACCGGCGAATAGCGGTTTTGCAGACCGCCGCCTTAGCCACTTGGCCATGCCGCCTCATCATCTGTGCCTGTGGCCGCCGATCCGGCACAGGCTTCGTCAATTGTCGGGGACGAAAACGGCGGGCCGGGCTGCGTGCCGGGCCCGCCTGGAGTAAAATATGGAGCGGGAGAAGGGATTTGAACCCTCAGCCTTCTGCATGGCAAGCAGATGCTCTACCATTGAGCTACTCCCGCATCAAACCTGTTTGTGGCCCATCTGGGCCGTGGAGCGGGAAACGGGATTCGAACCCGCGACTTTCAGCTTGGGAAGCTGATGCTCTACCAACTGAGCTATTCCCGCTCGCCCCCGCCGAACCCTTCATTTACAGGGCGATTCGCGCGCCCCAAATGTTCGCCTTATGGTGGGCGGTGCAGGATTTGAACCTGCGACATCTAGCGTGTGAAGCTAGCGCTCTTCCCCTGAGCTAACCGCCCGGGCACGTCAGCGCACTGCAGCAAAATGCAGCCAACGACAGCGAATATCAGCAAATTGCTTTCTGCGGTTGGCAGCGGGCGCATCATCTGTTGTCGGCTGAAGTGAGCTGGCGTTGGCCGACGCGTGCTGTCGTTTGCTGTCGTTATCTGGTGCCGAGGGCGGGATTCGAACCCGCACAACCTATAAAGGTCACTAGCCCCTCAAGCTAGCGTGTCTGCCAGTTCCACCACCTCGGCTCAATTGTGTGCTCTGTATGATACAAAAGCTGCGCCCCCGAGTCAAGGGCATTTTGGGCGGTCCCGCGGCCTACTGCCTCGGCAGCCACAGGTCGTCGGGCGTGAAGGTCTGGTTCCGCCGCATCGCCTTCACATGGCCGTCTATGAAGAGGATGTTGGCAGTCTGATTGTGACGCCAGACCACCCGATCATCGATGGTGGGGTACGTCACTCCCGACCCGGCGAACGAAAAGTCAATACACGAGATGAGTTGGGCTGGTTGTTTGATGTGCGAGAGGGTCAACGGTGGGAACGGGTCAACCGGGCTGCCCTCATACCCGTCGTAGTTGTCGTAGCCGTGGACCTCGTAGTTGACACCATAGCTCTTTGGATATCCGTCGGTGTCGCTCGTTGCGAGCGGCTCCGAATCGCTGGGGCAGACGAAGATCTGCTCATTGTTCATGTAGGGCTGGATGATCTCCGTCCAGCACATGCTGTTCGAGACGCCCGCAAGCTGCGCGGGCAGCACGCGCCCGTCGTAGTCCTGTGCGTACATGTTGAAGCTAAGCCCAATTTGCTTGAGATTCGCCTGGCAATTGGACTGCCGCGCCTTCTCCCGGGCGCGCGCAAAAACCGGGAAGAGGATTGCGGCGAGGATCGCGATGATGGCAATGACGACAAGCAGTTCGATGAGAGTGAAGCCACGGTGGGTCAAGGGACCCCACCTCCTGTGTGTAAATGGGTGAACGGGAAGAGGGCGACGCTCGTCCGCCGCCACTCTGAGGGTCGATTATGCACTGCGGCGCATGGTACGCACGTGCGACATGCGTCGAGAAAGCGGAAAACCCGGTTACTTTCCAGCGGGTACAACGTTTCCCCGATACCGCAAGTTCCCGGAGATGCCGGACGCGCTTGCACGAGTCTGACCAGCGCCTTCCTCTGGACATGCCTGCTGGGAAACCAGCACGTACGGGGCCGGACGGCCGGTGGACAGGCGGGGCGATCGACTCGTCGGAGTGAATCCCCGCTCTTCGCTTTCGCTGCGCCGGTTTGGTATAATGCGGCGGACAGCAGCAACAAAAGCGACAGCAGAAACGAAAGCGACGGCGAATGGCGACGGCTGGAAGAGGCCCGAATGTTATTCCGGGAGGGCGTTTCATGGCGACACTTCGCATCGAAGGCGCGCAGATCATCACGATGGCCGACGGCGACACGGAAGTGCGCGAAGGCTGGGTGCTGGAGGCCGTCGAGGGCGAGATAACATACGTCGGACCTGCGAAGGATTTCGAAGCAGCGGGTGAGCCGGATGAGCTGATCGATGGCTCGGGGCACCTGCTGATGCCGGGCTTTGTGAACGCGCATACACACGCGGCAATGACCCTCTTCCGCGGGAGTGCCGACGACATGCCGCTGGAGCCGTGGCTGCATGAGAAGATATGGCCGGTCGAGGCGAAGCTTGAGGAGGGCGACGTCTACTGGGGGAGCCTTCTCGGCTGCGCGGAGATGATCCGCGCGGGCGTGACGTGCTTCGCCGACATGTACCACATGCCCCGGGCGGGCACGCGGGCCGCAATGGACAGCGGAATACGCATGTGCCCGTCGGGCGTGCTGCTGGGGATCGTCCCCCACGCCGAGGACATGTTCGAGGAGGCGAAGCAGTTCGCGCGCGAGTTCGCGGAGGAGACCCACGGCTGCATTCATCCGATGCTTGGCCCGCACGCGCCCTACACCGTTCCCGAGGATATGATGCAGCGGGTGATCGAGGCCGCAGAGGGGATCGGCGTCCCGATCCACATTCACGTGGCCGAGACCGCAGACAATGTGGCCGACGCGCTGGAGACGTACGGAAAGCGCCCGGTGCAGGCGATGGACGAGGTGGGGCTGTTCGAGGTGCCGGTCGTGGCCGCGCACTGCGTGCACCTCGATGACCGTGACATCGAGATCATCGCTGACAGAGAGGTTGGCGTCGCGCACTGCCCGGGCAGCAACCTCAAGCTCGCCAGCGGTATCGCGCGGACGCGCGACCTGCTGGCCGCCGGTGCGCGGGTGGGCCTGGGCACGGACGGCTGCGGCTCGAACAACAACCTCGACTTGCTGGAGGAAGCGCGGCTGGCGGCGCTGATCGCGAAGGTTGACACCGATGACCCGACCGCGGTGCCGGCCGAGGCGGCGCTGGAGATGGCGACGCTGGGTGGCGCGCGGGCGATCTCGCTGGACGACTGCACCGGCTCGCTGGAGCGCGGGAAGCGCTGCGACTGCATCCTCGTGGACCTCGACGCCCCGCACATGCACCCGCGGCACAGCCTCGTGTCACACATGGTGTACTCGGCGCAGGCGAGTGACGTCGCGACCACTATCGTGGACGGAAAGATCGTTATGCGCGATCGGCAACTGACCTCGGTGGACCTGCCCGAAGCATACGCGAAGGTCGCAGAGAGTGCGGAGCGGTTGTTTGGTTGAGCGCCAATGGAGAATGCTCCTCGTTCAAATTAGGTGACCGGAATGAGCCGTGAGCCACAGACCGGGGCCGACGGGCGCCCCACCGAAGACACAGCAATCGCAGACGGCGGCGGGAGCGCGCTGACACCGCGCTCCATCGTGCTCGCGCTGATCTTCCTCGTGGTCGGGGCGCTGTGGATTCGCAAGGCCTCGCTGATCGCGTTCACGATCTTAGTGGGCGAGGGGACGCCGCCGGTCCCGGCGCTGGCCGCACTGGGGCTGATGACCGCGGTGGGTCTGGTGGTACATCGGCTCACGCGGAACAAGCGCTGGCGGCGCGAGGCGCTGCTCATCTACGTGCTGCTCACCTGCGCCTTCATGACCATCGACGCCAACGGCGTCCGCCAGCTTCTCTCCACGCTCACCAGCCTGCGCTACTTCGCCGCGCCCGGCAACGAGTACGCGCAGATGGCCGAGACGGTCCCCGCGTGGATGATGCCCACCGATGAGGGCCTGCTGCGCGGCTTCTACGAGGGCGGGGAGGGCGGGGCGGTCCCCTGGGAGCAGTGGATGCCGATTCTGGCGGTCTGGGGCGGGGCGTTCATGCTGCTCACGCTCTCGCTGGGCTGCCTGGTGTCGCTGTTTCGGAAGCCCTGGGCGGAGCGGGAGCATCTGAGCTTCCCGCTGGCTGAGCTTGCGCTCCAGCTTGCGCCGGATCCGGCGGATCGCACCGAACACCCCCAGCTTCTCCGCTCGTGGATCTTCTGGATCGGCATCGGCTTCGCGGCGATCTACGATGGCTCGAACATCGCGCACGCGTTCTTCCCCGGTATCACGGCCATCGGGCAGCAGTATTCGCTCAATCCGCTGCTGAGCGAGCGGCCGTGGACGGGACTGCGCCCGCTGACGCTCACATGGCGGCCCGAGGTGGTCGGACTGGGCTACATGGTGCCCACCGATATCCTGTTCTCGGTGTGGGCGTTCTATCTGTTGCTGCGTTTCGAAAGGTTCTTCGCGGGGCTTTTCGGATACACCGGCGGAGGCTTCCCCTACGACCGCCCACAGGGCATGGGCGCCTATCTGGGGATGGCCCTCTTCACGCTCTGGGCCGCGCGCAAGCATCTGAAGACTGTGCTTCAGTCCGCAATCGGGCGCGGGGAGGAGCAGTCCGATACGGTCGTGCCGCAGGGGCTGGCCGCGTGGGGAGTGGTGATCGGCGCGGTGGGTCTGACGTGGATGATGACCGCCGCGGGCGTCGGCCTCCCGAGCGCCATCAGTTACGTGCTGATTGTCTACGCCTGTTCGCTGGTCTACGCGCGGATTCGCGCCCAGACGGGCCTGCCCATCACCTACGGCATCCCGCGTAACGAGATGTTCCTGACTGTCCTCGACCTGCACGGCACACAGGGCGCCGCCTCGGCCGCCCTGATGCGCCGCGAGAGCGTCTTCGCGGTCTTCACGGTCATCGCGCGGATGACGTTCGGGCAGCTTGGAGCCTATCAGCTTGAGGGCATCAGGATCGGGCGGCAGTCGCGCATCCGGCGCTCGCACCTGATCGCCGGTCTGGTGATCGGCCTGCTGGGCGGGCTTGTGCTGGGCCTGGTGATCCACCTGGCGGCGGCCCACAACTTCGGCTGGAACATCATCGACGGCGGAACGACCTCCGCGGGCTACCGCACCCGGCAGGCGCTGTCGCTTTTCTCGCGCGCCGAGACCCGAATCTTCGATGGTGAGCCGATGCGCGCGTCGGAGACGATAGCGCGCGGCGCGGGCCTGGTGCTCTCGCTGGGGATGTTGTGGGCGCGCACGAAGTTCCTGCGCTTTCCGCTGAATCCGGTCGGCCTCGCGCTGGCCGGGACCTTCGGCGGCCCGATCTGGTTCCCGATCTTCGTCGCGTGGCTGCTCAAGTCCCTGATCCTGCGCATCGGTGGCGCTCAGAGCTATCGGACGCTCACCCCGGCCTTCCTCGGCCTGGCGATCGGGCACTTCCTGATCGCGGGCGGCATCTGGGGGATCGTGGGCGCGTTCAACGAAGAGGTCGCAAAGCGCTACCTGCTTTGGTTCGCGTGAACGACAGGGGATCGGGGAGCGGGGAGAGGGGACGGGGAACGCCGGCGCAATCGTTTCGGAAGGAACGTATCTGTGGTAGAATCAGGCTGGTGGAGACGGAAGAAGGAGGCGGTGAATGTGGCGAAAGTGACGATCTCCGAAGACTACACAATTGAAATCCCTGAAGACGTTCGCGAACGGATGGACATCGCGCCGGGGCAGAAGTTCGAGATGATTGCGGAGGGCGATGAGATGTACCTCGTGCGTGTTCCAGCCCTCAGTGAGTTGCGGGGCATCGCACGCGGAGCGAACGCTGCAGGGTATCGCGAAAAGGAAGAGCGACTTTGATCGTTTCAGACTCATCAGCCTGGATCAGCTTCCTCATGGATGAACCAGGCGCGGACGCAATGGCAGCGTGGTTGCGAGAAGATGACCAGATCGTTCCCACGATCGTGGTTTATGAGGTCTGCAAGTGGATGCGGCGTGAGATCTCCCCAAGAGCGGCGAGGCAGGTGGCCGCCAGACTGCGTCAGTACACGGTCGTCGCTCTTGATACCCGGATGGCCCTTGCCGCCGCGGAGACGAGCCTCGACCACGGCCTCGCCATGGCCGATGCCATCGTGTACACCACCGCGCAGCTTCATGACGCTACCCTCGTGACAGGCGATGCGGATTTCGAGGACCTGCCCGGTGTGGAGTACATCCCCGCGCAGTCTGTCAGCCCGCCCGATTCTGGCGCTTCCGCCTGACCCGCCTTGCGTATCTGAACCCCCGCGCATTCCGCTGCGTCCTTGCATGATGTGACCGTGGCGGCGTATAATCCGTCATACCGCCGCCACACGCAGATGAGGAGCAGCTTACGATGCAGCAGCCTACAGTCCGGCAGCGGTTGGGTGTTATCGTGGCCATGCTGGTGTTGTCCGTACCGGCACTGGCCGCGGTTGATGTACAGATCCTCGGCGAGCCGGCAGACATCTCCCCCACCCCCCGAGTCAACGATGACGGCGTGCTGCTTGGCGCCCCGGCTCCCATCGCGGGCAAACTCGGCTGTCGATTCATGCGCCGGGACGAGAATACGCTGCTGATCGTTACCCCGTCAGACAGACGCATCACGATCACCGCGGGAAGCTCGAGTTTCACGCTCAATGACATCGAACTTGCGATGCCTCACGCGGCGTTCATCGCCGGCGACGAGTTCATCTGCCCGATCATCCCCGTGCTGGAAGCTATGAACGCGCGCGTAGACTGGAACGTCGAGACTGAGACCCTCGCGGTCGGGACCCGCATCACAGCGGTGGAGGTTCGCGCAGACGAGCAGGGCGCGCGGGTAGACGTGAAAACCGAACTGCATGCCGACGGTGAGCTGCTTCGCATGGAGGACCCCGAACGAGCCTACGTGGACATAAGGGGCGCGACAATCGACCTCGAGCACGAGCGTACGTACGTGAATCTCGGTAAGGTAATCCGCGTCCGCTGGGGGCAGTTCTCCACCGATCCACCGGTAGCTCGCATCGTAATGGACCTGCGAAACGAAGCGGACGTGCGCTGGGAGCCGGACTCAAACGACCTCGGTGGCGCGATGACCATCGGTCAGTTGGACGGTGATGAGCCGCTGATAGAGCGGCATATCCCGAAGATCACGCGCATCGATACCCGCGTGCCCGACGAAGACACCACCATGGTGCGGGTTGAACTGTCCGACCCGGTGGAGACGGATATTGGTGTAAGCCGCCACCCCCCGCAGGTGGCCCTGCAGTTCCCCGACGCCGCCCCGGCCATGCCGCTGGCGCCAATGGACGTCGATGGTCCCTTCGTGCGGGCGCTGCAGCTTGAGGGGGCGCCGCAGGAGCCCGGCGCTACGCTGAAACTGAGCATGGAGCAGTTGATCCACTTCGAGATCGATCGGTCGGAGGATCCGGCGGCCGTCACGCTGATCTTCAAGCGGGGCAAACTCGCCGACAGGCGGATCGTCATCGACCCCGGGCACGGTGGCAAAGATTCCGGTGCACGGGGGCAGCGCCTGCTGGAGGAAGACGTGAA
>CAZAHB010000029.1:0-34057 GCA_964484945.1 uncultured Armatimonadia bacterium | reverse complement strand
GGTCACGCCTGTCAGCACCAGCCCGGTGTCGAGGCCCGCGGTCTCGCCCATGGCGATGTCGGTGCCGAGGCGGTCGCCGACCATCAGACACTGCTCGGGCTGAAGCCCGATGCCCGCCAGCGCCATCTGCGTGATGATGGGGGAGGGCTTGCCGATCATCACCCCCAGCGAGCGGCCGGTGGATGCCTCCAGGTAGGCGATCATAGCCCCCGAATCGGGCACCGTCTTCCCGCCCTCCAGCGGGCAGACGGTGTCGGGGTTTGTCGCGAAGAAGCCCGCGCCCTGCCGCAAAGCCTGGTGCGCCTCGTTCATTTTGCGCCATGTGATCTCGCGATCCCACGAGACGAGCACGATGTCGGTTTCCCCGGCCCGCTCGGTCAGTTCGACGCCCGCGTCAAGCAGTTCGCGCTTCAGGGGCGGCTCGCCCATGGCCATGACGGTCTCGCCGGGATGCTCGGACGCGAGGTAGCGCGCGCTCGCAAGCGGCGAGTTCACCACGTCATCGGGCGTGCACGGGATACCGAGCTTCTCCAGCTTGTCGGCGTACGTCTCGCGCCGCGCGATGGGCTTGTTCGAAAGGAACTGCACCCGCGCGCCGCGGTCGCGGAGCTTCGCGACGATCTCAGCAGCCCCCGGGATCAGCTCCTTGCCGAGGTAGATCGTTCCGTCGAGGTCGAACAGATAGCCGTCGTATTGCTTCACAGGCAGCACTCTCTCGTATTTGTCGTTCCCGCTTCCCGCTTCCCGATTTCCGGTTCCCGTCACACCTATTCCTGTCCCAGCGTTGCCCGCAAGAAATCGAGGCAGATCGCATAGTTCTGGCTCATGGCGCGCGTGACCGGGTGCTCGGCGCGGAATGCAAGCTCCACGCCCACCCAGCCGCGGAAGTCGATCTCGTCGATGACCTCGGCCAGCTTCGTGTAGTCCTCGTCGCTTTCGCCGAAGGTCTGCACCCACCGGTCGCCGTGCTGGGGGCGCAGGTGCATGTAGAGGATGCGGTCACCGTATTCGCGCACGAACTGCCACGGATCGATGCCCGCGCGGCGCAGCCAGTTCAGGTCCGGGCCGAGCTTCATCTCCGGGATACGTTCGAGCATGCCCTTGAACTCGCGCATATCCCAGTCCATCTCGTAGGTGTGGTTATGCACGTTCAACTGCAGGCCGTGCTGCTCACAAAGAGCCATGATTTCGCGCACGACGTCAGCCTGTGTGTCAAGCTGCTCATCGGTCTTCGGCTCGCCGGACGAGCCGGTGGAGATCGCAAGCTGGTGCGCCCCGAGTGTCTCAAGCTGCGAGCAGAGCCGCTCGGCGTGCTCGAGGATATCGTCGGTCTTCTCCGCATCCCACATCGCGGCGCCGAAGGAGCTGCCGATGACGGGCAGATCGTGGGCGGCGGAGTAGTCGAGCATCTCCTGTTCGGCGCCGAGCGGCTCGAGCATCGTGTGCATCAGTTCGATCCCATCGTATCCCGCCCGCCCGAGGTCGCTGAAGATTTGCTCTGCGGCCCCGTAGAGGTCGCGGTCCTCGACGACGGCGGTATAGCCGTACGGGTGCGCCGCGATCATCACGTCGTCGGTCATGATATGATCCTCCAATGATGTCGTTTGTCGTTGTCGTCCGTCGTTTGCCCTTGCCGTCATTCGTTCCGTTTGGAGGGGCCGGTCTCCGACCCGGCCCGCGGTGTCAGTTACACGTCCAATGCCTCGATATGCGGCCGGAGGGCATTCTCGAGTTTGATCATGGCATCGATCATCTGATCGTGGATTGCTGGCCAATCCTCCTCAGGATCATCTCGATAGCCACCGGCGTCGATGTCTGTGCGTATGCGAGAAGCACGGGCGTCTTCCAATCGTTCCCAGACCAGGGCCTCTTCGCACTTCCTGTCTATCTCGTTCTGGTGGCCCTTGAGCTGATTGAAGATGGCTTCGTTCTCCTCCTTGGAATCCTTACCACAGTCGATGTAGAGGCTCACAGTAGCACTATCTTGACGCAAGTCAAACTTGTACCGCATCCCCGTTCTTCCAGCACCAGCAGCCAGCCAATTGCCGGTGCTCGGGGTGATGTTTGAGAACAAACCCGTGCGACCGCGCATACGCTCGAGAAGAGCCGCCCAGAAATCCCGCCGCAGCAATTCGCGCTCGGACAACTCTTGCTTCTTGCGTCGTGCCTCCCGCGTCTCCGCACTCGGTCCCACGATTCGTCTCACGAGCGGCGCGGCCGGGGAACCGCCGATCCGGATGGCCTCCACTTGCACAAGATAGAAGTCCGCCTCCGAATTCTCATTCAGCCAACTCACGGCGCTCACGTGCTCGGGTCGGGCCTCGCTGACGATCCAGATGGCAGCCTCGGCACTCATCATCGCGAAGTATGTCAGCAACTTCCCGAGGTGGTCATGGTCGCTCTTCTCAAGCTGATTCTCGATGATCACAGTGCGGCCTGTGCCGTCTTGGGCGACGACATCGACGCTGAAGTCGCCGGCGGCTTCCTCGATATCAGCATCCGCCAGCTCCAAGCCCAACTCCTCCGAGAGCACGTCGAGGTTGTCTCCGAGCCATCGCGTGAAGTCGTAGGCCTCATGCTCCCAGACCTCGCGAAGGTCCACGCGTTCGATGCGGCCGATGTCGGACATCAGCGATTCCTCCTCATAGGCACGAACAGCGTCCGGGCGAGGGCGCCCGGACTCCGCACCTCTGAACTCAACCGATAAACGGCTGCCGGCAGCCGCAGTCCTCGTCATCTTCCACGCGCTCGACGGCCTCGCGCAGCAGCGCGTTCAGGTCCGCCTCGCGGTCGGCCATGATCTCGATGACCTCCTCGTGGGAGATCGGTGTGTCCGAGATGCCCGCCGCCCAGTTGCTCACCACGCACACCGTCGCGTAGCACAGGCCCGCCTCGCGCGCCAGAACCGCCTCCGGGACGCCCGTCATCCCGACCACGTCACCGCCCAGTTGCGCGTACATCGCTATTTCCGCGGCCGTCTCGAAGCGCGGGCCCTCAGCGCAGACGTAAACGCCCGCCGGGTGAAGCTCCTCGTCCAGCGCTGTGGCGCACGCCTCGCGCAGGTCCGCCCGCAGCCGCGGGCAGTAGGGCTCCGTGACGTCCACATGGCGGACCTCGCCGTCATCCCCGTCGAAGAACGTCAGCGGACGCTGCTTCGTGAAGTCGATGAACTGGTCGCAGACCACGAAGTCCCCCGGCTCCATCTCCTCGTTCATTGAGCCGACGGCGTTTGTGGCGAGCACGCTGCGGCAGCCGAGGCCCTCCAGTGCGCGGATATTCGCGCGGTAGTTGATCCTGTGGGGCGGGATCGAGTGCTCCTTGCCGTGGCGGGGCAGGAGGACCACCTCGCGGTCGCCGCCCGCGTCCAGCAGGAAGACCGGCACGTGCCCGTAGTCGGTGCTGATGGTCTCCGGGCGCGGTTGCGCGTCGTCGTAGAGGTCCTCGGCACCGCTCCCGGCGATAAGTCCTATGCGCATGATTGGATGACTCCCGCGCGACATATTCTACTTCGTAGTGCTCGACATCGCCGGACGACAATTTCCCCCGCCCCTGGGGCTACACGAGAGCGCCGGGCGGGAGGGGGAAGTGGTCTTCGTTGTCTATCGGCCGACATGGATGGCCTTCGCGATCACAGTTGTGTCCTGCCCCTCTCACGCCTGTCGCGCCTGTCGTTCAGGCGGGACCAGGGAGAGGGGCCAACCCCGAGCGCAGCGAGCGGGTCGGGGTGAGGCCGCCATTCGACTTTCGCTTCACCCGAAGAACACGTAGTACCCGCGCACGCTCTGGCCAAGGCTCATGCCGATCAGGCCCCAGATGATCCCCGCGGTGAAGTAGTGCCCCAGCGCAAGCCCGAGGAAGCCGGGGATCAGCCGGCGATACGCGGACATGCCGCCGAGCTTGAAGACGATGCTCTTGACCACCCAGACCACGAAGAAGCTGCCCCAGATGAGGCTGCCGTACGACCCGGCCATCCCGTAGGCGAGCGGATGCAGCGGGAAGCGCAGGAAGATCATGCGGATGATCATCAGCGCGGTTGTTACGAGGAAGCCGGTCACGGTCGCGCCGATGCGCCACGGGTCCGGAGGCATGTGGCCCTTCTGATAGCTCGTGATCGCCTCGAACTCGTTCTTGGCGATGCCGTAGCCCCAGCCACCCTGGGCGTTCAGTCCGCCCGAGCCATACTCGTAGTAATCGCGCAGGTGCAGTCCCACGCCCACGTACAGCCCGACCACCAGCGCGATGATCAGCAGCCACGTCATCGACTTCTGGCGGATGTCAGTTTCACGCGCGAGGCGGAAGCCCTCCGTCTGGTAGCCGATCAGCGACGGGTAGTACCCCCGCGAGAGGAAGACCAGGTTTGTGAAGATCGTCAGGGATTTCAGGCCCCCGTACTTCTCTATGGGAGCCGTGCCCAGCGTATACTTGATCGCCTTGTAGTGCTGGAAATACGGGAACATCCAGATCAGCGGGATACCGACCTCGGCCCGGATCCGCGCGTAGACCAGCGCCACTGCCAGCAACAGGCCGAAGTACGCCACCGCCAGCCAGAGCGCCATTCCCGCGGCATAGACCCATGCAAGCACCACAATGAGGCCGATGATGAAGGTGAAGACCGCCATGCGGTAGGTCATCGGTTCATCCGAATCGACCACATCCGGACGGGCGCCGAAGGCCTTGCCGAAGACATCGGCAAGGTGATGCCGCGCCACCCACAGCAGCAGGAGAGCCATCGCGAGGTATGCGCCCAGGCCCTGCTCCTGCACGAACGGAAAGCCCGCCACGTCCATCCCGGCCGCGGCTGCGGCAACGGCCTCCAGCCGCAGGACGAAGTAGAAGACCCAGATGCTCAGCGCGACCTCGGTGCTCACCAGGTAGCCGAAGCCGAGGATCTCCGGGCGATAGTGTATCTGCAGCGGCTTGATCGCGCTCCACGGCCGCTCGGTGAACAGCGCGCCGATGTCGTAGGACTTGCCCATGGCGCTGAAGCCGGGGCTGTAGGCGTTGATGATATTGCCGATATTGTAGAGCGCCGCGATGGCAAAGCCGGTCCACATGACCGGACTGCGGAAGAAGTCGGCCACCAGCGCCTGCGTGTTTAACCCTTCGGTAATCTCGATCGGTAAGTACAGGAGGGGGTAGGTCAGCTTCTCCTTCTCCGACCACTGCCGTCGGAGGATGATCATCATCGCCATCATCGTCATCCAAAGCGCGACGAAGAAGATCCCCCAGGCCACCAGCGGCTTCGCCCACGCGCGCCAGGGCACGGTCCCCTCTTCTGACGCCTCGTACAGCAGGCGGATCGTCTCCTGATCATGCGGCACGAACCAGTCCGGTATCAGCGGCTGAACCTGCGCCAGTTCGTTCTCCGGTGTGGCGTAGTAGAACGGGACCGGGATCGTATTGATGAAGAAGCGCGCGATACCGCACCCGGCCATCGATGTGGCGACGGCCAGAAAGACGTAGACCATCAGCACCTCGCGGCGATCCAGCGCCAGCCACTTGCTGAGCCGGCGGACGAACGGGTTCAGGACGACCAGAGCGACGAGGAATGCGACCGCCGGCACCGCCGGGACCGCTTCGGTGATCTGACAAAAGCGGGTGACGACCTCCGACTGGGAGATCCAGACCGCGGAGATGAGGCAGAATATGACCGACAGGATCAGGGACCGCAGCGTCAGCCCCATCATCTGGGACTGTGGCGTGGACTCGCCGTAAGATGTATCGACATCGACTGCCATAGTGAGAACTCCCGGGCGACTCGGGGAGGTTGCGTCCGACGAGGGAGACTATTCGCGGCGGGGGGGGCGGGGACCTGCCGTTCGCTCACGTCTGCTGACCTTCGCTTTCGTGTGCTGACGTGTGCTGTCGTTCCTACCCGTCCGCCGTCCCCGCCTGGTCGATCGCGTCGCCGAACTGGCGGTCGAACAGGTCCGCGTAGAGGCCGTCGTTACGAAGTAGCTCCGCGTGCCGTCCGACCTCAACGACGCGCCCCTGGTCCATGACCACGATCTGGTCGGCGTTGAGGATGGTGGAGAGGCGGTGGGCGATAATGACGCTCGTTCGGCCCTCCAGCAGCACCTCCAGCGCCTCCTGGATCAGATGCTCGCTGGTGGCGTCCAGGTGGCTGGTCGCCTCGTCGAGGATCAGGATGTCGGGATCCTTCAGCAGCGCCCGCGCGATCGCCAGTCGCTGCTTCTCCCCGCCCGAGAGTCGGAAGCCGCGCTCGCCAACCACCGTGTCGTAGCCCTCCGGCAGGTCGGCGATGAAGTCGTGGATGTTTGCCGACTTCGCGGCAGCGAACATCTCTTCCTCGGTGGCCGCGGGACGCGCGTAGAGCAGGTTCTCGCGAACGGTCGTGTGAAACAGGAACGTGTCCTGTGTGACCACGCCGAAGTGCTGCCGCAGGGACGTCTGTGTGACGTCGCGCAGATCATGTCCGTCGAGGAGAATTCGCCCCTCGGTGGGATCATAGAAGCGGGGCAGCAGGTAGGTCACGGTCGTCTTCCCCGCACCGGACGGCCCCACCAGTGCCACCCGCTGGCCCGCGCGTATCTCGAAAGACACCTCGCGCAGCGCGGTACGGCTTTCCCGTACCGCCGCCTCGTCCACGTCTTTGAGGTGCAGCAGATACGGTGGTCGCGGGTACTCGAAGGTCACGTCCTCAAGGGCGATGTCGCCACGGACCTCGTCCAGCTCAGTGGCATCCTCACGGTCCTGCACCTCGGGCGTGCGGTCGAGGTAGTCGAAGATGCGCTCGAAGACCGCCAGCGCGCCCTGCAGGTTCACGTACACGTTCGCGAGTTGCCCCACCGGGCGGTACAGGTTCGTGAGGTAGGCCACGAAGGCGATAAGCGTGCCGATGGACAGGTCGCCCCGGATCGCCTGGTGGCCACCGATGAGGTAGATCAAGGCGGGGCCGGCCACGCTGATGACTGACAGCACCATGAACAGCCAGCGTCCGGCCATACGCTGCTTCACGTTCAGGTCGGCAACATCCGCGCTGCGCTCGGCGAACTGATCCGCGTCGGGCCCGACCTGGCCGAATATATTCGCCAGCATCATCCCGCCGATGTTCAAACGTTCCTGCATGAACGCGACGAGTTCAGCGTACCGCTCCTGCGTCTGGCGCGAAAGCCGGTGGCGGATACGCCCGACCACCCTTGTGGGGAGATAGAACAGGGGCACCACCGCGATTGCCAGCACCGCCAGCCAGGGGCTGAGTGAGAACATGGCGATGAGCGTCGCGATGAGTGTAAAGAAGTTCCTTGCGATGTCCACGATGGTGCGGCTGGCGACCTGGTTGACCGCGCCAACGTCGTTGTTGATGCGGGAGACGATCTCGCCGGCGCGCTCCGTGGTATAAAAGCCCAGTGACTGATCCTGCAGGTGGCGGTAGAGCGCATTGCGCAGGTCGTGCATGATGCCCTGCCCCACGGTTGAGCTGAGCCAGCTTTGCAGCACATTAATGAGCCCCGAGACGATGGTGATGCCAACGATGCCGCCCACCAGCCAGTGCAGCAGGCGGGTGTCGCCTTCGGGGATGGCGTCATCGAGGATGCCGCGTACAAGCAGCGGCGGGATGACGCTGAGGCCCGACATCGCGGCGAGGCACAGGAGGATGGCGATCCACTGGGGCCAGTAGGGGGTGAAGTACTTCAGCACGCGTTTGAGTTGCTCGCGCGTGATGTCAACCGGGGGAATGTCGTCGTTGAACCGGTAGTGTCGATGCAGCCCGAAGCTGCGCCCCATGCCCCCGATGCTTCGCTCCGGCCCCATCCCTCGCATACGGCGTCATCACTCCGGGTTCGTCGGATGGCAAAGGTTGCGCGTACAACGATTATACCCGAACTCGGGCGCGGCTGCAACATGGCGAGGCGGAGTCGTTGCGTGAGACGTGCGCCCTCGCCCGTCGGCCGTAGTTGTTCGGAGGTCGGGCCTGCCCGGGCCCGACGCCGTTGGTTTCGGGGGGCTGTTCAGACCACATACTCCAGCGCCAGCCCCACTATCCACACACTCACCCAGATCCACGGGCCCGGGCGGCGCCAGATTGGCGGGGCGTCGGCAGGCGCTTCGGTCCGCCGGCGGCGAAGGATGACCCACGCGGCGATCCAGAGAACGGTGTACGCGGCATTCGCCGTTAGGATGAGGTCCGAGAGCGTCCAGATCGTGTTCCGCCCTCCACCGAGCGCCATGCTCTCAGCGAGCGAGACCCCCCATATCGCAGCGGTCAGTATGACCGCCAGCGGATAGAGCCGTCGCCACACGCGTACCGGGACTCTGAGACTTCGCGTGGCGATGTATGAGGCAACTGCGATCCACGCTATGTGGAAGAGGATGATTAAGCCTGTGCCGATGAAGAAGACCGGGCCGGTCCGACCGAGGGCGTGAAGAACATACGTCCACAGGTCCCGGAGCGGGAAGTGCCACGCGGTGACGCAGAGTATCGCCACGACACTGCCCAGCGCCACATCGATCCAGCTGTGCCGATCCATCCGGACCACTCCGCCAACTACCGGGTATGGTTTGAGACATCTTCTCTATGGTTTTCTCGCCACCTCCGGTCAGAACCGTCACAATGCAGGAGGTTCGGCTCGGACGTCGTAGACATACATAGGAGACTGACAGGTAGAAGGGACGCGACGCTCATCGCATGTGGGGAACTGTGCATGAGATATGAGGAGGAGCGATGCGATGTTGACGCAGCAGATGCTCGAAGAACTATCTGAACAGCATGACGGACTGTGTGTATCGATCTACTCACCGACGCATGATTCCAGTTCGGAGGCCCAGGGGGACCCGATCTGGCTCAAGAACGGCCTGAAGGGCGCCGAGAAGATGCTCTTCGACCAGGGCGCCGACAAAGCCACGGTCAAGCGCATCCTCGAGCCGGGAGCGAACTTCCAGGCCCAGGTCTCGCCCAACGACTACGGCGCAGGGACCCTGTGCATGTTCCTCGCGGATGGCTTCGACGAGATCCTGCACTCGCCCGGGCAGATGCCCGAGGGGAAGACTCTGGTCAGCAGCCGCTTCCACCTCAAGCCCCTGATCCCGGTGCTGACGGACAACGCGCACTTCTACGTGCTGGCGATCAGCCGCCACGACGTTCGCCTGCTGCAGTGCACCCGCTACACGCAGGCCGAAGAGGCGCTTTCGCGCTCGGAGGTCCCGCACCATATTCTCGAGTCGATCCCGGAGGTCGAGCCCAAGGACAGTATGCAGCAGCACAGCGGCAAACCGCGGGGCACCGGGGGCCGGCGCGATGCAATGCATCATGGACAGGGCAAGGGGGAGAACGTGGAGGCACATCAAGTCCGGCATTTCTTCCGCGACGTCAACAAGGGAATCGTCAAGTACATGGACGGGCTTTCTCCGCTGATCTTCGCCGGCGTAAGGGAGCTTTTCGACCCGTACAAAAAGGTCAACACCTACGACTACCTGCTCGACGAGCCGATCACAGGCAATCCCGAGCACCTGCGGCCTGAGGAGTTGCGGGAGAAGGCCTGGGAGATCCTCGAACCCTACCTCCACGAGCGCGTCGCCGAGGCCCAGGCGAACTTCGAGCAGGCGATGGCCTACGGGCGCGCGTCCGATGATATGAAGGCGATCGTGCTTGCTGCCCGCGACGGCCGGGTCGGCGCGTTCTTCGGCGCTCGCGATCGTGAGTACTGGGGGCAGGCCCCCGAGGTCGGCGACGAGGTCCCGATGCGCGCGGAGATGCAGGCCGGTGACTACGACCTGATCGACTACGCGGCGATGAAGACGATGCTGCAGGGCGGCCACGCGTATCTGATGCCGAGCGATCAGGTGCCCGGAGAGGGTAAGGGCGCGGCGGCGATACTGCGTTACTGAGCTACGAGCTACGAGCTACGAGCGACGAGCGACGAGCGACGAGCTACGAGCGACGAGCTACGAGCTACGAGCTACGAGCTACGAGCTACGAGCTACGAGCTACGGAAAACGGCAACGGCCGCGGGGGCCGTTGCCGTTTTGTCGTCTGGCGTTGTCGTTCGCCCAGCCGTCTGGAGGGGCTGGTCTCCGTCCCAGCCCGCTGTCATTCATTGGGGCCGCGAGTCGACATCCGACCGATGATGCGTCCGCTGGTTCCTGTCGCAGTTCGCGATGCCCCGCCTGAGCGGCTGACGGCATCACGACGTTGTCGTTGCTGGTGTCCGCCGCCGTTCGCTGCTCTGGGCTGGCGTTGGCTGACGTTCCCTCACTCCAGCGCCGCGTCGAGCACGTCGGTGATCTCCTCGGCGTAGATGAAGTTCATGCCCTGCGTGTGCTCATTGGAGATCTCCTCGACCTGCGCTTCGTTGCGCTCAGGGAGGATCACTGTGTCCAGACCAGCGGACTTCGCCGCCACGATCTTCTCCTTCACGCCGCCGATCGGGAGGACCTTGCCCCGCAGGGTGATCTCGCCGGTCATGCCCACGTTCGGCTTCACCACGCGGCCGCTGAGCAGTGACGCGATCGCTGTGACCATCGCCACCCCTGCCGAGGGGCCGTCCTTGGGCACTGCCCCGGCGGGCACGTGCAGGTGCACGTCGGTGCTCTCATAAAAGTCCGGATCGATCCCGAGTTCCTCGGCGTGCGAGCGCACCCAGCTCAGGGCCGCCCGCCCGGATTCCTTCATGACATCGCCAAGCTGGCCCGTCAGCGTGAGATTGTTGTTGCCGGGCATCTGCGTGGCCTCGACAAACAGGATGTCGCCACCGGCCTGCGTCCACGCGAGACCGCAGACGACACCCGGCTGGCCGGTCCGCTGCGCGACTTCTGAGTGGTGCAGTCGCGGGCCCAGCAGCTTCTCGAGATTGCGCATACTTACGTTTGGCGGGCTCTCGTCACCCTCCGAGACCTTACGGGCGATCTTCCGCGCGAGAGCGCCGATCTGCCGCTCGAGGTTTCGGACCCCCGCCTCGCGCGTGTAGCCGTCGATAACCTCCTCCAGCGCCGCGTCCGAGATGGAGAACTGTTCGGTCGTGAGACCGTGCTCCTCCCGCTGGCGCGGAACGAGGTATTTCTTCGCGATATGCAGCTTCTCTTTCTGGGTGTAGCCCGGCAGCCGGATAACCTCCATACGATCCAGCAGCGCCGGCGGAATTGTCTCCAGCACGTTAGCGGTCGTGATGAAGATCACGTTGGAGAGGTCGTAGGGCACCTCAAGATAGTGATCGCTGAACGTGTCGTTCTGCTCGGGATCGAGCACCTCCAGCATCGCGGAGGAGGGATCCCCGCGGAAACCTGATCCGGCGCCGAGTTTGTCGATCTCATCGAGCATGAAGATCGGATTGTTCACGCCCACGCGCTTGAGCCCCTGGATGATGCGCCCGGGCAGCGCGCCGACGTATGTGCGGCGGTGTCCGCGGATCTCGGCCTCATCGCGCACGCCTCCGAGGGAGATGCGGTGGAATTCGCGCCCGGTCGCCCGCGCGATGGAGCGGCCCAGCGAGGTCTTCCCGACACCGGGAGGCCCCACGAAGCACAGAATGGGCCCCTTGATCTCCTCGCGCAGCTTCCGCACCGCGAGGTACTCGATGATGCGCTCCTTGACGTCCTCGAGGTCATAGTGGTCTTCGTCGAGGACCTCCTGCGCCTCTTCGATGTCGATGCGCGTTTCCGACGCCTCCAGCCAGGGGACTTCGGTGAGCCACTCGACGTACGTGCGCGTCACATTGTACTCCGAGGCGGCGGGGTTCATGTTCTCCAGCCGCTCAAGTTCGCGCTCCGCGGCCTCCTCCGCCTCCTCGGACATATTTGCTTCCTCGACCTTCTCGCGCAACTCCGCGAGGTCCGGGCGGGCCTCCTCGCCCTCGCCAAGCTCCTCCTGGATAGCCTTCAGCTGCTGGCGCAGGAAGTACTCCCGCTGCGCCTCGCTGAGTTCATCCCGTGCGTCCTGTTGCATGCGCTGCGTCAGTTCGTACTGCTCGAGTTCGCGCGTGGCGAGTGTCATCACGCGGCGCAGGCGCTCGTCCAACTCCACGGTCTCGAGTATCTGCTGGCGCTCTTCGATCTCCAGATCCAGCAGTGAGGCGACCATGTCCGCCAGCGATCCGGGGTGCTCGAGGTTCAGGGCCTGTACGTAGATCTCCTCTGGGAGGTGGGGGGCCATCTCCACCAGGTTGCGCAACAGATCCAGCAGCGCCTGGTTGCGCGCCTGCAGTTCGTCGCCGGCAGCCTCCGGCTCCTCGACCTCCTCCACCCGCGCTTGCAGCCACGGGTCGGTCTGTGTCCACTCGACCACCTCGATGCGGTTGAGGCCGCGCACCAGCAGCCGCCGATCACCGTTGGGAAGCTGGATCATCTTCTGAATGAGCGCCGCGAGGCCCATCTCATACAGGCCCTCGGGGCCCGGACGATCAGCGTCGGCGTCGCGCTGGGCGACCAGTCCGATCATCCGATCGCCGCTCAGCGCCTCGTCGATAAGCTCAATATCCAGGGAGTTGGTGACCGTCAGCGGGGCGAGCATTCCCGGAAAGATCACGCCGTTGAGCAGGCGCACAATCGGAAGCTCGTCCGGTATCGACGGCCCCCCCACGACCTCCTCATTGATTACGTGTTCGGTCTGTTCCATGTCGTCAGGTTCACTTCCCAGCAATCTCATCTGCTCGTATCTCATCCCAACTTAGCGAGGATCATTCAATTGGAACATCGCGCGAGGTGCTCTGGCCGCTCTCACGCAGGGGCAGGCGCACGACGAGAAAGCCCTGCTCGTAGCGGGCCTGCGTTCCGTCGGGATCGACGGGACGGGGGAGTTGAACGGTGCGCGCGAACTCGCCGCAGTCGATCTCGACGTTGATGTAGCGGCGCGGTTCCGCGCCGGCCGGGTCCTCGCGGGCGCCCGAGATCGTCAACCGGCCGGTGCTTTCATCCAGCGAGAGGTTGATCTCCTCGGCGCTCATTCCCGCGATCTCAACCCGGATGATGATCGCCTCGGACGTCTGATAGATGTCGGTCGGGGGTTGGAAGCCCTGACCTGAGCCGCGCGAGCGCATCATACCGCCGCGACCGCGGGGATCGGCATTGGTCACGAAATTCACTAGAAGCTTGCGTCCTGACCAGCTCATGGTCTCTCGACCAACCCTCCTTACGGCAGCAACAAAAGCAAAGGCAGCAACGAAAGCAACGACGGCGCCTCAGATTGAGGCGCCGCCTGGACGTTCTCGTCCCGTCTTACTCGACGGTCACGGTCTTCGCGAGGTTGCGTGGCTGGTCGATCTCGCGCCCCAGCATATCCGCGATGTGATACGCGAGGATCTGCAGCGGGATCGCAATGGTGATCGGAGACAATAGCTCCGGGCACTCAGGCAGCCACAACACGTCGTCGGCCTGGCGCGGGATCTCGGTGTCGCCATCGTATGCTACACCGATGACCGGGCCCGACCGGGCCTTGACCTCCTGGATGTTGCCGATCATCTTGTCGTAGACATCGCCCCTCGTGGCGATCGCCACGGTGAACAGACTCGGTTCGACAAGCGCGATCGGACCGTGCTTCATCTCACCCGCCGAGTAGCCCTCGGCGTGGATGTAGGAGATCTCCTTGAGCTTCAGCGCACCCTCGAGAGCGGACGGAAGGTTCACGCCGCGGCCCAGATACAGCGAATCGGGCCGCTCGTAGTACTTGGCGGCCACCTTCTTGATGTCGTCCTCGCGCTCGATGATCTCCTGCGCCTGCTCCGGGAGGTTGAGCATCGCGCGGCGCAGTTCAATCAGATCGTGCTCACTGGCAGCCCCGCGCACGTCGGCGAAGTGGGCCGCGATCAGCGAGATGGTCAGGATCTGCAGCGTGTAGGCCTTGGTCGAGGCCACGCCGATCTCGGGCCCCGCCTGAATGTAGACCACGCCGTCGGATTCGCGGGCGATCGAGCTGTCCACGGTGTTGACGACCGAGACGACCTTCGCGCCTTTCTCCTTCAACTCGCGCAGCGCGACAAGCGTGTCGGCGGTCTCGCCCGACTGGCTGACGATGATGGCCAGCGTATCCTCGAGCACGACTGGATCCCGTGCGCGAAGCTCCGCGGCAAGATCGCACTCGGCGGGGATGCGGGCGAGCTTCTCCATCAAGAAGCGCCCCACGAGGCCCGCGTGGTAGGCCGTGCCACAGGCGGTGAAGACGATCTTACGGAGGCTCTTGATCTCGTCCTCGGTCATGTTCAGACCCTCGAGCTTGATCGGCTGCTCGGGATCGGAGAGCCGGCCCAGCAGACATTCACGCATCGCCTGAGGCTGCTCGTGGATTTCCTTATGCATGAAGTGCTTGTGGGCGCCCTTCTGGGCCGCGTCGGCGGGCCAGGGGATGGTATAGACCTCGCGCTCGATGGGATTGCCGTCGAGGTCTGTCAGTTCGATGTCATCGCGGGTGATAATGGCCATCTCATCGTCATCGATGACGTAAACCTGGTCGGTCCACTCGCGGACCGCGCCCATGTCTGAGGCGATGAAGTTCTCGCCCTCGCCGATCCCGACAACGAGCGGAGAGAAGCGGCGGGCCGCTACCATCTGATCGGGGTTGTCGGCGCAGACGATACCAACCGCGAACGCGCCTTCGAGGTCATCCGTGGCGGTGCGGAACGCTTCCGCGAGATCGCCTTCGTAGTACTTGTCAACGAGATGGACGATGACTTCGGTGTCGGTCTCCGAGGTGAACTCGAAGCCCTCGGACTCAAGCTGATCGCGCAGTTCGGCGTAGTTCTCGATGATGCCATTGTGCACGAGCGCGATGCGTCCGTCCATCGAGGTATGCGGATGAGAGTTAACCTTCGACGGCTTGCCGTGCGTCGCCCAGCGGGTGTGGCCGATGCCCAGCGTTCCTTCAAGCGGCTGCTCTTCGAGCGCTTCTTCCAGACCGGCCAGCTTGCCGACAACTTTCACGACGTCGAGATTGTTGTCCTCCACAACGGCAAGCCCTGCCGAATCGTATCCACGGTATTCCAGGCGCTTAAGGCCCTTAACGCAGATCTCGGAGGCCTGTTGCGCCCCTATGTATCCGACGATCCCACACATTGACTGTTCTCCCTTTCGAAATGTACAGGGTAGTTATGTCCCGGCGCCATTATTCGGCACCGGCGTTGTCACACTGGCGTCCTGCTGCTCGGCGGGCTGATCATCCCTTGCATCCCCATCTTCCGGATCAGCTCCACCGTCCTCGGTATCGTCCCCCGGTACAGGCTCTGTGTTTTGATTCGCCGGGGGTACATCATTATCCTCCTCGGGCTGCCCGGAGGCGTCGGGCACGTCAGTGCCCTCATCCGGCGGCTGCTCGTCGGCCGGCTCTTCCCGTGCCTCATCGTCGTCGGGCGAGGCTGAGTCGCCGGTCCCTCGCGCACCGGTAGTCACGGTAACCTGGACCGAAGCGGGCCCCTCCACGCTCATGCCCGGTGGCACGTTCAGCGATATTGAATACTGTTTGCTTCCACGCAGCCCGGAGATGTCCAGCAGCAGTGTCGGCACCGCGCTGACGTCTGACAGGTCCTGATCGCTGGTGAGGGTTACGATCTCAGGCTCCGCCCTGACCGCAACGACCCGGTAGCCGGACGGGGGGGTGCCCAGAACCGGCCGAACCGGTACGTACTTGACATTCAGCTCGCGGACATCCACGCTCACAGTTACTGTCGGCGGCTCGAAGGTGACCCCGGATACCACGACATTGCGATTATCGCGGGCCTCGAGTTCCGCCTCAAATGGGGCGCTCTGATTGATCCCCGAGACATCCACCACGACCACCGCCCGCACCACCTCTCGAACGTAGCTGGTAGCGCCGCGGACAGTGACCTCCTTCGGGTCCACGGTAACGTCTTCGATGACGAAGCCACGGGCTGGTTCGCCACGAACGATGTCGTGGACGGGCCGATGACGCTCGATGACCTTGTCAAGCTCCACTGTGGCCGTCGTCGGGTAGCCGGGCACCACGTTGAGGCTCAACGGCACGCCAGCCACTCGCAGCGGCACCTTATTCGCGCCGACCGTCGCATTTCGCAGGTTCGCCTCCATGCGAATGCGTTCGGTCTGCGCCTGTGCAAGCGCGCTCTCGCGTCCCCGCAGCCTCAACTCAACCGTTTCAGGGGTGATGTCGATAGTCTGCAGTTCGCTCGGTCCATTAACCGGTACCACCCTGACGGTCAGCGCCTGCGTGGTCTGCGGATCTTCTGCTCCAAGGACGTGAAGCCACAGGATGATGGCAACGATAAGAGACAGAAGCTTGAGAGGCCAGTTCTCCACGAATGTGCTGTGGAGCCAGTTTCGTATCCGCCGTCGGCTCATGCTGCCTCCGTGCGTGACCGTTACCTGCGCCAGAAAAGCAGGCGCGCGCGCTCATCAGGCTTCTCGAACAGGCGGTTCAGGCGCTCCGCAAGCTCGGTGCGTTCGAGGTCGGGGGCGAGATTGCCCTCCACGGCCAGTGAGATGGCGCCCGTCTCCTCAGAGACGACTACGACGACCGCGTCGGTGCGCTCACTCAGCCCCAGAGCAGCGCGATGGCGCATTCCGGTGGCCACGGACAACCCGGGTTGTTCGGAGTGGGGCAGAACGCAGCCGGCCGCCACGATCACGTCATCGCGAATGACTGTCGCGCCATCATGCAGCGGTGTGTTGGGGTAGAAGATAGTAAGGAGCGCATCGACGGATACGCGTGCGTTGAGCGTCTTGCCCGTCCGCGTTATATCCATCAATCCGCTTTCGCGCTGCAAAACCATCAGGCCGCCGATCCGCCGGCTGGACATCGCGTCCGCGGCGTCAACAATCTCGTTGATGACGCGTTGTGCGGCCCCGGTTTCAACCCGTCCGACGCTGAACCCCAGCAATCCGGCTCGCCCGAGCCGTTCAAGGGCCGTACGCAATTCGGGCTGGAAAATCACGACCAGAGCGATGACACCGGGAAGGACAAGCTGGCGCAGGATCCAGTTGAGCGTGGGCAGACCTGAGCTGATCCACAGCAGGAAGACAACAACGAGCAGTCCCTTAATGACCGAACCGCCGCGGGTGCCCTGCAACAGCAGCAGGCCGCGGTAGATGATGTACGAGACCACGAGAATGTCCAGCACCGCCACCAGTAGGTCCAGGGGACGCATGCCGACGAACATGGCCATCGCCTGTTCGGCGAGTGCGGAGCCCATCAAGTCTGCCCTATCTGCGGTCTGTATCGCTTCGGAGCGGGGAGCCTGAACACAGTTTGAATATACCACACGCCAGCCCTCAGCGTCAATCACACCCCGTCGCGAGTTGATATACCGGAATTTGCCGTGGCGCGTGTCGGCATCCGCCCGGAGGCAGGGCCCTCGTAGCCGTCCGAGAGGGAGACGATACTGCGTCGTACACCGCTGCTGCATTCAACACCAGGTGAGACGGCACGCCGCCGGAACGCTATGCCCACCGGGCCCTTGTCATCCCGGGGCGAACTCGGTATCATCTCTGTTACACGTACGTCGTCACTTCTCAGCCAGAGTTCAGGGAGGCATGTGATGGATCGCTCCGAGACCCTGTCCACTCGCATCTTTGCTGAATCGGGTACCTGCAACACTGATGCCACACTGGACCTCGCCACCGAACGGGCACAGGCACTTGGAATCCAACAGATAGTGGTTGCCACCAGCACCGGCCAGACCGCGCTGGACGCAGCATCGCGATTCGATGGAGATGTCATCGCAGTTACGCTTTCGGCCGGGCACTGGGACACGTACTGTCCTCCGGACCCGTCCATCATCTCTGAGCTACGCGAGCAGGGCGTGCCGGTGTTGACATCCACGCACTCGCTTCTGGGCGGGATTGACGCAGCGGTCAGGGGCGCGGGCGGGCTGGCCGCGTCCGAGATTGTCGCTCGTACCTACTACACGTTCAGCCAGGGCACCAAGGTCGCCGTCGAATGCGTTGTCATGGCCGCGGACGCGGGGATGCTCAATATGGACCTGGAGGTCATCGGCATCGCCGGAACCGGCGGTGGGGCTGATACCGCGCTGGTGATCCAACCCGCTTTCAGCAATGACTTCTTCGACCTGGATATTCGCGAAGTTCTGGCAATGCCTCGATGACGACAACGCAGTCTGGTTGCGGAATGTCAGGACGCATGGACCTGAGGTCAAACGGTAAACAATGAGTAATACATTCGAAGCAATCTACATCTACGACGCGCCCGACGCCATCGGGCTGAACATCGGCCTCGTCGCACAGCATCTGTCGGAACTGTTTCCTGATGCCGAGGTGGAGACGCGCACCGACTTTTTGACCTACCACCTCGGACAGTTCGAGCCCGAACAGGTGGATGTGCTCAGCGAGCAGATCGCCGCGCGACTGGAAGAGCGCGAAGTGCACAATCTGGTGCATCCGGATCGGCGCGAGGACGCCGCGCCCGTCACGCCCGAAGAGGAGGACCTGGGCGTGGTCTACCGCGCGAGGCTGCTGCAGGACGTGATGCGCCCGGTCGTTCCTGAGGAGGAACGTGGCGACACGACCCTCCACCTCGTGTACATTACACAGTGCATCGGGCATTTCGAGCCGGATGAGATGGTGCTGCAATTGCAGATCATCCAGCACGGTCAGCCGACGATTATCTCGACCACCGGATTCGTGGAAGTGCCGGATCTGCCGCGGGAATATACATTCCGCCGCGCCCAACTGCTTACATTCGGGATGGACGAGGCGGTCGATGAGCTTGAAGAGCGCTTCGGCGAGCGGACGTTCGCCCACGGAGATGAAGGGATCAACCGGGTGGCGGTGGGGCACGCGCTCCAGGCGGTCTTCCACCGACTCTTCGGTGAGGATGACTGCGATGTCCCGACCTGCCCGCTGCACCGGGCGCAAACGCACGACGAGTTGATCGAGGCGCACGTCACCGAGGACGCTGGATTATGTGACCGGCATGCGAGGATGCTCATAGAGGCCCGAAAGAGCGGGGATTGAGGCTCCGGGGCATGCCTGCAGCTTGCCCCGGTCGAGAGCTTTCTCGGGAACTTCGGGGAGGGTGTTCGCGTCTTAAATGCCAGCAACGGCACGGCGGTAGCGGGACGGGGCCCGTTCCGCCCGAGTTCTGTGGGGAGAGATGATGGCCCGTAACAAGAGGCGTCCCAGTCGCGTGTTGCGCGTTTTTCGCGCGCTCAACGCCGTGATCCTGATAGGTGCATTCGGGATCGGCGGATTCGTGTACGGCGGCTATGAAAGCGTCCGCGCGAAGCTGCCCGAGGACGTTGACTTCACGAAGTACCGCCCACCGGGCGTCACCGAGATATACTCCACACAGCGGCATAAGGACGGAACCGTCTCGCACACCCTTCTGGCCCGCATCGCCAAGGAAGACCGCGTGCCGGTCAAGCTCTCCCGGGTGCCGAAGTACCTGCAGCAGGCCACGATCGCAATCGAGGACGAGCGGTTTCGAACGCACCGGGGCATCGATCCGGAGGGCATCCTGCGGGCGGCCCGGGCGAATATACAAAGTGGCGGCATCTCCCAGGGCGGCTCGACGATCACCCAGCAGCTTGTCAAGAATGTGTGGCTCACTCCAGAGCGCACCTTTGACCGCAAGCTCAAGGAGATGCTGCTCGCGATGCAGTTCGAGCAGAAGTTCTCCAAAGACGAGATACTGGAGATGTACCTCAACGAGGTCTACTACGGTCATGGCGCGTACGGTGTGCAGTCGGCGGCGCAGACGTATTTCGACAAGAGCGTGGAGGATCTGACCCTTGGCGAGGCCGCGCTGCTGGCGGGGCTTCCCCGCAGGCCCAACCATTACTCGCCGCACGTAGATCCGAAGCGATGCAAGAATCGCCGGAAGACCGTGCTCCATAAGATGGTCGAGTTAGGTTACATCACCGCCGAAGAGGCCGCCGACGCCGACAATGAGCAGATACAAAGTCGCCTCGTACCCCTGGAGGAACGCGGCGTCGCGGTTTTCAAGTCCCATCACTTCACGAACCTTGTGATCCGGAAGTTGTGTGATGATCCCCGCTACGGTCCGGACGCGGTCTACAAGGGTGGTTTGCGGGTCTATACAACAATCGATCTGCGGCTGCAGGAGGTGGCACAGGAATCGCTCACAGAGCGAATTCAAACCCTTCGGCGGCGCGGGAACATCCGCGAGGCTCCGATCGGGCAGGGCGCCCTCGCGGCGGTGGATGTACACACCGGCGATGTGCTGGCGATGGTGGGCGGGGTCGGAGAGTGGAAGCAGATCCAGTACAATCGCGCTCACCCCGGTCCTCCGCAGTACGGTCGGCAGCCGGGGTCGTCGTTCAAGCCATATCTGTTCGCAACCGCGTTTGAAACGGGCTACAGCCCGAAATCGCAGTTCAGCGGGGACCCGATCAAGATCGGGGACTGGACACCGAAGAACTACTCCCCGAGTCAGGGCGGGAACTACTCGCTCAAGCGCGCGCTGGGTCTGTCCGTGAACCTGGTTGCGGTGAGACTCATTCGGGCAGTAGGGGTTAACAGGACCCGACGCTACGCCGCGCGGATGCTCAACATCCCGGAGGAGAGACTGGCTCCGTATCCGTCGCTGGCACTTGGCGTCTCCGAGCTTTCGCCGCTGGAGCACGCCCTTGGCTACACCTGCTTCGCATCCGGTGGCTGGCGGCCGGATATGCGTCTGTATCACACGATCAAGAACTACAAGGGTGAACTGATCGAGTACCGCCCGCCCCACCATGAACGGGTTCTGAGCAATGCCGCCGCGATCAGCATGGTACAGTGTCTGCGTTACGTGGTTACCAGCGGCACAGGTCGCCGAGCACGAATCTCGGGGCTGGCATGTGCCGGCAAGACGGGAACCACCCAGGATCACGTGGACGCCTGGTGGGTCGGAATCACGCCCGACCTGTCCTGTGCGGTGTGGGTGGGCAATGACAACAACAAGTCGATGCGCGGGGCGTCGGGCGGCGGCTTCGCTGCTCCCGTCTGGCGGGAGTTCATCAAGCAGGCCACCGAAATTCGCGGGCTGGACGGGGAGTATCCGGAGGGCAGCGGCGTTACAGCGACGCGTGAGGATGAGGAGGAAGAAGAGGAAGAAGAAGAGGAGGAAGAGGAAGAGGAAACGACACCGGCCGGTCGGCGAGTGACCGTCTGTGCTGTCTCCGGCGGCCTCGCTACCCCCTACTGCCCGGATACCGTCGAGCGCGTGTTGGCACCGGGGGAGAGTGCGCCATCCCGGTGCACCGTCCATCACGCGCCACGGGCCAGCACTCCGACGCAGCCAGCGGAGCCGACGCCCAGTTCAAGCGGCGGAGAGACCGAGCAACCGGGCGGGCGGACCGTGACTGTGACCATCTGCACGCAGTCCGGCCAGGCGGCCGGGTCCTACTGTCCGGATACCGTAGAGAAGACCTTCCCGGCCGGACAGGCTCCCGGGCCATGCGGGTTGCATGGTGGCTCCTCTCCTGATCCTGAACCTGAGCCGGAGCCCGCACCTGAACCCGATCCAGAGCCTGAGCCACAACCAGAACCCCAGCCGGAGCCGGAACCCGGCCCTGCTCCCGATCCCGATCCCGAGCCGCAGCCGGCGCCGGAACCGGAACCGGAACCTGTGCCACCTCCGACCCCCGGCATGGATGAGATGGGTGCCCCACCCCAGTAAACCTCTCTGCCTGGCATTTCAGGCCGCCGTCATCCCTTTTGCGCGTCACGAAGATTTCGACTCGTCCCGGGTGAATACACACTTTGAGCGGTTTTGACCTGCGACTGAAAACAATCGGTCTATTCACGGGAGTCCTGTTGCTGCTTCTGACCGGGCGGCTGTGGATGCTGCAGCTCACGCAGTGGGTCGATTACCGTGAGAAGGCGCTCCAGAACCGCACGTCCGTGGTCAGCACTCCCGCGCCGCGCGGGCTCGTCTACGACCGCGAAGGCCGCGTAATTGCGGAGAATCGTCCCAACTGGACTGTGTTGATCACCCCCGCGGAACTGCCTCCCGCAGAGGATGGAGAGGAGCGCGAGCGGATCATCACATTCCTCGCCAGCGTGCTGCGCGAGCGCGAGGTCAGTACAGCAGACGTGCGCGAGGCCGTGCAAGCTGTCTGCGGTGCGGTCCGCCATACCCCCACACCGCTTGGGGATTTCGCCAGGGACCTGACTTTCGAGCAGGTGGCACAGATCGAAGCGCACGGCAGTGAGCTTCCAGGCGTGAACGTCGCGCGCCAGTTTAAACGCCATTACCCCTACGGCGACCTCGCCTCCCATGTGATCGGCTACGCGCGTTCGATAACCGGCGACCAGCTCGACGAATGGGAGGAACTGCAGTATCCGACCGACAGCGAGCCGGAGGATGAGGAGTGGGGCGTCGAGCCGTGGCGCAAAGACCCGGTCTACGGCCCGAACTCCATCTTCGGGCAGGCCGGGATCGAGGCGGCGTTCGAGCTTGACACAGCGACCGATCCGCCGACACCGGTGCTGCAGGGCAGGCGCGGCAAGCGCGTGTGGGAGGTTGACAAGTTCAACCGGCCGCTGCGCCTGATCCGCGAGGAGCGCATCCCCCAGCAGGGCGCAGGGGTCTATCTGACCATCGACGCGGAGCTTCAGAAGATCGCTGAGAAGGCGCTTTCGGCAGCGGTGGGGAGTCGGCGGACGGGAGCGGCGGTGCTGATGGATGTGCGCACCGGTGAGGTGCTGGTCATGGCCTCTGAGCCCAGCGTCAATCCGAATGAGTGGGTCGGTGGCATCCCCGGTGAGCGCTACGAACAGCTTGCCGGCGACCCTCGCCACCCGTTCCTGAACAAGGCCATCCAGGGCACCTACCCACCCGGTTCGATCTTCAAGGTGGTCAGCGCCCTTGCGGCGCTGGAAACTACCGGCATCAGCCCGAAGAAGGCCTTCCAGTGCAAAGGCCGCATCAAGGTCGGTAGCGGCGACAGACCCTACTACTACAAGTGCTGGAAGAACCACAACGCGTACCTGAACATGTGGGAAGGGATCGCCCAGTCGTGTGACGTCTACTTCTACGAGCTTGTGCGCAAAGCCGGGCTCACGTCCGACACTATAGCCGCCTGGGCGCGGAAGTTCGGCATGGATTCCTCCACGAACTGCGGTCTCCCCGGTGAGCTTGATGGGCGTGTCCCGGACCGGGAATGGAAGGCGCAGGTGAGAGACGAGGACTGGTACACCGGTGACACCCTCCAGTACGTCATCGGACAGAGCTTCCTCCGCGTGACGCCCATGCAAATGGCGGTGATGTGTGCGGCGGTCGCGAACGGTGGCCAGGTCATCTCGCCTCGGCTCGTGCGTAAGATTGAGTGGCCGGAGTATCTCCGCCGTGGGCCGACGCTGTTTCGGGCGCAGGTCATCAACGAGATTGAGTGCGACCCCGAGCACATGAAGATCGTCCAGCAGGGCATGCGCCGTGCGGTCGCCAGTGAGAGCGGGACCGCCCGCGGCCTTGGTGATATTGGCTTCAGTGTCGCCGGCAAGACGGGATCGGCGCAGTTCGATCCAGAGAAGGACACGCACGCCTGGTTCGTGTGCTACGCGCCCTACGACGAGCCGCGCTTCGCCTGCTCGGTGCTCGTGACCGAGGGCGGCGGTGGCAGCGAGACGGCGGCCCCGATCGCCGCATCCGTTATGAAGGCGGCGATCGCCAAATATCGCCATGGCGAGACGGTCGAGATCCAGACTCTGCTGCCCGAAAACGGCGACGTTGACGAGGGCGCCGACGAGGGCTCAATCGACGCACCGGCGAATGAGATGGATGAGGGTTGACGACATACGACGGCAGGCCGGACGCCTGTCCGACACGCCGCTGATGTTTGCACCCGAAGGAAGGCTTGATCCCCCCATGTTGCTCGACGAATCCCGGCGCGACCAGTGGAACGAGTTCGTCCGCGCTTCCGAGTACCCCTCCGTAATGCAAAGCTGGCAGTGGGGGGAACTGAAGTCCGCCACCGGCTGGGAGCCGATGACAGTTGTCGTCGAGGATGAAGGACAGATCCAGGCCGGTGCGATGATCCTCTGTCGCCCCGTTCCGTACGTCGGCCGTTGCCTGCTGTATACCCCGCGTGGACCGATCCTCGACTGGTCGCGCGCCGATCTTTTCGAGCGGCTGCTGCGGGAAATCCAGGCGGTCGCGAGCGATGTCGGGAGCATCGCGCTGAAGATCGACCCGTGCGTCCCGGCAGAGCGCTCGGAGGTCGCCGAGATGATCGATGAGGCCGGCTTCGTCTTCACCGGCACCGAGGACCCCGACCTCGGCGGCACGCAGCCACGCTACGTCATGAAGACCGACCTCACGCCTGAGCCTGATGACATCATGGCGGACTTCCATAAGAAATGGCGCTACAATGTGCGCCTCGCCGGACGCCGCGGGGTCGAGGTCCGGGAGGGCACACGCGAGGACCTCACCGACTTCTACGCTCTGTTGGAAGACACCGCCGAGCGCGACGAGTTCCGCATCCGGGGCCTGGAGTACTTTCAGCGCATTCACGAGGTGCTCGCCAAAGCCGGGCTGGCGAAGCTGTTTGTCGCTGAGTTCGAGGGGGACATCGTCGCGGGCGTATTGAACTTCGTGATGGGCGATGAATGCGTATACGTATACGGTGGCGCCGACCCGGACTACTACAAGCACATGCCCAACCATCGCCTGCACTGGGAGGCGATGCTGTGGGCGCGCGAGCAGGGCTGCACGACGTATGACTTCCGCGGTGTCTCCAGGGAAGTCGCCGGCGAGCCGGTGGGGGAACTGGGCGGCCTGAATCGCTTCAAGAGAGGGTTCAATGCCGAGTACATGGAATACGTTGGCGAGTATGATCTGGTCATGTCGCCCTTCTGGTACAGGCTGTACACCCTGGCGATGAGCGTACGCGGTTAGAGCGTAGCGCCTGACATCACCACCACGCCACACAGGAGAATTGTGATGCGTGAACTGATTGAGGATATCCTGGATGATGCGAAGCGGCGAGGCGCGAGCTTCGCCGATTTGAGAGTACAGAACAGTGAGGCCACGTCGATCTCCGTCGAGGACGGGCAGGCGGATAAGGTCGCGTCCTCCTCACGCAGTGGAGCGGGGCTTCGGGTGCTGGTTGACGGCGCCTGGGGTTTTGCGCCCACGAACGATGCCTCGCCCGAGGAGCTTCGCCGCTGCCTCGGCGATGCGCTGTCGATGGCGCAGGCAGCGTCGGGCCATATCAGCGAACCGGGGATGGTGGCCGAAGTGGAGCCGGTTGAGGCCACCGTCGAATCGGAGGCGGAGATCGACCCGCGGGAGGTACCGCTGGCCGACAGGGTCCAGCGGATCTTCGAGATCGAGCAGGCCGCGCGCGAGCGTGACGAACGGATCGTCAACTCCCGCGCCAGCTACTCGGACTCGGCTGGCTCGCTGATTATTGCGAACACCTTCGGCACCTACATCGAGCAGCAGGCCATGCGCTGTTCGGCGAAGGTCAATGCGACCGCTCAGAGCGGGGATGTGCGGCAGGCGGCGCACGAAAGTGAGGCGCGGCCGGGCGGCTACGAGGTCGTGGACGCGATCGAGCCGGAGGAGTGGGCGGGCGCGGTATCGGACCGCGCGCTGGCGTTGCTCGACGCGACACCTGCGCCCGCCGGGACCTTCGATGTCATCATTGACCCGCGCGTGTGCGGTCTGCTGGCCCACGAGGCCTTCGGTCACAACGCGGAGGCCGACGCCGTCTGGGCCGGTGAGTCAATCCTGGCCGGCCGCGAGGGCGAGCAGGTGTGCTCGGAGCTTGTGACCATCGCTGATGACCCGACGCTGGAGGATCTGAATGGATCGTTCCGCTACGATCACGAGGGCGTCCCGGCGCGCAGGCACGAGATCGTGCGGGACGGCGTGCTCACCGGCTACCTGCACAGTCTGGAGACGGCCGCGCGGATGGGTGCGGAGCCGAACGGCTGCGCCCGCGCCCAGAACCATCAGAAAGACCCCATAGTGCGCATGAGCAACACCTTCATCGACTCGGGCGACACCACGCTCGAGGAGATGATCGCCGATACGGAAGAGGGCCTGCTGCTCAAGGGTGGATACTGGGGCTACGTGTTTACGGCCCGCGGTCAGTTCACGTGCAATGTCGAGAATGCGTGGGCGATCGAGAACGGAGAGGTCGGCCGGCACTACCGCAACGCCTCCTTCGCGGGGCTGACGCTGGGCATGCTCTCGCGCGTGGACGCCGTCGGCAGCGAGGTCAGCTTCGACCTCGGCGGCACCTGCGGCAAGGGCGGGCAGGGCGTCCCCGTCGATGCCGGCGGGCCGTACCTTCGCATTCGCGATGTCGTGGTCGGTGGGCAGGAAGAGAGCGGGAGGAGCGGACGATGAGCGAGTTGCTTGGTCTTGCGCAGACCGCTGTGGAGGCCGCACAGGCGGCCGGAGCGGATTTCTCCGATGCCTACTGCTCCGACGGCACCGAGGTGTCGGTTGAGGTCGAAAAATCATCGATAAACTACTGCTCGACGATCCGCGACCAGGGGCTGTCCGTGCGCGCATACGTGGACGGCGGTCAGGGGTTCGCGACCGTGCAGCAGCTTACTGCCGAGAGCGCGCGCGAGACCGCCGAGCGCGCCGTCGCGATGGCGCGTGCGGCCCACCCCGATCCCGACTTCGTGCGGCTGCCCGATCCGACGGAGGCCGCGCCGGTCCCGGAGCTTTTCGACGAGGAGATGGCGGGGCTCGACGCGGGCGCATTCGTGGACTGGTGCCTGCGCGGGATCGACGAGGCGATGACCGTTGCGGACGACGCGATCGTGCAGGGGGGCGCCGGCGCGAGTTGGGGCGATTCGGCGCTCGCCAGTTCCACCGGAGTGGCCGTGAGCAAGCGCGGCAGTTCCGCGGGGCTGAGCTTCTTCGTCATCATCCCCCGCGGTGACGACATCGGGACCTTCTTCGAGCAGGACATGGCGCGGCGCATGGAGGACCTTGAGATCGAGGGGGTGGCGGAGAAGGCTGCAGAGGAAGCTCTGAGGCAACTCGGCTCACAGCCGGTGCCCACCGCCCGCGTGCCGATCGTGCTCGCGCCGCTGACCACCATGGGCCTGGTAGGCTCGGTAGTTGGTGCGGCGAGTGCAGAATCGGTGCAGCGCAATCGCTCGTGGCTCGCCGGTAGCGAGGGAGAGCAGGTAGCCGGCGACGTTTTGACTGTCAGGGAGGAGCCGCTGGTCCCGGCGGGCCTGCGCTCATCCGAATACGACGGCGAGGGCGTCGCGCGAGAGCCGCGGGCGCTGATCGACGCGGGAGTCCTCACCACCTATCTCCACAACTCCTACACCGCGTTCAAGGCCGGTGTTGAGCCTACCGGCCATGCCTCGCGCAGCGGCTACTCATCATCGGTCGGCATCAGCCCCAGCAACCTTCAGATCCAGCCGGGTGAGAAGACTGAGGCCGAGCTGATCTCGGAGATCGACGACGGCATCTTCGTCGCATACGCGGGCCTCTCGCCGAACTCCGTGACCGGAGAGGTCTCGACGACGCTGGACTTTGGTTTCCGCATCGAGGATGGCGAGTGCACGACGCCGATCTCCACCACGCTGATCGGCAGCACCGGCGAGGAGCTACTGGGCAACATCGACGCGGTCTCCAGCGACTACCGCGAGGAGCCGGGCCTGATCCTGCCCAGCCTCCGCATCAGCGACGTGCAGATCGCAAGCGAAGGGTAACGGCAGTCACAAGTCGCAGGTCGCAAGCTGAACAACGTACGGACGAAAGTGCTCGCGTACAGGTGCCGTTTGTGGGACTGGCTCTCAGCCCGTCGCCACTATTCCCGGGAGGACCCCACCATGCCCGACCTGACGGGCGTTCGCGACGAGGCCATCGAACTGACCCTTGATGCGCTGGTCACCGACATCTACACCACCAGCTTCAACCATGCCTACGGCGCGCTCAAGGCAGGCGGCGGCTCGGAGGCGCCCGGCTGGCTCGCGCGTCCTAGTGAGGAGTGGGGCGGGGGCCGCTTCGCGGGGCGGTTCGACCTGCCGCTGGTGAAGCAGGGCGGTCTGAACGTCTTCGGCCAGAGTATGCTCGATCAGGCGAGCAACGCCTCGCGCTTCGAGACGGCCGGCGAGTATCAGCTTTCCGTGGAACTGGGCCGCGAGCACGCCACCGAGGGCGACTGGCCCGAGGACTGGGGCGAGTACGCGTGGCCGCCCGAATCGTGGGGGCATTACACGTTGCAGTACCCGCCGCGCAGCGGTCACACGAACGCGCTGATCTTCTACGAGATCCTGATGCGCGAGATCGATGCCATCGATGAGATGACGCTGATCCGCAGCGCGGACGATATCGTCAGCGCGAAAGAGGATGGGCGCGTCGGGGTGATGCTCGACTGCAACTGCGTGCAGATGATCGAGGACTCGATCGAGATGCTGAGCGTCCTCAAGCGCCTCGGCTACACCCAGATGCTCCTCGCGCGCTTCAGCCGCAACCTGGTGGTAGATAGCTGGGTCCAGAGCGGCACCGGCGGGGGCCTGACGCCCTTCGGGCGCGCGGTCATCCGCGAGATGAACCGCATCGGGATGGTCATCGACATCTCGCACACGTCCGACGCGGGCGTGGCGGACGTGCTGGAGGTCTCCGAGGACCCGATCATCGGCTCCCACTGTAACTGCCGCGCGGTCAACGGTCACCCGCGCAACCTCCCCGACGAGCATATCCGAGCGATCGCGGAAAGGGGCGGGGTCATCGGCCTGATGACCTTCTTCATCGGGCCCGGCCCCGAGTACAGCGACTTCGAACCATGGGGCGTGGACGATCCGCGCTTCGAGACGTGGCTGGACCACGCGGATCATATGATCGAGGTCGCCGGGCCCGAACATGCAGGCTGGGGCTCGGACGGCTACCTCGTGATGCTCGAGTCCCCGGCGGAGCTTCCGAAACTCACCGAGGGCCTGATGCGCCGCGGCCATAACGAAGCGACCATCCGCGGCTTCCTCGGCGAGAACCACCTGCGCGTGTTTCGGGAGGTCATCGGGTAGCGAGCCCGGCCCCTCCGAAACGACGAACGACGCGCCCCCACGAAGGTCCCGCGCGTTTCTCCGCGAACCATCCCTCGACTGAGACATCAAGGACACGATGGAGTCGTGACATGGAACCTGTGAAAGTCGGAGTTATCGGCTGTGGCGTAATCGGGAGCCGCAACCTCGAGAGCGCGCAGGCCAGCGAGCTGGGCGAGGTCGTCGCGGCGGCGGGCCTGCGCATCGCGGGCCGGCAGGGGGCCACCAAGGAAGCGAATGTCCCGCGCGTGTACGAGCAGGGCCGCGAGCTTCTCGACGAGGACGACGAGGTCGAGGCGGTCATCCTCGCCTTCCCGGCGGGCCTGCGCGGCGCGATGGCGCTCCGGGCGCTCGAGCGCGGGAAGCACGTGATGCTCGAAAAGCCCGTCGCAATGAACGCGTTCGAGGTCCAGGAGATGATCGATCGGCGCGGGGAGTTGAAGGTGGGCTGCTTCTCCGGCCGCTATCGCGGCTACGAGTCGGCGCAGGTGGCCACGGAGTTCGTGACCGGCGGCGGTCTCGGGAATATCCGCGAGATATTCTTCCGCTGCTTCCGCCCGGGCAGCCCTCCCACGGGCAATGAGCCGCCGCCCTGGCGCGAATCCTTCGCCCAGAATGCCGGCGGCATCCTCACCAACTGGAGCTGCTACGACCTCGACCACGTGCTTGGAATCTGCGGCTGGACTTTCAATCCCCGCACGGTCCTCGCGCAGACATGGCGCTGCAATGAGCAGTTCGCGTACGCGGTCGCGCCCGAGTCCGACGCGGACGCGCACTTCACCGCGCTGGCGATCGGCGAGGACGGCACCGCGCTGAACATTGAGCGCGCGGAGTTCGCGGCTCACGAGCAGAACGAGGCGTGGGAGATCGTCGGCGATACGGGCACACTCTACCTGCAGATGCTCGCAACCGGCGAGCGGGAGCTTGTCTACGATGACGCCAGCGATCCGGATGAGGGCGTTGTGCGCAAGTCACTCTGGAAGGGCGATGACCGCGAGGGTGGCGGCACGCCGTGGGTGATCGACGACTGGGCCCGGGCGATCCGCGAGGACGGTCAGCCGATGACCACGCTGGAGAACTCGCTGGTGCTGGCGCAGATCACCGATGCGATCTACGCCTCCGCGCGGACGGGGGACGCTGTCAGGATCGATTGAGAGGCGGTGGATCAGGTTCGTTCGGAGGCGTTTGCCGTCCTTTCTCCCTCTCCCGCCGGACTTCGCACAGCGAAGTCAAAGGGGAGGGGGAAGCGATGTCGTCTATCGCAGGGGGAGGGGCCGCCGTTGCCGTCCCGTGGCACGGGCGTCCTCCTCGCACGTGCGCCGTTCAGGGACCCTCGAAATGCCTTCGAATAATCCCCACCGCCCGCGCCACGCCGTCCTCCGCGCGGATGCGCTGGCCGAGGTCGGCCGCGCGGGCGCGGATGGTCTCGTCTGAGAGCGCACGCTCGATTGCCTCCGCGAGCCGATTTGCGCTCAGGCGCTTGTGCGGGATGGGCCGCGGGCCGACGCCGAGGTCATGGACGGTCCGCGCCCAGTGCGGCTGATCCGCGAAGAAGGGCACCACGAGCGACGGGACGCCCGAGCGCAGCCCCGCCGCCGTCGTCCCCGCGCCCCCGTGATGCACCACCGCAACCATGCGCGGGAAGAGCCAGTCGTGTGGCGCCGATTCGATCGCGAGGACCCCGTCCGGCAGCCCGTCCGCTACAAACGCCCCCGATCCCGTCAGCACAATCCCGCGTTGCCCCGTCCTCTGCAGCGCCCCCACGACCTGCGCGGTTGCTTCTTCCGGGTCGCGCGTCACCATGCTCCCGAACCCCACGTAGACTGGCGGCCGGCCCGCTGCGAGGAACTCGCGCAGGCGCTCCGCCGGCTCCCACGTCTCCCGCGCGTCAAGGAACCAGTAGCCGGTGACGTGCGCCCGCTCGGGCCAGTCCTCAGGCTCGGGGATGACCGACGGGCTGAAGCCGAAGAGGACCGGCGCATCCGCCTCGCGGGCGCCCCGTCGGATCTCGCGATGTGACATCGGCGGCAGGCCGTGCTCCTCGCGCAGCATCGGGATCACGTGGCGGAAGAACCAGGCGAACGCGCGCAGGAAGAGCTTGTGTGACGCGAGGTTGTAGAGGCCTTGTCCGGGCACCCAGCGCGGCAGGCGCGGCGTGAAGGGGCTCGCGAACTCGCGCGTGGGCATCACCGGCTGCAGGAGGCACGTGCAGTAGGGCGCGCCGAGGGTGTCCGCGATCTGGTGGAAGCCGGGGATGATCCCGGCGTTCGAGAGCACCACGGCGTCCGCGCCCTCGCAGGCCGCGACCGTGTCCTCGACCAGCTTGCGAGTGACAGGCTCCAGCAGTGCACGGAACTCGCGCATGAACTTCAACGCGTTGGCACCTGACCGAAGCATAGAGTGAATGCGCTCGTTAGCGAACAGCTCCGCCGGGTCTTCGCCCACCTGGTAGAAGTCAAGCCCTCGTCCCTTCAGCAGCGCCTCGAAGGGCTCGTGTGTGGCGATACGGACCTCGTAGCCGGCCTCCGCCAGCCCCTCACCGAGCGCCACGTAGGGCTGCACGTCACCCCGCGAGCCGATGGCGATAACCGTCACGCGCATGGCCGCGGTCACTCACCCGCCCGGATCTCGCGCATCGGGACGGGCTGGGCATGCGGATCGTCGCGGACCGTATACGTGTTCGTCTGCGGGTCGCCAAACGGGCCGGGCCAGTCCGCCGTCGAGCCCTCCGCCAGGCGCGTGACGACGACTCCGTCGCGGCCGAGGTCGCCGCTGAGCATCACGCCGCGGGCGATGATCGGCGGCGCACAGGAGCCGACCGACCCGTCGTACACCAGCGTCTCCAGAAGTTCGCCGGTCCGCGCGTCGATGCGGAAGAGCTTGCCGTTGTCGCCGGACGCCTCCGCGTAGAAGCTGCCCCACGCGTAGGGGACGTTCATGATGTTCGTAAAGTCGTACTCGCGCAGGTCGCAGCGCCACGCCTCCTCGCCGGTCGCGACGTCATATGCGACGATGTACTTCCAGTCCTCGCCCTCGTAGTCGCCGCCCCACCCGCTGCCGGTGCCGATGACGAGCTTTCCCTCGGCGTACGTCAGGGTGGACTTCTTCGGCCCGGGGAGGCCCCTGCGCTCCCAGAGAAGGTTCAGATCCGTGTCAAAGACACGCACCGCGGCATTCCAGCGCATGCCCTTCTCGCCCTTCCCTCCGCTGAAGCCGAACCAGTAGGTCGCCACCAGCGGCTCATCGCGGTCATCGACGAGAACCGTGTTCCATGACACCACGTCGCAGGGCGGGCCGACCGCGGTCTCGGACAGCATCTCGCCATCCGTGAGCCGCACCTTCAGAATGCGCCCGTCCACCTGATACCAGGCGACCCCCGCGTCCTGATCGACAGCGGGCGTTACACCGCCGCGCGTCTCGGCTTCGAGCCACCACACCTCGCTCCCGTCCTCGGACGACAGCGCATGCAGGCCGTTCGTGGCCGCCTGCAGCAGCAGCTTTGAGCCGTCCTCGCGCACGTAATATGAGTAGCCGAAGAAGTAGGAACCCGGCTGGTTGGCGGGGCTGATCCACGCGACCTCGCCGCTTTCGCGACGAAGCGCGAGCGTCCGCTCGCGCAGGTACTCGTGTGCGACGACGATCCAGCTTCCGTCGAGGCGCTGGACGACGAGTGGAGAGCTGTCGTAGGTGTCCTCGAAGGGGTAGGTGCGGATCTTCCATAACGTCTCGAGGTCGAACGCCACACCGTAGGGGAAGTCGGGGGCCTTGAGGTTGGGCGTGAACTTCTGATCCGCGAGGAAGTAGGCGATGCCGTCCACGACCACGCCGCCCTGGGCGAAGTGATGCGTGCCCCAGGGCGACCCATCGGCGTTGTGGATGACGGGCTTGTCCGGCTCAGCGTCAGTCTCCCGCGCACCGGCAGCCGTGGCGAGCGCCAGGCCTCCGATCATCAGCAGTCCTCCAGTCCGGACCATCACAGGACCCACACCGCGACCTCGTTCGCATCCAGCGAGAACTCTCGCTCGTCGCCGTCAGCAGTCTCCTCGTTGCCATCCACCCTGAGCAGCGCGCCCTCGCCGCCGTGCGCCGAGAATGCATCCCGGTCAATGCGCACGCGCCCGCTCGCGGCCTCGCCCGGGGCCGCCACGATCACCGCCGGGCCATCGGGGCTGTCGAAGCTGTGCGCCATGAACGCTTCGTCCGCATCGACCGTCAGACCCGTCTGATCGGCGAACCGCGCGCAGGTGGTGCGCTCAGCGGTCTTCTGGCGCAAGTCGGCCATCTTCCCAACCAACTCGGCAAGTTCCGGCTCATCCGCCAGCGTCCCCTCGCCGCCGTGGATCATCAGGCACATGAACATGCCCAGCCCGAACGCGATCGCCGCGCGCTCCGGTTCGTGGTCGATCACCCATGAGAGCATCGTGTGCGGGATGCAGTAGCGCATGATTGCGGCAGTCCCGGCGGCCTCAGGCTGAGAAATGCTCCAGCTCATCCAGAGATCGACGGCATCCTGTGCGAACACGTCGCATTCCTCGCCGATGATAATCGCGTCCGAATCTCCCGCCAGCACTTCTTTGCGGACCTCGCGGATCATCTCCAGCGCCTCGTGGTGCGTCAGTTCCGGTCGGCAATCTGCTCGGCCGTAGTCCGGCCCGATCTCGAAAGGCTGGTCGTAGAACATGGACGTGTAACCCAGATCGAGGTACTCCTCAGTTACACGCATTACGCGTTCACGGTGTTCTGGCGAGAACGGGGAGTAGATCCAGCTTTCCGGGCCGAGGTGCTTCGCGAAAAGCGTGCCGTGGTGATGTGATGCATTCCAGTTCTCAGTGCGAAATGTGCCGTCGAAGCGGCGTATGACATGTTCGGCCACATTCGGGTCCGAGACCGCGCGCGAGGGAAGCGGATGGCGGAAGTTAATCAGCGCGCTCGTGCTCGTGCCCTCCCGCTCGGCCCGGGTGAGCATCGCCGGCAGAAGCTCGCGCTCATCTGCCGGATAGTCGGTCAGGTCCCGGTCGTTGGCCTTCGCGTAGTTGCCCAGGGTGAGCGTATCCCAGACACAGAGATGGTCCACGCCGAAGCGGCGGCCGATCTTCGCGACCTCCGGGATCTCCTCCAGCGGCCGGATCGGCGTGCCGTCGAAGCCGCGGAAGAGGAC
>CAZAHB010000028.1:0-35436 GCA_964484945.1 uncultured Armatimonadia bacterium | reverse complement strand
TCACCACCAGCCAGGTGCTGGTGCAGTCGGCCACGGCCTTCCTCTCACAGGCCAATTCGCTGCCGCAGAACGTGCTGCAGCTCATCCGCGGATAGTACCGCGCGAACCCGCTCAGATCGCTGGGGGCGCCCTCATTCGGGCGTCCCCATGCCCGTCCCACAATCACGCGCAGGCAGATGACAGGAGGACCAGACCATGGATGTCGGCAGTATGTCCGTCACCGGCCTGATCTCACAGGATTTCGACATCCAGAGCGCCATCACGCAGCTGGGTAAGATCAAGTCCCGGCCCATCAGCCGGCTGGAGCAGGAGAAGTCCGTCTACTCCGAGCGCCTGAGTGCTTTCCAGCAACTCACGGCACGGACTCTGTCACTGAGCACCGCCGCGTCGGGGCTGACGGATGGAACGGCCTTCAGCCAGGTCTCTGCCACCAGCAGCGATGACTCGGCGGTGGTCGTGAGCGCGTCGGCCGGAGCGCCCGTGGGCACCTACGACATCACAGTCGATCAACTCGCCCGGTCACACAAGGTCGGGTCACAGAGCCTCTCGTCCAGTTCCGAGGCCCTTGGGCTGTCAGGCGACATCCTCGTCAACGGGACCGTCGTTAACATCGGTGTCGAGGACACCCTTGCCGACATCAGCAGTGCGATCAACGCGGCGGGTGCGGGCGTGTCTGCCTCCATCCTCAACGTGTCGGATGGCGATTGCCGCCTGCACCTGACCAGCCTCAGCACCGGAACGGAGGGGGCCATAGAACTCGCAGATGCCAACACCTCCGATGTGCTGGAGGCGCTCGGGCTGCAGAACTCCACCACCTCGGTCAAGCACACGATCACCGATGGTGCGGCAAGCGATGCAATGGCGAGCAAACTGTCGCCGGTCGGCGATGTGCTGGGCCTGGACAACGCGCAGTCTGGAACCATCCAGGTCAACGGGACCGACGTGGCCATCGACCTGTCCACCGACAGCCTCGAGGACATCGCGGCCTCCATCAACGCCGTCACCGATGTCACCGCCAGCGTTGAGACGGTGACTGAGGATGACCAGACCGCGTATCGCCTTCAGATCACCGGCGCGGCCGGACGGCCGACATTCACCGATGACAACAACGTGCTCGCGACGCTGGGCGTGCTGCAGAAGGGGTTCACCAACGAGATCGATGCCGCACAGGATGCGCAATTCTCCATCGACGGCATCAGCATGACCCGTTCGACGAACGCGATCGATGACGCCATCGAGAACTTGCAGTTACAGCTTCAGAGCGAGACGGGTGGTTCGAGCGTCGCCGTCTCCGTCGAAGCCGATACCAGCGCCACGGTTGCTGCGGTGGAGGGCTTTGTTGGCGCGTACAATGAGGTCATCGACTTCATCAACCAGCACCAGAATTTCGACAGCGAGGCCGAGCAGGGCGGCTTGTTCTTCGGCTCTCCGGCGGTCATGAATCTCGAGGCCGGCCTGCGCGATCAGGTGAGCGATCTGGTGGATACCATGCCGGGTGATACGAAGCTCGCCTCACAGATCGGCCTGAGGTTCAACAGCAGCGATCAACTCCAACTCGATACTGCGCAACTTCTCGACACCCTCGCCTCCGACCCGGAGGGCGTCAAGCGCATGTTCGGCGTGCGAACCGAGGCCACCGATGCCGGGGTGCAGGTCACGGACTACTCGTCAGCCACGCAAGACTCGGGCGCCGCCGGATGGGATGTCGAGATCACGCAGGCCGCCACGCGAGCCACCGCCACCAGCGCATCCCTCTCAGGCGGAATCACCACCGATGAGATGCTCACGGTCAACGGGGCCTCAGTGAGCCTCAGCGCGGGAATGACTCTGGAGGAAGCGGCCGACCAGCTTAACGCCCTCTTCCAGGCCCAGCGCATGGACGTTACAGCGTCGGTGGATGGCGACAGCCTGGTGATGCAGAACGACCTGTACGGCGATGCCCATGCTCTCGACATCTCTTCGTCACTCGCCGACGGAGCCGGAGGCACCGATCTCGGCGGAGCCGCCGCGGGGGATGTCGCCACGTACGAGGGACGCGACGTCGCGGGCACGATCGACGGAGAGACCGCGACCGGGAACGGGCGAGTGCTCACCGGCGCCGAGGACACCGCCACCGAGGGCCTGCAACTCGTTGTCTCCACCGAGAGCCCCGGGTCGGCGGGCGTGGTTCGTATCAGCAAGGGCATCGCATCCCGCCTGGGCGATTACATCGAGGCCGTGACCGATGACAACGGCTCCCTCACCCGCGCGACGGAGGGCGTGACAGGCGATATCCAGGCAGTCGAAGAGGAAATCGCGGAGGTCGAGGACGATGTGGACCGCTACATAGCGCAGCTTCAGTCGGACTTTGCGGTGATGGAGACCAAGATGTCCCAATCGCAGACGCTGCTCAACTGGATGCAAAACCAGATGACCACTCTCTCCGGATCGAGCAGCGCTCAGTAGAACGCTGGCACGAAACATGCATGCACAGTGAGTGGATGCACTGACAGGAGGGTGGCACATGGCATCAAAGTACGCCCCTGAAGCTTATCAGGAGATGCAGGTCATCGGAGCAGATCCGCGGGATCTGGTCATACTGCTGTGCCGGGCACTGGTCGGATACCTCACCCGGGCCGAAAGCGCGATCAAGCGCCGGGACTACGAAGCGAAGGCCGCCGCGCTCAGGCGCTCACAGCAGATCTTTACCGAGTTGATGTGCTCGCTGGACACCGAGGTAGGCGGAGAGCTTGCCGAGCAGTTGCGCGCACTCTACGCCCACCTGCAGCGCCAGCTTGTGGATGTGGACCTGCAGGATGACCTGGACCGACTCGCCTACGTAAAGCAGATCGCTGAGCGACTTCTCACAGCCTGGGAGGAGGCCCTCGAAAAATGTCAACAGGAACAGATGCAGGACAAGGCCGCGTAGCCGACGGCGACACGCCGGTGGAGAAGATCCGGGCGCTCGGACGCGCCGAACGGGAGGCCATTTCCGCGAACGACTGGGATGGTTTGGAGCAGATCCTCGAGCAGCAGAAAGCGCTGTGGAGTCAGTTGCTCGATGACGCGCGACGCGATGATACCTCAGCGGAGTGCCGTGAAGCCCGCGAGGCCCTCAACGCACTCTACGAAATCCGGCGGCGCAACCACGCTTTGATCGAGCGCAGTTTCGGCGAGCTTCGCCGCAGGCTCACCACCGCCCACACCGGCTCCGGCGCGAAAAGCGCCTACTACCGCACCTCCGGCCGGGCGGCGTGAAAGCGAGCAATAGCTGGCGCGGGGGAGAGGCGCCGGCGCTCTATCTATGCCTCCAGCATCATGTCCTCTGGCTGCAGCGTATCGCCATGGGCCAGCAGCAAGCCCCGCTGGATAGCGTTCTCAAGCTGGCGGAGGTTCCCCGGCCAGGGCTGCTCGCGCAGAAGCTGCAGCGCCCCGTCTGAGATCTCCTCGGGCCCCCGCCCGTGCCGGATGCGGTGCTTGCGTAGAAAGAACCGCGCGAAGGGCTCAATGTCCTCCGGCCGCTCCCGCAGCGGGGGGAGCCGCAGCGGCATGACCGCCAGACGGTAGTACAGGTCCTCCCGGAAGCGGCCGTCCTCCACCGCCTGCTGCAGGTCCTGGTTGGTCGCGCAGATCAGCCGCACGTCCACCTCGATCGGCTCCGTCCCGCCCAGCCGCGTGAAGCTCAGGTCCTGCGCGAAACGCAGCAGCTTGACCTGGTTGTCGGTACTCATCTCGCCGATCTCGTCGAGGAACAGCGTCCCCCCGTCCGCCACCTCGCACATCCCCTTCTTCGACTTCGTAGCGGAGGTGAATGCGCCCTTTTCGTGGCCGAACAGCTCGCTGGCGAGCAGTTGCTCGGGCAGCGAGCCGCAGTTGATCGGTACGAAAAGCTGCTCCGCGCGATCGCTCATGTAGTGGATCGCACGCGCAAGGAAGTCCTTGCCGGTACCCGTCTCTCCCTCGATCAGCACCGGCGCCGGCGTATCCGCGGCCCGTGCCGCGGCACAGTAGGCCCGCCGGACCTGCGCGTTGCGGCTCATCACGTGGTCGAAGTCATGCTTCTCGCGCAGCACCTGCCACAGATATCCCGCCTCCTCGCCCGAGGCGGGCCCGTCCGCAGCGCCCAGCACATCGCGCACCGCCTGAAGCAGCTCTTCGGGCGCGAAGGGCTTCTGCAGATAGTGCGCGGCGCGCAGCCCCAGCCCACCCAGGGCCGGCGGGAAGCGGGGGGGGGGGGTGATGAGGATGGCCGGCGCGGGGACGCTCCGGGCCCGCAGATGCGCAAGCAACTCGACACCGTCAGCGTCCGGAAGCATTCGGTCGAGGATCAGCAGATCCGGCTCCCCCTCGGAGGTGGCCTTCGACAGCGCCGTCGCGCCGTCCTCGGCCGTGATGACTCCACAGTCGAGTTCGGCCAGCGAGCGCTCGAGGTTGGCGAGCATCTCCGGATCGTCGTCTACAACGAGAACTGTCGCGCTTTCCAGCGATGACACGATACAGCAATCCCCCTGTGTACAGTGGATTGATGCTTCTCGTGGATCACGAATCCAGCCGGGACTTCAGCGCGGCCCGCACCCGGGCGATCGCCTGTGTGTGGATCTGGCAGATGCGCGATTCGGTGACATCGAGGATCATCCCGACCTCCCGCATGGTCATCTCCTCCTTGTAGTAGAGGCTGATGACCATCTGCTCGCGCTCCGACAGCTCCTTGATACACTCCACCAGCAGCCGGCGCAGTTCTGAATGGTCCACGCTGGTGTGCGGGACCCACTCGGGGCGCCCCTCGCGCAGGTTGGCGTTGGTGGGCGAGTGCGCATCCCCGGCCGCCTCGGTGAGGCTTTCCAGGGATACGATCGCCGTCGCGGAGGCGTCGCGCAGCAGTTTGCGGTACTCCCGGGAGCTGATCCCGAGGCGCTCGATGATCTCCGATTCCTGGGGCTGGCGCCCGAGGCGTCGGCGCAGCTTCGAGACGGTCTGCTCCAGCTCCCGGTAGCGCCCGCGCAAGCCCCGGGGCGCCCAGTCCATCTTCCGCAACTCGTCGAGGATCGCCCCCCGCGCGAGTGTGCTCGCGTAGGTGCGGAAACTGGCTCCCCGATTGGGATCGTAGCGATCCACCGCCTTCACCAGGCCGATCAGGCCCGCGCTCACGAGGTCCTCCCGGTCCACCTGGTCGGGCAGACCGGACGCCACGCGGTCAACCTCATACCGCACAAGATCCACATTCTCGGTGATGATTCGCTCGCGTTCTGCCGATGACAGTTGCGACTTCTCTGCAAGCTCCAACCTTGGTCGCTCCCCCGTTCTCGCTCAGTGCTGATAATCAGTCATCCGATCAACGCGTCAAAGACGCATCTTTCTGGATCGACGGAAGACCCCGCGCCCGACAGTGCGATTAAGCGGTCGTGTTCAACCTGCTGAATGTATATGCACCTCAAGGAGACCTATCACCTTTGTGACAAACGTATTCGCTATTCACTCGAAAGTACTTTATAGAGTATCTATTGGACTACTGTTGCCCCTTTGGTGCTATCGGACCTTCATTTCTGCGCTTGCGGCGCCTGTAGACGACCGCGAAGATTTCCGCCACCACCTCGTACAGTGTCTCCGGAACCGTCTCACCAAGCTCACACGACTTGAAGAGGCTCCGGGCAACCGGCGGGTTCTGCACGATCTCCGCCCCGTACATCCGCCCCAGGCGGATGATCTCGCGCGCCACCGCGCGCTGGCCCTTTGCCACGACCGTGGGGGCGCTCATATCCGCGGCATCGTAGCGCAGTGCCACCGCGAAGTGTGTTGGGTTCGTCACCACCACATCGGCCTGCGGCATCTGCTCTGAGATGCCCTGGCCGAGCACCGATCGCCGGAGTTCATCCCGCCGCGAGTTAATCTCCGGATCGCCCTCGGTCTCGCGCAGGTCCCGCTTCAGTTCGTGGTGGGTCATGCGAAGCTGCTTCTCGTGATCCCACCACTCGAACGCGTAATCGGCCGCGCCGATGGCCAGCAGCAGGACCATGCACTTAACCAGCATCTCGGCGGCGATTGCGGCCATTGTAGCCATCATGGGGCCCAACTGCATGTCGGCCATCAGGAGAATGTCATTGGCGTGCCCGCGCAGGACGACCGCCGCGACGATTGTGATGGCACAGACCTTGAGTATGCTCTTGAGCGTCGTCACTGCCCCCCGCGCGCTGAACAGCCGCTTGAAGCCGTTCACCGGGTTCAGCCGGGACCAGTCCGGGCTGATCGCCTTCATCGACACCAGTGCGCCCGTCTGGGCCGAGGCGGCGACGACCGAACCGATCACCGCCGCGAGCATCACCGGCCCGAGGACCAGCGCCATGACCGGCAGCAGGCTCGCGTACGCGGCCAGCACCGCATCCAGATCCATCTGCCTGGTGCCGGCGAGACGAAGCCACCTCTCAGTGGCCCCCGTAAGCCTGCGAAGCATTCCCTCACCGGCAAACCGCCACGCCAGGTAGATCGCCAGCAGCCCCAGCGCCCGCGTAAGGTCCACGCTGGTGGCGACCTGGCCTTCCTCGCGCGCCTGCTTACGCTTGCGCGGCGTTGGGTCTTCTGTGCGTTCTTCGGTGGCCATCGGTCACGATTTCCTCCGCACTCATCCCCCGAATGCCCGGAGCGTCGCATCCAGGTAGGTCGCCATCAACCGCGTGATCCGCTCCACGTTCATCAGCAGCATCGGCACCCCCACCGTCGCTATCGCGAAAGCGACCGCGATCTTCCCCGGAATCCCGACCAGAAACACGTTGATCTGCGGCACCGCCCGGGCGACGAGGCCGAACGCCAGGTCCGCCAGCAGCAGCGCCACCATCACCGGCCCTCCCACACGCAGCCCCAGCACAAGCACGCTCGTCCCCAGGTCCGAGGCGAGGCTCGCCATATCCGCGCCCAGCGCCATCCCGCCCACCGGTACGATCTGAAAGCCCTCGGTCACACCCCGCAGCAGAAAATGATGCCCGTCCATCGTCACAAAGAACACCAGCGCCAGCATGTAATACCCGGTGCTGAGAATACCTGACTGCGAGCCGGTTGCCGGATCGAACAACTGCCCCGCGCGCAGCCCGATCTGCAGGTCCAGAATCTCGCCGCCGAATCGCAGCGCCTCCAGCACAGCGGATGCCACAAAGCCCAGCGCCAGTCCGAATGCAAGCTCCGCGACACACAGCGCGATGTAGCGCACAGGCTCAGCCATGTCCGCCGGTGGCGCGCCCGCCACGGGAGCCACCGCCAGCGCCAGCGCCACGGCCAGCGCCACCCGCGCCCGTGGTGGTGCCTGCTGATAGCTCAGCCCGGGCGCCACCGCCGCGAGCCCCACCACCCGCAGGCCGGCCGGCAGAAGCTCGGCGGTGCGCTCGATGACCTGCGCGGCGGGCCCGATCATGCCGGCACCTCCGCCATCTGCTGCTCGATGCCCAGCGAGCCGCGGGCGTGCACCGTCGCCTCGGGCACGATCTCCGCGTGCGAGAGCACGGTCACGTCCGGGAAACTCCGCCGGATCAGCGCGCGCACATGTCGGCGTATCTGCGGCGAGGTCAGGATGATGGGGTCGCGGCCCTGAGCAGCCATCTCCTCCAGCGCCTCCTCGACCGACCGCAGCATCGCCTGCAGCACACCCGGGTCGAGCAGGCAGGTCGTGCCCTGTGGCGTGTCCACCAGCGAATCCGCCACCAGCGCCTCAAGCTCCGGGTCCAGCACCCAGACCTCGATCGTCTCACCGTCGCGGTACTGCTCGCAGATCGTTCGTGCAAGTGCGGTTCGTACGCACTCCACCGCCTCGTCGAGGTCCCCGGTCATCCGCAGGCCGTCAGCGAGCGCCTCCACGATCGACGACATGTCCGTGATCGGCACATCCTCGTCAAGCAGCGTCTGCAGCACCTGGTGGACCTGCCCGACCGACGCCATGTCCGGCACAAGCTCATTGACGGCCGCCGCATTGGTCTGCCGGAGTTCGTCGAGCATCATCTGCACATCCTGGCGGCTGATAAGCTCCGGCGCGTGGCCCTTCGCAAGTTCGCTCAGATGTGTGGCCAGCACCACCTCAGGCTCCACGACCGTGTACCCTCGCGCCTCCGCCAGCGTGCGCTGCTCAGGGTCGATCCACCACGCGGGGAGCCCGAACGCCGGCTCGGTCACGCTCGTGCCCGGAAGGTCATCCAGTCCCTCGCGCGTGGCGATGGCCATCACGCGCGACGGCTGCAGCCGGCCCTCCGCGACCGCCGCTCCGCGCAGCCGGATCGTATACGCATTGGGCGACAGCCCCATGTCATCCTTGATCCGAACCGGCGGCACCACCAGCCCCAGCTCGGCGGCGATCTGTTCGCGTATCGCGCCGATCCTGTGCAGCAGCCCGCCCTGCTGATCCTCGTCGATCAGGTTCAGCAGCCCGTAGCCGATCTCCACCGCCAGCCGATCCGGGGCCGCAGCGGCAACAGGCTCGTCCTCAGCAGGCGCATCCGCCTCTTCGGCCTCCTGCTGTTCCTCGGCCTGCGCCTGCCCGACGAACCACGCCAGCAGCCCCAGCGCTCCACCGATCGCGAAGAAGCTCAGCGTCGGCAGCCCGGGGACCATCCCGAACGCCACCAGCATCACCGCGACGATCCCGACCGCCCGCGGCTGCGCCAGTACCTGCGTCACCACGTCCGTGCCAAGGTCCTGTTCGGAGGCGGACCGCGTCACCACCAGCCCGGTCGCCGTCGAGATAAGCAGCGCCGGGATCTGGCTGACCAGTCCGTCTCCCACCGTCAGCAGCGCGTATCGCTGCAATGCCTCGCCCGGCTCAAGTGAAAGGCGGGTAATGCCAATAATGAGACCGGCGATGATATTGATGACCACGATCACGATAGCGGCGATGGCGTCACCGCGCACGAACTTTGTCGCGCCGTCCATGGCGCCATAGAAATCTGCTTCGCGTTCGATGGTCCGGCGGCGCTGCTTCGCCTCCTCCTCGGTTACCAGGCCGGCCGAGAGGTCGGCGTCGATCGCCATCTGCTTGCCGGGCATCTCGTCGAGAGTGAAGCGCGCCGCCACCTCCGCCACGCGCTGGGAGCCGCTGGTGATGACAACAAACTGGATGATGACGAGGATCAGAAAGAGGATCAGGCCCACGACCAGGTCGCCTCCCACAACGAAGTTGCCGAAGGCCTCGATCACCCGGCCCGCGTTGGCGTTGAGCAGAATCAGTCGGGTCGAGGAGATGTTCAGGGCCAGTCGGAACAGCGTGGCGACCAGCAGCACCGAGGGGAAGACCGCGAACTCCAGGGGCTCGCGCACGTACATCGCCACCAGCAGGATGCACAGCGCGGCGCCGAAGTTGACCGTCAGCAGCAGGTCCAGCACCGGCTCGGGAAGCGGGATGAGCATCATCGCCACAAGGCCGATGATGCCGACCGCCATCATCGCGTCCGTCTGCCGCAACGCCCGCGCGAGTACCGACACGATCAGCGCCCCACCCTCGCCCGCGGCCGAGTGCCCGTCACGATGCATCCGCGGATCGCCGTCCCCGCGCGGCCGTAGAGCGCCTGCGCGCGCTCAGCCGAGATCTCCAGCAACCGGGCGATCTCCGCGAAGCTCAGACCGTCTTCGAAGTAAAGCGTGAGGAGCCGCCGCTGCTGCTCGGGCAGCGCACTTACTGCCTCGGCCATGCGATCGGCACCGGGGGCTTCTCCGCGCTTCGCCAGCATCAGTTCAGGGCTGACACCGAACATCAGTCCCGCCTCGAGATACCGCTCGTTCAGCCCCTGCACGGTCAGCCCCAGATCCCCGGCCACCACGCGATCTGCCGGGGCGCCGTCGGTCCATCGCTCCGCCAGCGACGCGCACAATGGCGCGATCCGACATGGAAGCGCCGCCCGGTACCAGGATGTCGAGCGCGCCCAGGCCCGCATTCCACCTACCACGTGCCAGATCGCGCCCCGGTCATCCGCACCTTCGGCCCTGCGCGCTCTCTCCAGTTCCAGCAGACTCGCCATCCCCTGGCTGACGAGCAGATCCTCGTCCAGCCATGGCTCGATGCTCGCGCCCAGCCGCCCCATCGCCACCCGCACCACCCGCGCAAGCTCGCGTACCTCGCCCGCTTCTCGAGCGGAAAGCTGAGACATCAGCCCCCCACCACGCCTGACGCGTCGTTCGGTTCGCTCTTCGGCTGTCCCGTGTGCCATTTCGCTCTCCCGGTGTCTGTTCTATCGTCCGCGGCACTGCCGGCGTTCGGGTCGATCACTGTACGTAGCGTGGAATGTCCTCGAAAAGCCGCGCCGTGAAGTTCGCGAGCGTCCGCAGCATCCACGATCCACACACCAGCACCGTCAGCGCGATCGCCACGATCTTCGGCACGAACGTCAACGTCATCTCCTGCACCTGCGTCACTGCCTGCAATATGCCGACGAGCACGCCGATCAGCAACGCCACTCCCAGCACCGGTCCGCCGAGCTTGAGTGTCGCCATGAACATGTCCTGCGCCAGGGCCACGTAGATGTCCGTCGGCATCCGCGCCACTCCTCGAGTCGCGTCAGGTGAAGCTCACGACCACTGATTTCGTCACCAGGTGCCAGCCGTCAACCATCACGAACAAAAGGACCTTCACGGGCAGCGAGATCATCACCGGTGGAACCATCAGCATCCCCATCGACATCAGCGCGCTGGCGACCACCAGGTCGATCACAAGGAACGGCACAAACAGCACGAAGCCGATCTGGAACGCGGACTTCAGTTCACTGATCACGAAGCCCGGCATCAACACGTCGAAGGACACATCATCAGGCGTTGCCGGCCGCTGGCGCCCCGAGATCTCGTAGAACAGCGCGAGGTCCTTCTCCCGCGTCTGCTTAATCATGAACTCCCGCAGCGGCCCTGCCGATCGCTCCAGCGCCGATTTGTAGCCGATCTCACCGTCCAGGTACGGCTGGACCCCGTTCGTGTTGATCGCCGTGAAAACCGGGTGCATCACGAAGAAGGTCAGAAACAGCGCAAGCCCCACCAGCACCGCGTTCGGGGGCGTCTGCTGTGTGCCAAGCGCCGTGCGCAGGAAGCTGAGGACGATCACGATGCGCGTGAAAGAAGTCAGCGTCATCAACAGCGCCGGCGCCAGCGACAGGATCGCCAGGCCCAGCAGGATCCGCAGTGTCAGCACCACCTGCCGGGGCTGATCGCTCGTCCACGTTTCGGGCAGTGTCGGCAGCGTCGGGCTCTGCGCCTGTGCCACACCCGCGGCCAGCAGCACCAGCATAGCTGCTGCTATGCCCCTCACGATCTGCCGGCGCCGAGAGCTTCGCCACATTGGCTATCCCCGCTCCTGCAGTTCGCGCAGCAGACGTCCGCGGCGCTCTTCCCAGCTCTCCGTGTCCTCGTCCACGACATCGGGCCGCACGGCGCGTGTTGATACGTCCGCCCGCCGCACATTCAGCTCATCCGTCGATCCATCCGCGCGTTTGCGCACCGAGCGGTAGGCCGACGGCGGCCCGGGCTTCTCATCGACATCAGCGATCTGCGCCAGGCTGCCCTCCTGCGCGGCCAGCAGCATCCGGCGCCCTTCGACCTCGACCAAATACAGGCGTCCGTCCGATCCCAGCGACAGCGTCTCCTCCACCCACATACGCCGCCCGCCGCGGCCGGCATCGCCCGCCGCGCTGAACTGCGCATCGCGCCACCAGCGGATCCCGTGCACCACGCCCCACGCCAGCAGCGCCGCGAGCGCCAGCTTCCACAACACATCCAGGACCGAGAGCGTGCTGCCACCGGTCTCCGCCGGGAGGTAGCCGCCCTCATCGGCCGGGGGCGTTGCGGCCTCACCGCCGTCCTCCGCCTGCGCCCACGCCGCCGTCTGCGCAACCACCGCCACCAGCGCGACCAGCACCAGCCCCACGATCAGCGTCCGTGTGTTCAGATGTCTCATCGCCCATCACCGCCGATCTCGATCGCTCCTTCGGCATCCTCGACAAGCTCCGTCACCCGGAAGCCGAAGGTCTCATTGACCACTACGACCTCGCCCTTCGCGAATACCCGGCCGTTGATCAGCAGGTCGATTGGCTCACCGGGCATCCGATCCAGCGTGATTACCGAGCCAGCGTCCAGGCGCAGCACCTCAGACAGCGGCATCTCCGCCCCGCCGAGTTCGACAGTCATGTTCAGCGGAACGTCCAGCATCCGCCTGAGATTCTGCCAGTCGTCGCCCTTCGCGTCCTGCTGCGAAGCCTCAGCCTGTTTCGGGTGAAGCTGGTGGACGCCGCCATCTTCCTCCGCATCGGCGCCACCGGCAGCCTCAGCCTCCGGGGCCGCAGTCTCCGTTGGGATTTCCGCGGTGCCATCGGCCGGCCCGGTGGCCCCTGCGCCCGCTGAATCGCTCATCGCGACCTCTTCTTCCTCGGCACGTTCATCGTCTGTTCCGTCCATCATCTCCGGCACCTCAACGTCCCCCTGTCAGCAACCTGATAGGCCGCGTTGTTGGCACAATACGCCTACTGCATTACGAAAGCCGTGAACAGAATGTCGCGCACCTCGTGGTTCTTCAGCGCCTGGTCGAGCTTCTGCTGCAACGTCGCCTTCAGCTTACTTCGATCCGGCTCACCGCGCAGTCGCTCGAAGTTCTGGCTGGAGAGCACCTCGATCGCCACATCCCGCGCATAGCGGTGGCTCGCGGGCGGCAGCGAGGGCTCCTCTTCCTCCTCGCCGGCGCCGTGCCCGCCGTCACTGTCCTCCTCTTCCTCGGGGGCGGTGACGACAACGCTGATCTCCGTCTGCAGATATCGCAGCTTGCCGTCATTGCTGTGTATGTTGACCAGAAACTCGCCCAGCGCAAGCGTCTCCGTGGAAAGCTTGGACTGCTTCTCTTCGGACGTCTCCTCAGCGGCTTCTGCTTCTGCCCCCGATGATGCGTCCTCATCCGATGTGAGCTTATCCAGGGCGAAGAATCCGCCGCCACCCAGAAGCAGCAGCACAACCGCCAGGATGATGATTTTCATTGGTGCGATCCCACGTCTCGGACCCGTAAAGCGCATCCTTTCACGTCCCTTCACTCGTGAGTTGTGGGCGTGTCAACCGTCCGGCGCCCGGTGTTTTGGAAGTACCGCCTGCGCAGGTCCACCGGCGGCGCCAGTCGTACCGGGTCTGGCGCCCGGGTGGCTGTCTGTTCTGCGGCGTCCACCCCAGCCTCGTGCGGCAGGGCGCCGCTGGAGGCGGGTACGCCGGAGAACATCACGATGTCAACGCGGCGATTGCGTCTCCTGCCGGCATCCGTCGTGTTGGGTTTGAGCGGCTGCGTATCGGCGTAGCCCACAGCGCTGATGTGATCGGGGCGTATCCCGCAGCTTCGTATCAGATACACCATCACGTTGGTCGCCCGCTGTGCCGAAAGCTCCCAGTTCGATGGAAAGCGCGCCGTGTCGATCGGCAGGTCACACGTGTGCCCCTCGATCAGAAGCGGCGCCATCGACTCGCGCAGAGACGGCCCGAGCACGTCCAGGATCTGCCGCACCTCGTCGGTCAGCTTCGCTTCGCCCACCGGGAATACTATCTCGTCTGTGTGCATGCTCACCGTCACGACTCCGGCTCGGTGGCTGACCGTGAGATTGTCCTGCAGGCGATCCGGAAGCTGGTTTCCGATACTGTCCCTGATCGTGTTGATCAGGCCCGCGCGGTTACCGACGATTCCCCGGCTTCCGGAGAGGATGCTGTTCCCGCCTCCGAGCATCCCGCTCCCGCCCGAGGCGCTGCCGAACTGCTGACCAAGCGCTCCCGCGACGGCTTCGAACTTCTTCAGATCGAGCACGGAGAATGAATACAGCACGATGAAGACCGCGAGCAGCAGCGTGATCATGTCCGCGTAGGTGATCAACCATCGCTCCTCATCTTCCTCCTCTTCATGCCGCTCGCGCCTGCTCAGTGCCCTCACCTCCGGCCATCCGGCTTGCGCCTTCGAGATCGTCGCGCGCGCTGGGGGGCAAGAATGACTTGAGCGTCTCGGCGACGAGGATGGGGTTGTCGCCGCGCTGGATGCTGCGCACACCCTCAATCACAATCTCGCGGCTGTGCTGCTCAACCTTGCTGATCGCCTTTAGCTTCCCGCCCAGCGGGATGAAGATCACATTTGCCGACGCGACCCCGTAGAGCGTCGCCAAAAAGGCCGCGGCGATGGCCGGACCGATCGAGCTTGGGTCGTCGAGCATAGCCATCACGTGGATCAGGTGCATGACGGTGCCGGTCACGCCCAGCGTGGGTGCGAGCGCGCCCATCGATTCGAGAATAGTTGCCCCGACCTTGTGACGATCCGCGAGTTGATCGACCTCGGTGTACAGCACCTCGGTGACCGTCTCCGGCGCCGTCCCATCGGCTACCATCTGCAGGGCCCGCGCCAGGAACGGATCGGTCGCCTCGAGCCCGGGTATCTCCCGCTCCAGCCCCAGAAAGCCCTCGCGCCGCGCCACCTGCGCCATCTTAATCATCTGGCGACAGACGTCCTTCGGCTCCGGCGGCTGCGCGACGAATGCCTTCGTCACCGTCTGCGGCAGCCGCTTGATATCCTCGATCCGAAACATCGCGACTGCCGCACCTGTTGTCCCGCCGAACACCACCATCGCCGCCGATGGGTTCACAAGGGCACTCAGGTGCGTTCCATCGATCAGTGCCGATCCAAGGATCATTCCCACTGCCGCGACCAGTCCGATGATTGTGCCTGGATTCACTGCCGCATTGCTCCTTCATGTCTCCGGACTTCGGACAGCGTGCCGCCAGAGCTATTCGACGACCCGGCCGATCTGTGCCAGGGTAGCAGGGCTACCGCCCTCGTCATCCGCCCGCAGAGTGCGGAGATACTCCACGGCCTCCTCGATCACCGTGTCCACGTCCTCCCTCACAACGAAACAGTTACCGTTGGTCAGGGTGATGACGGTGTCGGGAACGGCCTCGATGCGCTCAACCAGCAGCGCGTTGATCACGACCTGCCTGCCACTCAGTTCGGTGAGGTGTATCATGGCGCCATCCTCTCGTGCGTTTTGTGGCGCACTGCCCGCGGGCCCGCACCGCGCTGCCCGCGGGCAGATCTGTGATTCGCACGGTTCACTGCACCAGGCGCACTACTTCGTCGAGCATATTGTTGGCAGTGGAGATCACGCGCGTGGAGGCCTGGAACCCCCGCTGGGTGGTGATCATGTCCACGAATGAGCGAGTGATATCCACGTTGGACATCTCCAGTTTACGCGCGACCACGCTGCCCCGCCCGCCGCTGTCTGCCGCGCCCACCGCGGCGGTCCCGGATGAGGGCGCTTCGGAATACAGGTTCTGCCCCAGGCGGCGCAGCCCGCCGGGGTTCGTGAACGCCGCGAGCGCGAGCTGTCCGAGGGTACGGGTGCGACCATCGGAGTACTTCCCCTGCACCATTCCGCCACCACCGATCTCGACGTTTGACAGCGATGCGGCGGGGCGGCCGTTTTGCGAGTCAACCACCACCGAATGCTGCTCCGCCAGGCAGGTCACCGCCCCCAGGTCCAGCTCCACCGTCTGCGGTGTCGCCGAACCGTTGGTCAGGGGCACATCCAGGCTGACCGTCCCGCCACCTGTGAGCGCCCCGGAGGCGTCGAATGTCATCGTCCCGGACGCGGTGCTGCCCTCGCAGGCCGCCGCGACGGTCCACTCATTGGGGTTTGCGGTGTTGGTGAAGGTAACATCAACCTGATGCGTATCGCCCAGCGAGTCATACATCGACACCGTCGTGGTAATCGATGAACCGGTGGTGGCCTCCGCCGACAGATTCCCCCGCACCGTGGCCTCAGTCGTGGCCTGAGGCGGCGCCAGTTGGCCCACATCGAAAGTCAGTATCTCCGGGGCCCCCGTCGCATCCACCGCGCCGTCGTCGTTGGCCATCCACCCCATCACCTGCATGCCGCTGCTGCTGGAGACCAGGGTATTGGTGTCATCCAGGGTGAATGCACCATCGCGGGAGTAACGGGTCCCCTGGCTGCCGCCGAGCACGAAGAACCCTTCCCCTTCGATGGCGCAGTCCAGCGGCTGGCCCGTGGACTCGAGCGATCCCTGTGTGTGTTGCACCGAGACCGAGCCCGTCGAAACCCCCGAGCCCACCTGCACCGGGTTCGCGCCGCCGATCCCCTCTTCTGCTCCGGATCGTCCACCCTCCAGCGTCTCATACAGCGCTTCGCTGAACGTCGTGCGCGCTTGCTTGTAGCCCACGGTGTTCGAGTTCGCGATATTGTTGCCCACCACGTCCAGGCGCTCCTGAAAGGCCGTCGTCCCGGACAGTCCTGCGAATAGCGCCCTGTTCATCGTGCCAGCTCCTTTCGAGTGCCCGCCGACAGTGCTGCGCTCCCGCTCGTGCGCGTCACGGGTCGCCGCTCGACCGGCGGGTTCTTCGGCATTCTCAATGCAACTTCCGTGCCACCCTCCGCCCCCTCATGCAGCGTCAGCGATCCTCCGTATGCCACCGCCGCGCCGCGCGCCACGGTCAGCCCCAGGCCCTGATGACACTGCGGCTCGGTGCTGAAGAAAGGCTCTGTCGCCCGGCGGGCGGCCCCCGCAGTCATCCCCGGCCCGTCGTCGATCACCCTCACCTCGCACCCATCGGCATCACCGGTGGTGCGGACCGAGATCGTCCCGTCACTTGCGACCGCCCGCACCGCATTGAACACGATGTTCACGAGCGCTTCGCGCAGCCTGGTCGGATCACACCGCACGCGTGTGGTGCCCGTGGACTGCGTCTCGATCCGCACACCCCGATAGCTCGGCCAGTGTCCACACAGGCCTGCTGCCAGATCCGCGACGTCGCCTGCGATCCCGGCCAGGTCCACCCGCTCGAGGACAGCCCCCTCCTGATCGCCCGAGAGCCGCTGCAATGAACGCATCAACTCAGTACCGCGCGCTGTCGAGCGTCGGATGGGCTCGATCAGGTCGGTCGATACATCCTCGGCGAGTTGCTCCTCGAGGAAATGCAGGTTCCCCATGATCGCGCCGAACACGTTGCCGAGGCTGTGCGCAATGCCGAAGGCAAGCGCACCGACCGTGCGTAGATCGTCCCCCCCGGGCGGGCACGCGCCGCATTCCGCCGCCGCCGACAATGCCGTCGTCGCGGATATCTTCAGGTCCTGCAGGCGATCCATCCTGCCTGCGGACGGCCCATCCCCGCGGCTGCCCGCGATCAGCAGGCCCAGCGAACCGCTTCGGCCCTCGCTGCGCAATGGCACGCCCGTCCACGAGCGAATACCCAAATCCCACAGTTGCGTCCGCAGCCGCGCCCACGGCCCCTCCGTGCGCTCGCTTCCGTCACAGGGTCGCTCCAGGATCTGCGACGCCTCCGATCCCAACTGCCACCCATCGTGCGAGGCGTCTGCGTACTCGCGCGCAACCGTCGCGTGCAACACATCGGGCATCCCGCTCGCTCTGAGCACCACTGCCGCGTCGCAGCGCAGCAGCGCAACTGCCGCATCCGCAATCGCCCCGGCGGTCTGTCCGCTCCCGAGAACGGTCCCGCGCGCAATCGCCTCGAGATACCGGGCGCATATCCCCGGATGGTCTGCCGCGGGTGCTTCGACCTTGAGCATATCGATGGCCACGACCGTGCCTCCTTCAGTTACTGACCGACTGAACTTCATCGAGTCCGATCCGTGCATCGTCCACGACCAGGCGGCATGCGTCCCCCGACAGATCGACACTTTCCACGACACCCTCGCGCTGCTCGCCGGTCGCCGCGTCCCGCCAGCAGACCGTGCGGTCGATCATTGCCAGCGCCTCGCTGACGTCCCGCCCCTGCTCGGCCAGAAGGCTGCTGATGCCCTGCAACTCAGCCACCGACTGCAGGCTCGTAAGCTGGTTCATGAACTCCGAGGAGTCCATCGGATCCATCGGGTCCTGTGTCTGCAGTTGGGCCACCAGCAGTGTCATGAAGTCCTCGGTTCCGCCGAACGATTCGGCGGTCAACGCAGGTTGACTACCCCCGGCTGCTGCCGCTGCAACACGCATCATTGGAACTGCTCCTCTCATGCGATCAGATCGACTCGCTCGCCGCCGGTGCGAGATCGTGTCAGTTCACTGCGCTCGACATCCGGCGAGGTGCCCATCATCGGCCGGGCTGCGCCTGTGCTCAGAAACGGTCGCGGCTGGTCCTGCCGGCCACCGTTCCCCGATCCCGACTGCTGGTCGGCGCCGAACATGTCCTGACGGGGGCTTTGTGGCGCGGACTCGCGCGGAGCGTGTGGCGCCCGCTCGGGCCCGGGCCGGCCGCCGGCGTCACCCACCTCGAACCGGGCGACCTGGAGGTCCCGCGCGGCCAACTGCTCGCGTATCTGGTCCTCGGCAGCCCGCAGTGCGCTAGCGGTCTCCGACCGCTCGGTGATGACCGTCGCGTGTATCCTGCCGCGATCCAGCGACAGCTCCAGTTCGCACCGCCCCAGGTGCGGTGGATCGACTTCCACCGTCAACCGCCGCGGTTGATCGGCGGTCAGATCCGCCCGCGAGAGCCGATTCGCCTCGGGGATCGAGACCGTCGGTTGCACGTTCGCGCCCGACTCCGCGTGTTGCGCCGCGGGGCCGCGAGCCCCGGCGAACTGTGCTCCCGAGATATGCATGGCCCGCGCGGACCGTGTGTCACCGGTGGGGCGCTGCTTCCGCGTGGGGGGCTGTGCACGTGGCTGGGCAGTCCCCGCAGCCTCCGCCGAATTGCTCCGGGCGGCCCTCTCCGCGGTCTCCGTCGCGAGCGCCCAGTCGGCGGAGCGCTGAACGTTTTGTCTCGGTGCGGAAGAAGCGTGGGGCGGAGCATCGGGAACCTGCGAGGTGCGGGCCGCGGCTTCGGCGTGCTGACCGGGCTGTTCGGCACTGGCCTGCGCCGCAGTCGGAGTGTGCCGGGCCTTCGCATCGGGTGTCGGTGACAATTCCGGTGTCGCCCTGCGAGGTGTGCGACGGAGCCGTCGCGCCGAAGCTGGCGGCGCCTCAGGGGCAGGCTGAATGGGGGAGAGGTCCTTTCGCGTCCAGTCCGGCGCGGGTTTCTCAGCGCCCTGCATGGTGCTCGCATCGCGCGATTGCCTGCCGGCAGGTAGCGTCTCTGGCTCGGCCACGCGCACGGCGGGCGCCTTTTGCCGCACCGCCTCCTGTGTGCCTGTCGCTGTCACCTCAACCCGGCCCACATCTGCACGGTCGGCGGTCGGCGGAGTGCCTCGCTGAGAAACACGGGTCCTCTCGCCCCCGCCCCGGCTGGGTAGCGCGCGCGCTCGTTGCAGGTCGTCGGCGGACAACCCGGCTTGCGGCGCGGCCACGGCACGTGGTTGCGGGTTCGGGCTCGGATCGCTGCTCCCGCGCATCGCTGCCGTTGTGTCGGCGGTCGGGCGCCCGGCCTCGCCCGAGGCATTCTCAGAGCCGCGCGATCCCGAAGGAATCCGACGGGGGCGGATCGCATCCACCGCCTCCTGCGCATCCGCAGATGGCTCCCGGGCTGCGGTCACAGATATTACGCGTCGGAGGGGCGTGCCCTCTGGCACGTGCTTCGTCCGTCCTGAGGCGACCGTGCGCCCCGCAGCGTCCGCCTCCCGGACGCGCCTGTCGATCTGAGTGACGGCATCATCGCGCGTTGATGGCACATCGCCCGAGGTTCGCGGCATTCTCGCGGGGGAGGCTTCGGTCTCCGCCGCCCTGCCGCCCCGGGCCGCGTCGCTATCGACCGGCATGCGGGAACCGGTCCCATCGCCGCCCTCACCTGGCACCTGCTGCACCTCGACGTTTACGAGTACGCGGCCGACGATCTCGGTGACGGCTACCGCCGTGTCCGGCGCTTCAGGGCCGTCTGATTGACGTTCCCCCGCTGGGGTCTGTCTAACGCCCGCGGTGCTTTCCAGCGTCTGCGATGCCATCGAGCGGTCGAGCAGCGCCAGGAATTCCACCAGCTGCTCTGATGGCGTCCCGGAGTGCGCCTGCACACTCGCTTGGCCTCCGGTCGCCCCGCCGGCCGTCTGCAACACGTTGACCTCACTCACCGGCGGGGGCCACCCTTTCCTGCAGGTAGCGCTCCACGCGGCGCACGTAGGTCTGCGTCTCGTCATACGGCGGCACACCATCGTACCGCTGCACCGCGCCCGGCCCGGCATTGTATGCCGCAAGCGCAAGCGTCCGGTCGCCGAACCGATCGAGTTGCTCGCTGAGGTAGCGCGCTCCCCCCATGACGTTCTGCGCCGGGTCCCAGGGGTTGCTTACACCAAGCGCGCGGGCGGTGCCCGGCATCAGTTGCATCAGGCCCATCGCCCCGGCCGAGGAGCGGCACGTGGGGTTGTAGTCCGACTCGGCTCGGATTACCGCGTGGATCAGGTCCTCGCTCACGCCAGTATCCTCTGCTGCGTCCCGGATGATGGTATCGAAGTCACCTGCGGTCGCCGCCCGCGTCGGGCGGGCAGGCGTCTGAGGACGCCCGGCGCTCTCAAGCGCCTCGGCGAAATCCCCGTCTCCCCGCGACTGCGGGTTCGGGGCGACCTCCTGGAGCATCTCGCGGATGCTCGCGACGCGTTGTCTCACGACTTCAACTCTGCGCAACACTCGCATCGTCCTCCGTCGCAGTCATGCCGCGTCATCGAGAGATCCTGCCAGCACCCCGGAAAGCCCCGTGTCCGCGTGACTGCGGTGCCGGCTGATCGCCGCTTCATTGAGTTCCTTCTGCTCGAGCCGTGATTGCTCGCGGCGGAAATCGGCCTCGCGGCGCTCGGACAGGCGCTCCAGCGTTCGGCGGGCCTGAGACGCCTCGATCAGCTCCTCGCGCCGCGCCGCGCACTCGCGCTGTGCCTCCGCAAGCCGCTCGCGCTGGCGGCTGATCCGCTGGCGCAGGTCGGCCAGCACCCGCGAGGCGTGCTCGGCCTCGCCCAGCGAGACGGTCACCGTGCGTCCGCGATTCGTCCGCATCCCGTTGACGATCGCGTCGTGGCGCTCGCGAGTTCGCTCCAGGTCCGAGCGTCTGTCGCGCACGAGCCGCATCGCCCGCGCAAGACGACGCTGCGCCTGCTCCTCCTCGCGGATTCGCAGATCGAGCGCACTTTGCAGCGAAAATTCATACTTACGCACGTGGCGTCACCGCAATCAATCGCAGTTGGTTCCGGTCGTGACGCTTAACTATCGCCGTCGGCTTCGAGATCTTTAGCTGCGCGTGAGGTTATCGTCAGAGGAATTTACAGTCTCGTCTTCTCCCCCGACGCTCGCGGCGGCCTCGAAGCTGGCGCGGGCGTGAGGAAGGTTCGGGCGGCGTCGGGACGGTTCGTCGGGAAGTTCCGTCGTGGGGTCCGTCGGTCCGGCGGGAGGTTGCAGCGCCTCGGCCAGCGCGCTCTTTGTTGCGTCAAAGCAGGTGCACTCATCTTCATCCTGGCGCAAGAAGCGAAGGATCTGCGGTCGCAGTTCGATCGCCTGATCGACCTCGGGATTGCTCCCCTCCTCGTACGCTCCCAGGTTGATCAGGTCCTCGTGCTCGCGATACACCGACACCGCCTCGCCCAGCCGCCGCGCATTCTGGCGGTGCTGGTCATCCACGATGCTGTCCATCAGTCGGCTGACACTCTCCAGCACATCGATCGCCGGATAGTGGCCCTGGTGCGCAAGCTCTCGGGACAGGACGATGTGCCCGTCCAGGATGCTTCGCGCCGCGTCCGCCACCGGCTCGGTCATGTCATCGCCATCCACCAGCACCGTGTACAGCGCGGTTATGCTCCCACGCGCGCCCATCCCCGACCGCTCCAGCAGCTTGGGCAGCTTCGCGAAGACCGAGGGCGTGTAGCCGTTGCGGGTCGGTGGTTCGCCGGCGGCCAGCCCCACCTCGCGCTGGGCCCACGCCACGCGGGTGATCGAGTCCATCATCAGCAGCACATCAAGCCCGCGGTCGCGGAAGAACTCGGCGATCGTCGTTGCCACCTGCGCTCCGCGCAGACGCACCAGCGGCGCCCGATCGCTCGTCGCGGCCACCACTACCGAGCGCGACAGCCCGTCCTCACCGAGGGTCTCCTCCACAAACTCCCGCACCTCGCGGCCCCGCTCGCCGATCAGTCCGATCACGTTCACATCCGCGGCGGCGTTGCGCGCGATCATCCCCAGCAGGGTGCTCTTGCCCACGCCCGAGCCCGAGAAGATGCCGATCCGCTGCCCGCGCCCGCACGTCAACAGTCCGTCGATCGCGCGCACCCCCATGGCCATCGGTTCGGTGATCAACTCGCGCTGCATCGCGTCCGGAGGCGACGCCTCGGCAGGGAGGAACGCCTCCGGCGACGGTGGCGGCGCTCCATCGAGCGGATCCCCGAGGCCGTCGAACACGCGCCCCAGCATTCTCTCGCCCACAGGCACCGTCATCGGCCGGCCGCACGCCACCACCGGGCTGCCCGCGGAGATGCGCTGGGTTTCGCCCAGGGGCATCAACAGCAGCCGCTCGTCCCGGAAACCGACCACCTCCGCGCGTACGACCTCGGAGCCGGCGGATATCTCGCACAGTTCACCTACCTGCGCAGGCGGACCGTCCGATTCGATGATGATCCCCACGGACTTGGTGACCCGCCCGGTCCGCCGAATCGTGTCCGCCCGCGCGATCCCTTCCGCCAGGCTGCCGAAGATGTCGCTCATTCGCTTCCGCCTCCACCCAGCGCTCGCTCGATTTCGTCGCCGAGCAGTTCAATCTGCGTGGCGATTCTTGCATCGAAGCGTCCGCGCTCGGTTTCCACGATGCACCCACCGCACTCGATTGCCTCGTCGGGCACGATTTCAAGCTCCTCCGCGCCCTCGGCCACGGTCAGAAGCTCCGCCATCGCCTCGCGCGCGAGGTCCTCGTCGGGCGGCGAGACCCGGACCACGAACCGATTCGCGCCCGCCGCCTCCTCTATCGTCGCTCGCACAACGTCCACCACGATCCCGTCTTCGCTCTCAACTTTCCGGTGGATCACCTTCTCCGCCATCGCAGCGACCAGCCCCGCCGCCTGCCGCTCGACCTGCTCCATGCGCTCTGCAGCGGCGTCCTCCACCTGCTCGACCAGCGCCTCCCGCGCGCGCTCGAACGCCTCGGTCTGCTCGCGCACGGTCTCTTCGAGGGCGTCCGCAAGCTGCTCTCGGGCCTCCGCCAGCGCCTCCGCCCAGGCTGCCTGACGCGCGCTCTTGCGGATATCCTGCGCTTCCGTGCGGGCCTGCTCGAGCAACTCCTCGGCCCGCCGGTGCTTCTCCTCAATCTGGCGCCGGGCCTGCTCCGCCCCCTCGTTATCCTCATCTCCGGGAGCGTCGGTTACGGCCCCGGCGGAGGCTGGCTGGAACGCGTCCGTGGACTCTGCCGTCTCGTCCAGGCTGGGCCACTGCCAGCGTTGAGGCGGCCTGCGATCCATCAGTGCCCCCCGGCCCCGTCATCGTCCGCCCCCGCCTGGGGTCCCTGCTGAAGCCATCCCTGCAGATGTCGCGCGAAGTCCTCTGGAGACGTATTTCCAAGCTCCGACAGCCGGTCCACGCGCCGCTGTGGGGAGGACTCGGGATGCTCGCGTTGACCCGGCTGCTCCCCGCTGCCTTCGGCCTCCGCCTCCATCCCCTCGGTCTGCGCCTGCAGCTCCTCCACGCTCATCGGGGAGAACTCCAGGTCGTCATCGTCGGCGGGTTCCTCGTCTCCAGCCATCGCGTCATCGTCAATTGCCATGTCCGCCGCCTCCTCGTCGATTGAAGCCCGCTCCGGTCCGAGCCGTCGCCTCACCATCACCATCCCCGCACCCACCATCGCCAGCATCGCGATCACGCTGCCGTATCGCACCGCACGGCTGATGCTCTTCGCCCGCGCTCGCTCGGCCTCGGCGGCCTCCGCCAGTTCGCGCTCCTTCTCGGCGACATTGACCGCCTCGATCGGCATCATCTCGACGGTCACCTGGTCACCGCGCGTCGGGTCGATCCCCGCCGCGGCGGCCACCAGGTCCTGCACCTGCTGCGGGCTGGCGCCCTTCACGTTCTCGTCGATCACGACCGCCACCGCAAGCCGCTGCAGCCTGCCCGGCGGACTTGACACGTTCTCGCGCAGCCGCGCGTAATCGTACTCCCGCGTCTCGTGGCGGTGCTCGTAGCGGCCACCCTCCCGTGTGGCCGACTCCTCCCGCCCGTCCAGCCCGGCCGGCCCACCGACCTCCGGGTTGCCCGTCCCCTCGTACTGCTCTTCGGTGATCTCCTCGCGCTTGACCACACCCTCGCCATCCGCCGGCTCCAGCGTCTCGCGCACGGTCTGCTGGCTCTGGAAGTCCAGACTCGCCTGCACCCGCACCACCGCCCGGTGCCTGCCCAGCACCGAGTCGAGCATCGACTGCAGGTAGCTGCGCACCCGTTGCTCCCAGGCGCGGGTGGCCTCAAGCTGCGCGAGTGTCTGCATCCCGCCCGCGCCCTCGACGCCCCCGGTGAGCACGCGTCCGGCCGTGTTCACCACGGTCACCGCATCCGATTCGAGCGCCGGCACCGCACTGGCAACAAGCTGCGTGATCGCCGCCACCTGCTCAGTACCAAGTCGCGAGCCCGCCAACCCCACCACCACAGACCCACTCGGGGGTTCCTGCTGCTCGCTGAACAGCCGCTCCTCGGGCAGCGCCAGGTGCACGCGCGCAGTCTCGATCTCCTGCAGCGCCGAAATGCTGCGTTCAAGCTCACCCTGCAGCGCGCGTTGCAGATTCACGTCATTCTGCAGATCGCTGGTGGAAAAGCTGGTCTTGTCGAAAAGCTCGAACCCCACCGTGGAGCCCGACGGCAGGCCTTCGCCGGCAAGCTGGATGCGCAGTTCATACAGCCGCTCGCGCGGGACCTTCACCATCGTGCCGCCGCCATCGAGACTGTAGCTCACACCCTGCTCGCGCAGCCGCTCCACCACGGCCTGGGCGTCCCGCGGAGAAAGCTCGGAATACAGGACCGCCCAGGAGGGCCGCGTGGACCACACGCCCACCGCGATCAGCCCCGCCACCATCAGCACCCCCAGCGCGACCAGCGATATTTGCTGGCGGCGGTCCAACCCCTGCCATGTTTCCATCAGTTGCTCGAGCATTTCCGTGAGACCCCGGCCCTCCCGCACAGGATCACCATGCGTTGAACGCTCATCGCGTCATCGGTCAGATCTGCATGCGCGAAATATGGTTGTAGGCCTCTATCGCCCGCTGCGTGACCTGTGTGGTCAGGCGCAGAGTAAGATCCGCCTTCTCCAGCGCGATCATCGCTTCATGCGGGCTGTCCGCCTGCCCGGTCGCCACGCGTCGCACCGCCGCGTCCGCTTCGCGCTGTGTCTCATTCACCTCGGTGATCGCCTCGCACAGCACGTCCGCGAAACTCTCCGTACCATCGTCCACCGTCACCGCAGTCCCCGTTGGCAAACTGCGGGCGTTGCCGACGCGGCGATCCCCGCCCTGGTCGGGCTGCTCGATGGGCAGCGGAATGAAGTTGCTGTCAATTCTCATGGACGGGTACCCTCCATCACGCAAGTATGCTCAGCGACGTCTCGACAATCTCCCGGCCCGAACGCAGCGCGGCCGCGTTCGCTTCGTACGCGCGCGCAGCAAGCATCATGTCTGCCATCTCCGTCGGCAGATCCACGTTCGGCATCTCCACGTAGCCCTCTGCATCCGCATCCGGATGCTCCGGCCGGTGAACCCGCGTCAGCGGTGACGCATCCTGCTGAACGGCGGCCACGCGCACGCCGGTGCACGAGATGCCCCCCGGATCGTCCGAGACCGGCTCGGACCGCAGTACCACCTGGCGCCTGCGCCACGGGCCACCCTCGGGCGTGCGCGTGGTCTCGATGTTCGCGATGTTCTCGGCGATCACGTCCATCCGACTGCGTTCGGCCCTCAGAGCCGACCCGCTCACGCGGAGCCCGTCAAACATCCCCATCACCGTCAGCTCCTTCCGCCACTGATCACGTTGCCGACCATCTGGAACTTGGTGCGCAGCATCCGCGACAGCACCTTGAAGCGCAGCGCAGCCTCGCTAAGCTCCATCATCTCGCCCTCAATGCTCACGTTATTGCCATCCGGCCCGGCCCGTTCACCGGTCTCGCGCAGCGTCGGCCTCACCGACTCCACCGCGCCGGTACGCTCGCCGCTTTCTTCGGCCCGCACGGCCGACCGCAGCGCCTTTGCGAAGCTCGCCCGCCGGGCCCTGTACCCCGGCGTCTCGATGTTCGCCAGATTGTTCGCCGCCACCCGGTGCTGCACCGCCGTGCACTGCATCGCCCTGTCAAGCGCCCGCGTGGTCAGGTCCGCCACACTGTCCGCCACATCGCTCACCTCCGTGCCCGCGTTATGCGGGTGCTTCCGTCGTGCGCCGGATGTCCGGTTGCAATATGCGTGCCAGCCGCGCTCGAGCGTGCCGCCTCCGCTCACGCCGCGGCGTACATCCTCCGCCTCTCGCTTGATGACGGAATGCCCATCGCGCGCCGATACTTGTTGACAGTTCGGCGCGCCAGGTCGAAGCCTCGCTCTTGCAGCGCATCCTGAAGCTCAGAGTCCGTCAGCGGTGAATTCGCCGATTCCTCGGCCAGCACGCCACGCAGCGCCGTTTTCGCCGGCAGCGCGTCGTCGAAGAATACCGAGAACGACACACTGTCGCCCGAGGGCATCTGCACGAGCTTACCGGCGGTCGCGCGCGAGACGGTGGACTCGTGCAGCCCGGTCATCTCCGCGATCCGCTTGTGGGTCAGCGGCCTGTGCTCGGACGGGCCTTCCAGGATGAACTCGTGTTGCTGATCCACGATCGCCCGCGTGATCCGGTAGAGGCTGCGCTCGCGCTGCTTAAGTGACCAGATAAGCTGCCTGGCAGACCGCACCTGCGCTCGCGCCCGCCTGGTCGCCTCGTCCTCCGCGCGGGCGTTGCTCTGACGCATCCGATCGTCCAGCCGCCGATACGCCGCGGCCACCCGCACATTCAACGCGTCTGAGGTCGTCAGCGCCACCTCAACCCGATCACCGTACGCGGTGAGGATCACATCAGGCTGCGTCACCTCGGGATTGCCCGGCATAATGTGCTCCCAGTTTGTCCGGAACTGCTCCCCCGGATACGGGCTCAGCCGCGAGCGGATAATCTCGAGGGCCCTTTGCGACTGCTGCTCGGTCAGCCCGAGGCTTTCGCACAGACTCGGCCATCCACCGCCCTCAAGCGCTCTGTCACAGTGCCCGACGACCGTGCGCACGTACTCCGGCACATCAGGCATCTCGCGAAGCTGCAGCAGGAGGCACTCAGGCAGATCCCGTGCGCCCACTCCCGGCGGCGCCACTGTCTGGACCGCCTCCAGCGCCTCCGTCACCTCCGCCGGTTCGACCTCCAGTTCGAGCGCGATGTCGAGAATGTTCGCGGACAGATATCCCCGTTCGTCGATGCACTCAACGAGCCACGCGGCGATCTCGCGCCGACGTCCCTCGGTCGCCCAGGTGATCCTCCGGTGCAGTTCGTCCCGCAGATCGTACTCGTCCGGAGCCAGCGTGGTTGGATCGGTCCACGACTGCCCCGATGAGCTGCGGGAGCTGTATGAGGTGGTGACGGTCGGAATCTCCTCCAGGGGCATCTCGCACTCGACATCGAGGGCGGGATTCTCTTCGGCCTCCTCGCGCATCCGCGCGAGCAGATCGAGGCAGGTCAGTTCAAGCAGTTCGCTGCGAACGATGAGCTGGCAGTTGACACTTTGCACCTGGTCTGCGCCGGTCATCAGATCGCTGCGTAGCTCCAACACGTCGAGGAACTTCCTTTCGCGCTGCCTGAGGTGGGTAAGACAGTTGTACTTCGGCAGCGCGCGGTAGAACTTGAGTCATGGTCTCACGAAAACTCAATTCATCTCCGGTCGGCTCTCCCACCCTCCACCCCCGGGCTAAACTGGCGCGCAAGCTCCGCTATCGCGCTTGCTACCTCGGCGGCAGGTGCCGCGCCTTTCGGCAGCACCACCGTCGGCATGTCCACCGCCGAGCAGACGGCATCCGCGCAGACAGGCTTGCCGCGTGCTCCCGGCCCGATCACCACCAGTTGGGCCCAGCCCTCACGCACCGCCGCCCGGAGACTCGTGGCGCTCGCGGCAGTGCGCACCGACAGGCCGGCGGCCTCCAGCAGGTCGATCAGCCTGCCGCGCACTCCCGGGCAAGCTTCCACCACCAGGACCCGCGTCTTCACTGTGACGTCTCGCCGACCGGTCCGAGGAGTTGCGCCGCCAGCCTGCCGCCACGCGTGCCCGTCTGTGCGAGGAACTTCCGCTTGCCCCGGACGCACACCGTCATTGGCTCATCAACGGGCTTCCCAAGCGGAATTACGTCGCCCTCCGAAAGCTCTGTCGCTTCCCTCAGTGAGATCGTCGTCTCCTGCAGGATCACGCTGATCGGCACCACAATCCGCTCACCAGAGGCGCGCAGTCGCTCGGCGTTGAGAGCCCGGGCTTCCTCCGACCGATCCCGGTCGCTGACCAGGCGCTGAGCGACCGCGACCGGCAACGCCACCCGCATCGCGCCGTCCGTCCCTGCCAGTGACGCCGCCAACTCCACCGTGACCAGCTCCCTGTCACGGACCTTCCCGCGCAACGCAACCGCCCCGGTCGCCACATCCATTACCTCCGGATTCTGGCGCGCAAGCCGGTCCCACGACGTCGTCCAGACCTCGACCATCTCCTGGATGAATCGGCGCAGCAGGGCCGCCTCGAGCATCGTCGCGGGCCTTTCGATCGCCTCCGGCTCTCCACCGAGCATCCTGAACACCACCGGCCCGACCAGTTCCTGGTCCAGTTCCCAGAGAATCTGCGGCAGCGCCCCCTCCAGATCAATCAGGCCCACCGCACAGGATTGCGGCAACTCCTCCAGAAACGGCTCCATGTCCTTGCCCTCAACGGAGCGGACCTCGAACCGGGCGGGGCTGTCGAGATAGGCGTTGATGATCCGCCCCAGCCCCGTCGCCAGCCGCTCGGCGTACACGCGAATCTGTGACAGCGCCTCCCGCGACAGCTCGCTGCCTGTCCGGAAGTCATACGACTGCGTGCCGGTCTGCTCGTTTGCCTCATCCCGTCCCCGGTCAGAGGCGTCGCTCGCCCACTGCCGTGCCGACTGTACCATTGCTCACCTGTCCGTTCTCATTCGATATACTGCGCCTCTTCGGTTGTCAGCGTGATCTCGCCAGACTGCTCCAGCTCCAGCGCCACCTTCACGAATTCCTTCTGCGCCTCCTCAACATCGTGCACCAGCACCGGTCCGAGGAACTCGATCTCCTGCTCGAGAATCTCCCGCGCGCGCTCCGAGACGTTGGCGAAGATGCGATCGCTGATCTGGTCATCAACCCCTTTGAGCGCCCGCGCGATTGTAGCGTGCTCGAGCCCTCGCAACAGTGTCTGCAGGTCCTGATCACTCAACTGCACCACGTTTTCGAAGGTGAAGAGGCGATCCTCGACTTCGTCGGCGAGCTTCGCGTCTCGCTCGCGAAGCTCGCCGAGCAGTCGCTTGCTCGCTCCCCGGTCCATGTCTTCGAGCAGACCGACCACGAACTCCAGTCCCCGATCCGCCTCGCCCTCATCGTCCACGCGATAGGCTTCCCGGCCAAGCACCTCTCCGACGGCCGCGATCGCCCCCGGGGCAAGTCGATCCATCCTCGCCACACGCAGGGCCAACTCCGACCGCTGTTCGGACGGCCACTGGTTGAGAACCTCAGCTGCCTTTTCCGGAGTAAGCTGGCTGATCACCACCGCCACCATCTGCGGCGTCTCCTCTGCCAGCATGCGCCGGATGCTTGAAGGCTCGGCCGAGTTGAGACTACGCAGCCGCTTGACGGCTGCCTCCCTCCGCTCATCATCCTCGGAAAGGGACTGTCGGCCAAGCACCTCGGCCATCAGCTTCTCGGCATTTTCCGAGGCGTGAAGCCCCGTTGGCTGTTGGATCATCTGCTCGAACTGCTCCAGGGCCTCCTCCTGCTCCCTGGGATCGATCGGCCCCAGGCGCGCCATCTCCGAGATGACCTGCTCCGCCTCCATCTCCGGCATATGACGGCACACGTTCGTCGCCGCCTCAACATCCAGACTCGCGAGCACGATCGCGGCCTTCCGAACCTCCGGAGTGGTCATGGGAGACTCCCGCGTACATCGGTATTCACATGCGCCGTCGAAACATTCACTGCAATTCGCGTACCGCTACGAGAGCACGACAGCCGCGACACGCATGACAGATCACCCGAGGCCCATCGCCGGGCTTGCCAACCCGTCGGAGCGAGAGGCGAATGAAATGGCTCGACAGGCCCCATTAAACAGCACAAGCCCCCGGATCCGGGGGCTTGTGCGAATTACGCGGATTGACGGTTCCGTCAGAACGCGATCGTCGTCCGGAACTGGAGGAGGTTCGTGGGCTCGTCAGTAGTCGAATTCTCCGGAGCCTGATGGGCCCAGGTCAGCGAGCACTCCAGCCCGTCCTTGACCTCATGGCGCACGCGCGCGCCATAGAGCCGATTGTAGTAAATGCCTTCAACCGGTGACGCACGCCACCAGTCGCTGTTATCTGACACTGAGTAGTAGAAGAAGTCAAATGGCCATTCCCCATCCGCACAGTACCACGTGCCGTAGCCCCCGAAAACTTCAAGGTTGGGCATTGCGAGGGGCCGCCGCATCCATCGCTCGTACGGGAAGCGTCGGGATGCGCCGTCATGACAGAGGATTTCGTAGTACGGATGGAGCGAGGAATACACGATGTCGTATTCGGCCTCCACGTCACTGAGAACCGCGGTCAGGTCAAAGTCCGGAGTGGCGAGCACCTCCACGATCGCCATCAACGCCTCGGGATTCGAGTTGCCCTCGCGTGTGTAAAGGTGCCTGTTGGCGTGGCCCTCGAGATGCGCATATTCGAACCATGCGTCCAGATCGCGGTGGAAGTTCCACCAGCCATCAATGCTCCACGCTGATTCGTAGTAGGACTCTCCGCCGGGTCGTGTCAGCCCCACGCCACGCAACAGCTTCGTCCCGCCAAGCGACCATCGTGGCCGCTTGTACTCCAGGTGCGCCGACTCGTAATGGTTGGTGTGAACCGAGAACTCTCCACCGGAGTGCTGGTAGTGCGCCGCACCCATAAACATCTGCAGATTGAGATCATCGATCAGGAACGGATCGATCAGTGCGTGTACGCCCTGCTGCGACAGGCGCTCGTTGTTCACGACCAGCCCCAGCCCGTACGCCTGAAACTGGCGCCCGAGCGTCCACGTCGCGTCCACCGGCCAGTCGCCCGTGAACTGCACCCATGCCTCGTCCAGATAGATGTCGTTGCCCAGGTAGCCCAGCTCAGCGTTCGGCCGGGTTGGTGTGACCGGAAGCGGTGTCTCCACCTCTCCCAGTTCCACTCCGATTGCCGCCAGCGGCTGGCGCCCGTCCGCCATCTTCAGCGCGATCCGTCCGAACGTCTCGTCGTCGATGTAGCCCTCGATCCCGAAGCGCATTGTCAGCGCGTCGAATTCGTGATCGAAGTCGATGTCCCCACATACCGACCCGATCCGGTAATCGATGAATCCGAAGGGAACCGGGAAACGACGCCGCTGTTCGAGGTCCCGCAACCGGCCGTCCACGTCCCGTAGCTGCTCGCCGAGGTCGTCGGTCTCCTGGCGTATCGCGTACACGCAGAGCCACTTAGAGCGGGTCTCAAGAGGCAATCGCGATCCTCCTGTCGAAGACAAACAGGAGGGTCCTTTCCCGCCCCGAAATCCCCCTGGAGGTGAGCCCCATGCAGGTTCGCTGGGCCATCGTCGGTTGCGGTGACATCACGAACAAAGCCGTCGCTCCGGCCATCAATGAGCATCCCAGCGCACAGCTTGTCACATTCTTCTCCAACACCCCGGAGCGCGCTGAACAGATGCGCTCGACTCACAATGCCCGCCGGGCGACCTCGGACCTGTCCGAGGCAATGCAGGCCGACGACATCGACGCCGTCTACGTCGCTTCCCCCGTCCATCGCCACGCCGCCGAGACTATCGCCGCCGCACGTGCGGGCAAGCACGTACTATGCGAAAAGCCCATGGCGCTTACGATCGAGGCCTGCCACCGGATGATCGACGCAGCAGCCGATTCCGGGGTGTACCTGTCGGTCGCCTACTACCGCCGCTTCTTCCCGAAGTCACGCAAGATCCGTACCCTCCTCGACGAGGGCGCCATCGGTACCCCGTTCGTCTGCGAGATTACCATCTGCAGCCGTCCGATCATCACGCCCGACAACCCCAAGTACTGGCGGCTCGTCCCCGAAGAGGGCGGGGGAGGAGCACTCATGGACGTCGGCAGCCACCGGCTGGATCTCGCATGTTACTTCCTCGGCGACCCGGAGGAAGTGACCGGTTTCACCGACACCCTCGACCGCGGCGATGACATGCAGGTTCCCGATACTGAGTGCCTTTTGGCCCGCATGAACAGCGGCGCACACGTGCACTGCACCGCCTCGTGGGCCATCGGCGCCCGCGCGGACGAACTGGTCATCCGCGGCACCGAGGGCGCCATCGAGGCCCGCCCCTACGATCGAGGACCGCTGACCCTCCTGCGCGGCGACGAGACCGAGCAGTTCGACCTGCCTTCCGCGGATAACTGGCACTATCCGCTGCTCGATGACTTCACCCGCGCGATCATCGAGGGCCGCGAACCCGAGTTCACCGGCCGCGACGGCCTTCAGGCCTCCCGCATCATGGAGGGCTGCTACCGCTCCTCCGAGACCGGGAGAGCGGTGGAGGTGTGACGATCGTTGGTCGCCGACATCCGCGGGTGGTATAATCAGGTCGCGCTGGGGAATGGTCTTTGCGAGCAGAGCGTGATCTTCAACGTGGCGGATAGACGCCCGATGCCATCGGTGCACTAACCGGAGAAAGCATGAACACCAAACGCCTCACGAAGATCGGTATCGGGTGCACAGTCGCAATGCTCATCCCCACCATTCTCCTCGGCTGGTGGGCCATCAACTGGGCCCGCGGGGTCGCGAAGTGGTCCGAGGCGGCCGACGACTTCCCGTCCGTCGCCGAGATACGCGGTCCGGCCATTCCCGATGACGAGAACGCCGCCCCGGCCTACGAACGGGCGTGGGAGGCGCTTGACCTCACCGAAGAGCAGAAGGACGCTCTGTACGAGAGCCACGACCCCGAGGTCCTCGCCCCAATACTCGACGCCGGCGCCGAGTCACTCCACCTGCTGCACGAGGCCGCTGAGATGGAAGAGTGCCGGTTTGAGCCGGTGGCCGACGAGGGCGGGCTGAGGAAGCTCCCGTACCTCGCTCCGATGCGCACGCTGGCGCGGCTGGCGGGCGCCGAGACGAGAGTGCATCAAAGCCGCAACCATGCCGGCGAAGCGATCGCGGGCGTCGAGGTCCGCCTGCGACTTGCCCGCCACCTCATGCAGGCGCCCTACGGTGTCATGCAGCTTCTCACCGCCAGAAGCGTGGTGTTTCGCGCCCGTCTCTCGCTCGAATCGCTCCTCGGACAGATGACCCCGGGCGCGGATGCCACAGCGCCTTTGCGCGAAGTCATCAGCGGCCTCAAGCCGCGGGCGGCATTGCGCGGGGCCTACCGCGTGGACGTGGCGGAGTCACTGGAGTTTATGGACGCGCTCATCGAGGGCGATGTCCCGACCTCTGACCCCGAGATGCGCCAGACCTACGAGCGGGCCGCCGGAGCGTGGCCCTATCGCTGGATGCTTATCCTCAACCGGGCGAAGTTTATCGAGATCTCGCGCCGTCGGCTGGAGCGCCTCGAGAAGCCATGGCGCGAGACGGCTCACCTCGAACCCATCCCCATACCGGACAATGCCGTCTACATATGGGTGTGGCAGCTCTCTCCCCACTTCGGCACCGTGGCCTCCGGCCGCGACCAGACGCTGGCCAACCAGGCGATGGTGCTCGTCGCCCTCGATATCGAGGCCTTCATCGCCGAGAAAAACCGACCACCCGAGTCCCTTGACGAACTCATCGATGTGCGCGAGATCTCCGGTGATGACTACGCGCTCGATCCCTTCTCCGGCGAGCGCCTGCGCTACGAGGTGGGGGAGAGCGGCGGCTACACGCTCTGGAGCCTTGGGCGCGACCTCGACGACGATGGCGCCTTTTCCTGTCGCGAAGCCCGCGACGATCCCGACCGGGATTCAGACGACTGCGACCTCGTCTTCCGCGTCGATCCCACGCCATAGACGTTTCCGTACTCTGCAATGGGCGGCCCCCGCCCGTGGGCCTTCATGCCGCGAAGCCGTGCATTGAGGTGCACCGGAGCTTTGTGACATCCGCACCACGGAGTCGTTCGGAGGTCGGGTGAGCCTTCGCCCGACGCGGGCCACAAGGCCCGCATTCGTTCCCGTGATCATTCCAATTCTCTCAACTGTGATAGAGAGCCAAGATTAAGGGAGGATTAAGAAGACCGCCTCAGGAAACATCAACTGGGAGGCTGTGGGTTGGGGAGCTTCGCGGCCCGTTGTACGGCATGACTTTTGCAGTCTGTCTTATGGGCGGGCCGCGAAGTATCCCCTTATATCTATATCGGCGGCGAGATGCAGTCGACACAGAGATAACACTGATCCAGAGCTGTTTTCGCAGATCGCCATGACGAGATAGAGGTGGGACAGATGGCCCGCGTCTTCCACGCCCTGACATCTTCCCGGCGCAGCAGGATCATTCTCATCGTGACTGTCGTGGCGCTCATCTGCTCCGCACTGGGCCTTTCGCAGGCACTCTCGTGGTTCCATCCACCTCAAAAGGCCCTTGCAGCGATCCCCTCCTGGGATGATCTGACCGGTGAGATACCCGCCGACGCTGATAACGCTGCCGTCGTTTACGAGCGCGCCTTCTCCATGGTTGATGTGCCGTATCCGGCCGGCATGCTCGTCAGCGATATCCTCCACCAGGGCCACGCTCCCGATGCCGAGCAGCTTGCGGGGCTTGAGAGCCTTCTCGCCGGCTCCGACGAGGCCCTTGCGCTCGTGCATGAGGCGGCCGACCGCCCGGAATGCGCCTTCTCGCTGGTCCCACGCGATGGAATCGGCGGTGATTTCCCGCACCTCCGCGGCAGTGACGATGTGCTGCTGCTTGAGATTGCGCGGGCCTTCATCCGGGCCGACAGGGGAGACCTGTCAGGTGCGCTCAGCAGCCTCGCCGATGCCGTCCACTGTGCCCGCCACAGCTTCGAGGGCATGCCCGCTCTGAAGACTTTCCTTGGCGAGGCGCGCGCGATGCGCATGGTCGCCAACGCCACGCGCATCATCATCCGCGATGCGGATCTGGCGCCTACTGACGTCGAGAGCCTCGCGGACGCGCTTCGCGCGGTGGATCTCCAGGCCGACCTCATCACCGCCATGCGCGCCGAGGGCGCGTGGGGCATGGCGGTACTCGACGCGGCCGATGGCGAGGCCGAAGGTCAGATCTCCGCGGTCCTCAAGACCACCGGGACCTGCTGGCACCGCTATCGGATGCCCGGCGTCTACCTCAGCGCCAACCGGCGCGTGTTCGCCGAGCGCATGGTCGAGATTATCGAGTTGTCTTCCAGGCCCTACCG
>CAZAHB010000027.1:13439-35605 GCA_964484945.1 uncultured Armatimonadia bacterium | reverse complement strand
ACACGATCGCGTGCTCGCCGCTGTGCGCGATGTCCGAGATACCGACCTCCGACTCGCCCTCACCGACGCGCCAGTTCGCCGGGTAATCGGCAGGGTCGGCGGCATACCAGTGATCGGGCATGCCGTCGTCGTCCGCGTCGATCTCCAGTCCCGGGTTCTGCACCAGGTTTTGCTGCGCGAACGCGAGTGCGGCGATGCTCAGCGCGGTCGCTATCAGTCCAGCGCGCATCATGATCTCACTCCTCGCCCCGTGCGCGGCGGCCTGTCGGGCCGGTAGACCGCGAAGTAGTAGATGAGCACTCCGATCCAGCGCGTGAGAAAGAGCAGAACACACCATAGCGCCTGGGTGGAGCGCTCATCGAAGTCGCGCAGGACGCAGTCATAGATCGCGAGGCCCGTGAGCACCCAGGACGCCAGCCCCAGCAGTATGAACACCGGGATCATCAGCATGTAGAGGCCCCAGAAGATCGCAAGCGGGACCACGAAGACCAGGGGCGCCATCGACTCGGGCGAGCTATTCGCTCCGCCGGCGGTGGCCTGTGCCAGCACCGGAGCAGCCACTGCGCACAGCAGCACAACCATAATCCACGCGGCTGCCGTCCGTTTCATCGTCCTTCGCCTCTTTGCTTCGCCTTTTGGCTACGGCATCGCGTCCTGCACCTTCATGATCTGCTCGGCGATGATCCAGCGGCAGGCGTCGAAGTCTCCCGCCGGCCACAGGCCATCATACTGATACCGCGGGAGCACGTTGATGTTGTTCCACACGTAATCAAGCTCCGCCTGGGCCTTATCCGCTGCCGCGACGGCATCCGCATCGCCCGATGCCCGCGCCTGCTCAATAAGCTGCTGAAGCGTGTAGATGTACCTGTAGTCGTCATGGCCCTCGCGGAACGCCTCCCACAGCGTCACGGGGATCGGCGTGCCGTCAGGCGCATGCCGCACGAGGAAGTCCATGGTGCTTCCGGTGAGATAGTTCCAGGGCGATCCGCGATCGTACGAGTAGATCCACGGGATCAGCGCCACGAAGCCCGAGCGCCAGAAGCCGTAACCGTAGGACATGCGGGCTCCCCGGACCGGAGTGTGGTCGTTCTCGCCGCAGGACTTGTTGGGATAGCACCAGTACTCGACATCGCGCGCGGCCATATCCGCCAGCACCGTCTCGCGGTCGGGAAGGAATGTCTGCGTGCACCATACGTTCACGAAGGGCTTCAGCGGCTGGAACTGCTCGTGCTCGGGTGATGCGGTAACGTAGGTGGGCGCTCCGGCATCGCGGATGGCCTTCAGCGTGATGCGCATAAGCTCCACGGCTTCGGGATGCCTCCCGGGCTCATCCACCGGATAGTAGAGGAACTCCGGCCAGCCGTGCTTCTCCCGCTCGCTCTCGACGAACTCGGTCATCGCGGTCAGCTCTTCCGCGTACTCGGGAGGCGGGACCTTCGCATCCTTTGCGTGTGGTCCCCAGCCTTCGTCCATGTACTTGCGGTAGATCCCACCGGCGTTGATGTGCGTCGCATAGGGCCCGGTGAAGCCGTACTCCTCGCAAAGCTCCAGCTTCTTTTCGAGTTCGGTCCAGTCTGCCTCGAACTCGCCATCCTCGTTCATCGGCCGGCACCACGCGCTGAGCACGATGTTGTGCATTCCGTGCTCCACCATGTCCTGATGCTCCATTCGCGCGCGCTTGAGCCAGTACTGTTTCGAGTGCTCGTCATCCGCGCGCGCCCAGTTGCGCACCGGGTGGCGGTAGTACATGCCCCAGATCTTGCTCGGGTCCTCCTGAAGTTCGATGGGGAGTACCCGTAGCTTCACCGGCACCTCGCTCTCGGCCCCGCTGTCATCGCGGACCATGACGGCGCCCTCGTAGATGCCCGGGTCGGCATCATCGGGGACCTGCAGCGTCAGCCAGAAGCGGTGAGTGGCGCCCGCGTTAAGGCCCACCGGCGCGGCCGGGTTGTAGATATCGCGCTGGTGGAACATCCACATCGGCTCCAGCACGTCCGGCACGATCCGATACAGGCCCATGCCGACATAGTTGGGCTTCGCGCGCATGTACCGCACGTGACGGACGTCGATGGTATCCGCCGCCACAGGCCCGAGGTCGCTTGCTGTGACCTCAAGGTCATCCACGTCGCGCAGCAGGTGCACGCAGAAGGTGACCGGTTCTCGCTCACCGGGGGAGGCGAAGATGCGCACGGGAGCGTCGATCTCCTCGGCGCGCGGGCGGGTATTGTGCCAGACGACCTCCGCCCAAGGGCGGTGGAAGAGCACCCATCCGCGCTCGCGATCCACCCGCGACAGATCGGGCATCGGCTCCGGCTCGGGGCGCGGGTCGCGGGTCCACTCCTCCTGCACGTGTGGCGGCAGAAAGAACGTCCACTCCTCCAGCGGATCGACGATCTCGCTTTCGACGCGCCCCCATTCGTCTTCCGGGCAGATCAGGATGGCGCTGACCACCCACTTGCTCAGCGGCCCAAACTCGATCGCCATCGGTCCGTCGGCAACCGTGGTCTGCAATCGGGCGGGCCGATGCTGCCGGCCGCCGGCCATCTGCACCCCGGCAGTGGCCTCATCCGGGACGGTCTCCTCGCTGGCTGCATCGCGCGCCATGATGGTGAAGTCCCAGAAGAAGTAGCGCGCGGCGTCGCTCGTCCCGCACAGCAGATACACGCGGTAGTCGCCCTCAGGCACGTCCACGAGGAACGCGTTCTCGCTCTCGCCCATCACGCAGTCCTCGGTGATCGCGTTGGTCCACATCACGGGGGGCGCCGGGCTTCCCCGCCGGTCACCCATCTGTTCGTACGCGCGGGCCTGCTCGCTGATGCCCTCTGCGGTGCGCCAGCCGTACCCGGCGTCCTCGGAGTAGACGTCCTCGGCGGTGACGCGTGTGGCGCCCTCGTAGACCTTCGAGTCGGCGGTGCCCATGTCGAAGAAGCGGACCTGTCCCCAGGCAGACGATGAAATCAGCAATGCGACAATGCACAGTATCTCGCAGGTAAATCTCATTATTGCGCATCCCCTTCCCAGGGTGATGAGATCACGCGTACGTCCTCGCTCAGCGTGCGGTCATTGCCCACGATCTGGGCCTGGACCGTGTACGTCCCGGCCGGAAGGCCTCCGCCGACTGTCAGCGGGATCGTCTGCCGCCCGTTCGCCAGTGTGGCGCTGCTCTGTCGCACCGTCGAGCCATCGCGGACCAGACGCGCGAGCACCTCGACCGTCTCGCCCTCATCAACCCCGGTGAGATCGACCTCGATACGCACCACATCGGTGTCCGCGTACTCCAGGTTTGCGACGGGCTGCAGCGATATGAGGGTCGGCTGAGCGTACCGCAGCAACGCGAGATCGTCGATCCAGAAGTCGAGCACATCGCCGTGGTTGTAGTTCGCCTCTGCGATGAAGTACTGCACGCGCGTGCACTCGGCGGGGTTGGGCATATCGGACGTGGGGAAGCGGAAGTGGACCCACTCGCCCTTCTTCGCCTCGTCGAGGGTGGCGTTGAAGCTGTTGGGCCTGTCCGGGCTGCGGACGATAAAGCCCAGCGGCGTGTCCGGCAGACTCTCCCGCGATGTTTCGGCGTAGAGCCAGAAGTCGATGAAGTCCCACTCGCGCCAGTCGCGGTGATCTTCCGGCACCGCGGTGTAGGTGCGCGGCCAGCCGATCGGGTATTCGGGCTGCCCGGTCTCGTGGTTCACATCGATGTGAAAGCGCATCGCGCCGCCCTCGCGCGAGTGAGTGGCGTCCGGCTCCATGGTGGCCTCGGCGACATTCCACTCGGAGCCGCTGTCACCGTCGGCGAGCACCATCGCTTCCATGGGCGGCTCGGTATCCTGCGCGAGGACGATCGCAGGCGCGAGCAGAAGAACCGTCAGCGGGTAGATAATGCGCATCATCCCGCCCCCTTATCTGCAGGATCGTGGTATGGGTTCCTTCGCCTCGCAGGACGCGGAATCCTTCGCAGACGGGCCACGCACCGTTGCCCTTGCCGTTGCTGTCGCTGTCGTTGCTTTCTTTGCTTGTGTTGCTGTCGTTGCTGCCGTTACTCCCCATGCAGGCGCGTCATTTGCGCCAGGTCCATGTTCGCGATGTTGCGCAGCGGCGGGATCTGACAGGCAAGCACCAGCACCAGCGTGAAGATGATGGAGACGGCGTAAGTGCGGGGGGAGATGTAGAAGTCGAAGGAGGCGGTCTCACTCTCCCACAGTTCGATGAGTCCGCGCGCGCCGGCCACGCCAAGTGGCACTCCGGCGAGGATGCCCAGTGCTGTCGAGGCGAGGTTCTCGATGGTGATCATCCGCGTGACCTCGCGCATGCGCACCCCCAGCGCCCGCAGTGAGGCGATCTCCGACCGGCGCTCGCGGACGTTCGAGTTGATCGTGTTGTAGACGATCGCCACGGTCAGCGCGCCCGCGAACAGCATCAGGATGCCGATGAAGGCGTAGCTGAGCGCCATCGACCGATCGATCTCGCGGCGGATATCGTATGTGGTCTCGACCATGACCGCCCCGGGAAGGTCATACGCACGTGCCGCGACGGCGCGATGCTGCCCGGGCCTGGCCTTGATGACCAGGCCGGTGACGGTCCCGGGCGGGAATCCCAGCTTCGAGCCGAATCGTCGCTGCAGCGCGTCCGCGGACATGTAGAGGCCCGCGCCGATCGGCTGGCGCACGGTCCGTGTCACCCTGACGGGCCGCTCGAGGCGCAATTCGCGCGAGTTGTAGGCGTACTCCAGGCGCAGCACGTCGCCTCGCTCCACCCCCAGCGTTCGGGCTGTCGCGTTCGCGGGGTAGAGGCCGAAGCCTCGCAGATGCACGGGGGCGCCCTCGGCGTCCTTGAACGTCTGCAGGCGACTTCCCGCCGGCACGCCCGTGATGGTGAAGTCGTCCGTGGTCTCCCCGTGGTGGAGCGTCACCGGCAGGCCGACGTTTCCCTCAGCCCACTCGACGTTCGGCCACCGACGCACCTGCTCCACTACGGCATCGCTGACAGGCCCGGCGAAGCCCACGTCCACATCGTAGTTGCGCACGCTGGAGAAGTAGTACCCGATCGAGTGCTCCATCGCATCGAGCATCGACATCGTCATGATCATCAGCACGATGCCGCAGGCCACGCCGAAGATGGTGTATGCCGTGCGGTGGACCTGGCGGAACAGGTTGTTGATGGCGATGCGCGTGGTAAAGGGTGCGCCGCGCTCGATCTTCGCGAGGAGCCACGGCGGCTTGCGCTGACTTGCATCCGATGCGCCCGGGCGCATGGCCTCCGCCGGGCTCATCCGGGCGGCGCTGAGGGCCGGACTCCAGCCGGCGATCAGACTCGTCGCCGCCGTCACCGCCACGCCGATCAGTGCCACTGGGACACCGGAGGCCAGTTCAAGGTAGGGTATGCCAAGCTCGTGCAGGTACAGCCGCGTGATGCCCAGTGCGAACCACTGCCCCAGCACCACCCCCGGGATCACGCCCACCACACCCATCAGGCCGGCGAACGCCAGGTACTGCAGAGCCACGCGCCAGGCGGGGAGGCCGGACGCGCGCAAAAAGCCGATCTGCCTGCGCTCGCGCTCGACGGTGCGAGCAAGGATGCTGAAGACGGTGAGCGCCGCGGCGCCGATGAAGAGGCTGGGGAAGATCACGGCGAACTGGCCGAGGCCCGCGAGGTCCTGATCGAGAAGCTGGCGGCTCGGCTGTTCCTCCTGCGGAACCGGAGGCGTCGCACCAAATCGCCGCAGATCGGCATACATCGCGCTCATCAAGCGGTCGCGCTCGTGGCCATCGGCGGTCATGGCCACGATCTCATTGATGAGCCCGTGCATCCCGAAGAGCCGCTCTGCCTGGCGCCGGCGCATCCACATCACGCCGAAGCTCTCCGGAGTGGGGAAGAGGTTCTCCTTGGAGCGAACCACGTAGAGATACTCGACCGACGAGACGATCCCCGCGACACGGAAGGCGCGCCGCACACCGTTCACCACGGGGTAGATCGTATCACCCGGCTTGTAGCCATGCACCTCAGCGAACCCGCGCTCGAGCAGAAGCTCTCGCCTGTCGGGCGGCCCGAGATACTCGCCCTCGAGCACGATCAACTTGTTGATCTCCGCCCGGTTCTCATCGGGGATGGAGATGACCCTGCCGGTGACGACCTTCCGTCGTCCCGGGGCCTGCTCCACGCGCACGTCACGGCTGATCCGCCCGGCGATGCGCCGGACGCCGGGGATTGTTCCCAGCCGGTCAACCGTCTGGCGCGGCGCCTGGTCAAGCTCGATCGTGAAGTCCGCGAGTTTGAGCTGTTCATACCCGAACGTGTACGTGGCGTCCATCGAGCGGTAGGAGAGGTAGAAGCTGTGGTACATGGAGATGCCCAGCATCGTCACGACGGCGATGCCGATGGCCTGCACGCGGTAGGCGTTCAGGTCGCGAAAAAGCTTCAGCCACAGTCGCGACATCGCTCAGAGCCCACTCCGGGGAGATCTATCGTTTGCCTGAGACCGCCGTCGCGCCCACATCCTCATCGGGCGGTACAAACGCCCTTCCCGCCCTCGCCGCGGGGGCACACGAGGGTTCGCCGCGTGCCGACGCGGGTGCCGTTAAACACCGCGATCAACTCTGAGGCCTCGTGCAGCACCACCGCCATGCCGATGCCGATCCAGCCCAGCACCGCCGACGGTATCAGGGCCGCCAGCACGAGCAGCGCGAAGACGATGTTCTGCGTGCCCACCGAGACGGCGTGCCGCCCGAGGCGGATGGCGAAGGGAACGAGTGTCAGATCATCGCCCACCAGCGCCGTGTCGGCCGCTTCGATGGCCGCATCGGTACCGCCGGTGCCCATCGCGATGCCCACGGAGGCCTGCGCGAGTGCGGGGGCGTCATTGATTCCATCGCCGACCACCGCGACCGCCTCGTACGCCTCTTCAAGCTCCACGACGGCCGCGATCTTCTCCTCGGGCGTCAGTTGCGCGCGCACGTCATCGATCCCGGCCTCCCGCGCGATGGTCTGCGCGGTCTCATGATTGTCACCGGTTATCATCGCCACGCGGATGCCCATCGCGTGCAGGTCGGCGATCGCGTGCTTCGCCTCGGGCCGCAGGCGGTCGCCAAGCGCGATCAGCCCCAGCGGGCCTTCGTCGGTCGTAACGCAGACCACCGTCCGCCCCTGTGCCTGCAGCCGATGCGCGTGCTCGGAGGTGGCGTCGGAGACGCCCAATTCCTCGCACAGCCGCGGGCTGCCCACGTAGGCGGTCGTGCCATCGATCTGTCCGCTGACGCCGGCGCCTGGGATTGCGGTGAACCCCGTGACCTCCGGCAGGTTGAGGTCCATGTCATCGGCGTGGCGCACAATCGCTTCGCCCAGCGGGTGCTCGGACAGCCTCTCCAGCGCCGCGGCGACCAAAAGCACGCGCTCTTCGTCATGACCGTTGAGCCCGACAACATCCGTCACGATCGGCTTGCCCTCGGTGAGAGTGCCCGTCTTGTCGAAAGCCACCACGCGCACGCGCCCCAGTTCCTCGAGGTGCGCGCCACCTTTCACCAGCACACCCGTCTTCCCCGCCCGGCCGATGCCGGCTGCAATTCCGACTGGTGTGGACATAACCAGCGCGCAGGGCGCCGCCGCCACCAGCAGCACCACCGCCCGCCGCGCCCACTCCTGGATCTCCATGCCGATTCCGGCCGGAATCGCCACCAGCAACACCGCCGCCACAAGCACCAGCGGCGTGTATATGCGCCCGAAGCGCTCGATGAATACCTGGCGCCGGCCCTTGCGCTCGTGGGCCTCCTCGACGAGGTGGATCATCCGCGAGAGCGTATTGTCCTCGAAATCAGCAGTCGCGCGCACGGTCAGCGCGCCCTCGCGGTTCATCGTCCCCGCGAAGATCTCGTCGCCGGGTTCTTTGTCCACGGGCATCGGCTCACCGGTCACCGCCGCCTCGTTGAGCGAGGATCGCCCCTCAATGATCTCTCCGTCGGTCGGGACCGAATCGCCGGGGCGCACCAGGAAGCGGTCGCCCTCGCGAAGCTCATCCGCTTCGACCTCGCGCTGCTCACCGTCCTCGATGAGCGTCGCGTGTGGCGGCACGAGGTCCAGCAGATTGCGGATCGACCGGCGCGTGCGCACGTAGGTGTAATGCTCGAGGCCCTCGGCAGCACCGTAGAGGAACACCAGGGCCGCGGCCTCATCCCACATCCCGAGAGCAATCGCCCCGGCCGTGGCCGCGATCATCAGCACCTCGATGCTGACTTCGAACTCGCTGATCAACCCCTCGATGCCCTCAATGATCCAGTGGTAGCCGCCGATGACGATCGCGACCGCGTAGATCACGCTCTCCACGTTGCGGTCAAGCACTCCCAGGATCCTGTGGCCGAGCACGAATGCGATGCCCGCGATCACTCCCGCAATGAGCGCGTTACGAAGCGGCTCGAACGCGTACCAGCGCCCCTGAAAGATCGCCTCCGCGTGCTCTTCATCTACGTGCGCGTGGTCGTGCCCCATTCTCGCTGCCTCCGCTTACAACTGTACTTTCGTGTACTCGCCGCCCTTGCACGGGTAATCGTGCAGGTAGAACGCCGTGCGCTCGGCGCAGAGTCCGATCATCGAGTACTCCGTGTGGCTCCGCCCCCCGCGACCGTGGCGGCAGATGCTCGGATCGCCATGGTGGCGCAGCACCTCCTTCATTGCTTCGAGGTCGCGACCGCCGGTTCCCCCTTTGAAGCGCTCATCGAGCATCTCTGCCCGCGCGATGGCATCTTTCTTCCCTTCGGGTGTGCGCCAGTCGGCATCACTGATCTGCTCAAGCTGGTAGTAATTCGAGCAATTCATGTACGTTTCGCCCGGCTCCGGCCAGCGCACCTGGGTCAGCGGGCAGGGAGACTCCAGCGAGCACATGAAGCCATCTGCGTCCACCAGCACCGACGAGTAGCCCTTCCCGAAGGTCGGGATCGAGCACATGTGGCGCACGAACTCTTCGCCCGTCCGGCAGCGGAAGAGCCCCTCGTAGGCCCACAGGCGGATCGGCACGTGGTGCTTGCTCTGCGCGAACTGGCTCCCGACCGACGAGTGCCCGATCGCGACGCCCTCGGCGTTGAAGCCGTCGATGGTCGCGAGCATACCGCAGAAGGTCCAGTTCAGTTGCGGGATGCCGTCATTGCGGCGGACCAGCCGCGCCGCGGGCGGGTTCTGTTCGCCGGGCGCCCCACCGTCATTGTTCTTGCCCCAGATCGGGCCATCCGGACCTTCGCTGAATGCGATGTTCGTACACTGCTGCGGGGGGGCATCAAGCTCGCGCTTGTACTCCTTTACGTTGAGCTTCAGGATGGTCTCCAGCGGGAGGCCGGCGCCTTCCGCGGTGCCCTCCATCTCCTCCAGCACAAGGGGCATGTGCTTCTCAATAGCCGCGCGTGTGGCCGGCCAGCGCTGATCCCAGTCTACATGCCGCTGGTCGATCTTCTCCATCGCCGCGAACTGCCGGATCTCCTCGCGCAGCGCCTCACCGGTAATCCGCCCGATCGTCCTTGCGTCGCCACTCGCCTCGACAAGCTTCATGTTTGGCCTCCATGTCGCATCAGTCCGTGTTGCGGGCGCCCTCGCCCGCACGCTGTTGTCATCGGTCGTTGTCGTCTGTCCAGTTGTTTGGAGGCGCGGGATGACACTCCCGCCCGGCCGTTCGTCGTTGCCGTTGCTGTTTGTTCAGGCGTCTGGAGGGGCCGGTCTCCGACCCGGCCCGCGCAGAAGCGCTTCCTTCCGGCCCCCTTGATCCCCGGGAGCCACGAGGTCTTCCGGGGATGTTCCCCCGGCGTTCTGCCCCGTAGAGCACGAAGATCTGTTGAAGATTCGGAGGCGGCACTCGTGAACAATCGGGCCGGGTCGGAGACCGGCCCCTCCGAACGGAACAGCAGACGGATGCGGCCAACGACTATGCGCCGCCCGCCGCGCATCCTCCGGGCCAGAAGGCGATCCCGAACACGATCATCGTCGCAACAAGCAGCAGCACCTGCCACCAGTTGGGCCGCCAGTGCTGCCGCGCGATCTCCTCGCGCTCCTCTTCGTCGGCCAGCTTCTCTTTCCACCGATCCGGATAGTCCATGCCGTTTTCCCGTGCCGTTCGGCCTTGCTGACGTTCGCTGACGTTCGCTGACGTTCCCCCTACCACCGCAGTTCACTCGGCGGCACCGGGCTTTCGTTCTGTTCGATCTCCTCCACCTGCCCGGAGCGCAGTGAGATCACGATGTCCGCCATCTTTCCGATCGCCGCGTTATGTGTCACCATCAGCACCGTCAGGTCGCTCTCGTCGGAGATATCGCGGATAAGCTGCAGCACCAGCAGTCCCGTCTCATAGTCCAGGTTCCCCGTCGGCTCATCGCCAAGCAGCAGGTAGGGGCGCTTGATCAGCGCGCGCGCAATAGCGACCCGCTGCTGCTCGCCGCCCGAAAGCTCGGCGGGGTAGTAGTTCAGTCGTTCGCCCAGGCCCACGCGCTCGAGCAGGTCACCGGCCTCGTCGGCATTGCCCGCAAGCTCGCCTACCAGTGCCACGTTCTCCTCGGCGGTGAGGGTCGGGACGAGGTTGAAGAACTGGAAGATGAAGCCAACCTTCTCCCGGCGATACTCAGTCAGTTGCGGCTCAACGAGCGTGGAGACCTCCTGATCGTCCACACTGACGCTCCCGCTGGTGGGCGTGTCGAGGCCGCCGATGAGGTTCAGCAGCGTGGTCTTCCCGGAGCCTGATGGCCCCAGCAGCACCACCAGCGCGCCCTCCGGGACATCGAACGTGGTCCCGCGCAGCGCCCGGACCGTCACCTCGCCCATCTGGTAGTGCTTTTGCAGGTCCTCGCAGGAGACGGCGGAATCATTCACCGCGGCTCCCTCATCTTCGTGCGCACCTCGTCGCCCGGCTCCACGTCCTCCTTGCCATCAACCACCACGCGGTCACCCGCGGATAACCCCTCCAGCACCCGGGCATGGACGTAGTTGTTCGCGCCCAGTTCGACCTCCTGTCGCTGAATGCGCCTGCCCACGACTTTCAGCACCCAGCGGCCGGTCTCATCATCCATCACCGCGTCCGCGGGCACCAGCAGCACGTCCCGCGCGATCGTGCTCTCCGTGGACACATCCACCTCCATGCCCGGGCGCAGCGGCCCCGAATCGCCGGCGATATCGATCCGCGTTCGCACCACCTTTCCGCCGATCCCCGCCTGGGTGCGCGGGGTGGCCGTCGCGGCTATGCGCTCGATGCGTCCCGTCAGTGACCGCCCAAGATACGATGGCAGTACGATGTCCACGTTTTGCCCCCGGCGGATCTTGCCCACATCAATGTCATCGATCAGCGCCGTGACCCACATGTCGCGGGCGTCTGCGACCTGATAGACGGGCTGACCGGGGATCGCGCTGTCGCCCGGGTCTACGTACCGGCGGCTTATCACCCCGGCGAAGGGTGCCTCGACGCTCTCGTGGGCAGTGTGCGCAGCGGCGCTGGCGGTCATCGACGGGCTCCCCGATATCCGGCAGAGCAGATCGCCTCGATCCACCCAGTCGCCCTCGCGCGCGTAGATGGTCTCGATCTGGCCCTGAATAGTGGGGGAGACCTCCGCGACCCGTCCCTCGACCTCCCCGGTCGCGGTCACGGTTACGGTCAGGTTGCCCCTCCGCGCTTCGGCCACGGTGACCTGCGGCGGCCGGGTCTGCCACCACGCTATAATGCCACCGATGACCACCAGGCCCACCACCCACCAGATCCAGGTGTGCCCCCGATCGTCCTTCTTCACGTTGTTGCCGGTCGTCTGCGAATTAGTGCCCATTGCTCGCTTCCCTGACGGGAGAATACCTTCGGCGCATGGTCGTCCTCGGCCTTACTCTATCAAATATGAATGCGTTCATAATTATAGTCGGTTCATCGGTCCGGTCAAGAGCCGGTACCCGGTTGGGTGAGACTGCCTCGCTGCGGGACGGGCTGTCACGCTTCCCGCGTCAGCACCGCGGCGCGGCTGAAGAATATGCCGTCCACCTCAGTCCGGACGAAGCCGAGGTCCTCCGCGGGCGTCAGTTCCGCCTCGTACCGGCGCTTCGAAACATGCAGCCACGGTTCGATCACGAGGACCTTTCCTGCCGGCCGGACGGCCTGGCGCAGGGAGCGCCAGTACATCTCGGGCTCCTCAACCTCGTGGAGCATCCACGACAGAAGCACGAAGTCGAGCCCCGACGGGAGTAGCAAATCTCGATCGCCGCCGACAACGGGCGTAAGATCGGCGGACGCCATCGGATCCTGCCGCACGCGCTGGACCGCGCGGCGCACCATCTCCTCCTGCGCATCCATCAGCACCAGCCTGCCGGTCGGCCCGACCAGGCGGCTGAGGGGGGCGGAGAAGTAGCCGGTGCCACAGCCGATGTCCGCCACTGTGTCCCCGGGAGCGACGAATGGGAGCACGATACGCTCAGGGTCCCACAGCAGAGGCCGGATGGTGCGGTCGAAGGCCTCCATGATCCACCACGGTATTGGCTCCAGCGCTGACAACTCCGTTCGGCAGGCGTGTGTTTCACGTCACCGAGAAGCACTTCCGCGGCGGCCCCCCGTGGTCCTTCTTTGCCCGGTACGTGGGGAGGGCCACCCGAACCCGGGTGGCCCCAGCCGTCGCATGGTCGAAAGAGGCTGGCCGCCTCCCTCATAGCCCGAAAGCACGCGGCTACCCGAGCGGATCGTACGAGACGTGCTGGAGCGGCGCGCAGTCGTAGGAGCTGCTCCATGGGTCGTACCAGCCGTCGTGGGAGGCGGGCTCCTCTGCTTTGACCCACTTGGCGTGGCCGTCGAAGAACGCCACGTTCAGACCGCCGTTGTGGTCGGCGCGACAGGCGTAGTAGGAGCAACTTCTGCTGTCGCTCTTGTGCATGATGTACTGGGTGCCCCCACCCGCGCCCTTCTCGCCGATCATCATAATCTCGGTGGGGCGCTTAATCTCGCCCACGGTAGGGCGGCCGAAGATGGTGACGTAGCCGCCACCGGGCTTGACACCATACCGAGGGAGGCCGTAGGCAACGCCGTAGCAACTGTAGTTGGTGCTTGGGCAGCGATAGATCTGGATGTTCTTGATGTAGGGGTAGATCAGGTTGGCCCACGAATCGATGTACGGAGGGTCATGGTCGGGGTGGCGGTTGAAGTCCGGATGGCCGGGAACGGGTGGATCATAGATCCAGCCGCGGCCGCCACCAAGGGCGCAGAACATCTCATCGTAGTCCTGGGCGTACATCAGCATCCCGAGGCCAAGCTGCTTCATGTTGTTGAGGCAACTCGTCTGCCTTGCCTTCTCTCGGGCGCGTGCGAACACGGGGAACAGGATCGCCGCCAGGATGGCGATGATCGCAATCACGACCAGCAGCTCAATGAGGGTGAACCCTTGAGTGAATCCTCGTCGCATGCGTGACACCTCCCAGACATATTGGAGACCCAGTGAAAATTGTTTCGCTAAATCCCCCTCAGTTCCTTCTTTCATAAAGAAAGAGTCTGGCACTGCGGGCCAGCAGCCACGGAGTGGACGTACCTCATAAAGCACGAAGGCCGCCCGGCATCCCTCCGGGCGGCCCTCAGTGACCTCTGCGGCGTCCCGCCTACAGCGTATCCGTGCCGAACGGATCGTAGAAGGTGTTCGCGGGTGGGGCGACCTCGTAGCTTGTGCTGTCGGGCTGGTCCGGATAGCCGTGTCCGATATAGCCGCGGGTGAACCTCTGCCACTTTACGTGGCCGTCGAAGTAGGTGATGTTGCCGCCACCGTTGTGATCGGCCCGGCAGGCGTAGTACTGACGATGCAGGATGTACTGCGGACCGCCGCCGGCGCCCTTCTCGCTGATCATCAGGATCTCAGCCGGCCGCTTGACCTCCGACATCATGATGCTCTTGTGGAACATGGTCACGTAGCCGTTGGAGTCGTAGCCGTAGGCCGGAACCCCGTAGGCAACACCGTAGCAGTTGTAGTCCGTGCTGGGGCAGCGGAAGATCTGGGTGTTCTTGATGTAGGGGTAGATGTTGCTGGCCCATGAGCGGTAGAAGTACTGATAGCCTTCCCTCGGATTGTAGTTGAAGTCATCGTCTCCAGGCACGACCGGCGTGTTCTGCGATCCATGCGACCGTCGTGTGAACGTCTCGTCGTAGTCCTGGGCATACATGAGCATGGCCAGGCCCATCTGCTTGCAGTTGCTCGCGCAATTGGATGTACGAGCCTTCTCCCGGGCGCGAGCGAAGACCGGGAAGAGGATCGCCGCCAGGATGGCGATGATCGCAATCACGACCAGCAGTTCAATGAGGGTGAACCCTTGAGTGAAACCTCGTCGCATCACCGGCACCTCCAGGACCACGTTAGCACTTGATGCAGTACTTTCGCGATCCGTTCACCTGTCCCTCCTTCAATGCAGAGAAACTGTGTCACTAAAGCAGTAGCCATGGAATCAGGGGGCACATAAGCGGGGGCCGCCCGGTTCGGGCGGCCCCGTGTAGCGCCCTTGCGGTGCTGTTTTTCTGAAAAGCGCGAGCATGCAATCGGGACGACGCGACAGGCGTACATGCGAAAAGGGCCGTCCGGAGACGGCCCTTCGTGGTTGAGTCGCGAATTCAGCCCCTGGGATTGTATATAACGCGCCAGTCCGGGTGGCTCTCGTGTTCGTCGTCCCCATAGTCATACGGATCAGGATAACCGTGGCCAATGGGGCCGATCGAGTAGGTCATCCACTTGGCATGACCGTCGAAGAAAGCGATGTTGGAGCCACCGTTGTGGTCCATGCGCCCGGCGTAGTACTGGCCGCTGAGGATGTACTGGTTGCCGCCCCCTGCCCCTTTCTCACCGATCATCATGATCTCGGAAGGGCGCTTTATCTCAGCCTGCGCGGGCCGACCGAAGATCGAGGTGGTTCCGGTCTGCGCCTCGTTGATGCCCGAGGCGGGTACGCCGTAGGCGACCCCGTAGCAGTTGTATTTGGTGCTCGGGCAGCGATAGATCTGCACGTTCTTCACGTACGGGTAAATCACGGCCGCCCACGAGTGGTAGTAGTTCCCGTTGCCGGAATTGTAGCAGAAGTCACTTCCTGGAATAACTGGCACATCCGGTTTGATCCCGTTGTTCATACCGGGGAACATCTCGTCGTAGTCCTGAACGTACATCAGCATCCCCAGGCCAAGTTGCTTCATGTTGTTGAGACAGCTTGTCTGCCGAGCCTTCTCGCGCGCCCGAGCGAAGACTGGAAAGAGGATCGCCGCCAGGATGGCGATGATCGCGATCACGACCAACAGTTCAATCAGGGTGAATCCTCTGCGCACCGTAATCACCTCTTAGAAAGATTGATTAATCAGGCACTCTTTAAGATAGTATACCACATAGCCCGTGTTTCAATATCCTTTTCGGGAAAAACACTGGTCAGGCGCGTCGAAGGAACTGACGAAGAGACCGACCGTGAGGCGCTGGACATGCAACGTGGCTTCCGCTGCCAACCATGCAGCGGAATTGTATGACAGGAGCGAGGTCAAAGCCGGCCACTGAGGCTCCTTGCGGGAGATGCAGAGGTGGCCGGCGGTGGTACCGGAGCGGAGGGCCGCGCAGCGTCGCGACCCTCCGAAGTCGTTCGATGAAGACAGCGTCAGATCGTGAACCGTATCTCCTTGCGCGGGACGATACGCACGCGGCCGAGGATCCCGGACGGTTTCGGCTCCTGCACCAGCAGGTTCTGGAGCGAGTTGGCGACCTGGATCTCGATCTCGTTGGTGGGGCCACTGATCGCGTTTGTGATCTCCACCCGCCACGGCTCCCACGCTCGCACGCCGCAGGGGCGACCGTTCACGCGCACGTCGATCAGGTCGCCGGGCTGGTCCATCTCCAGGAAGAGTCGGCAGTTGCGCTGGGCCTCGGTGAGCTTCACCTTCTGGCGATAGACGCCCACGCCCGAGAAGTAGCGGTAGCCCTGCTGCTCCCAGCCGCAGCCGTCAAGCACGTTCGGTTCGGGCATCAGCACCGGCTCGCCATCGCGCTCGCCGTTGGCGAACCGTCCCACGATGACAACCGGGTGACCGAGGTTCGGAGTCTCATAAAGCTGCCCGTGTGTGCGCACCTCCACCACGTTCGGCCCGGCGATCAGCACGCCCTCCAGCGGGCTTTCGTAGATGTAGTGGTCGAGGTAATCGCCCGGTTCCATTCCCTCGATCCGGGCACGGCCGCGGGCACCGGTGGAGCGCCCGACGGCCTCGCCGTTCACGGAGACCTCGAAGTTGACGACCGTGCTGTCCTTCCACTCCTTCTCCACGGCCAGGCCATCCAGCAGCAGCCGCGCGTCCGCGGGGACGATATCCGCGTGGAAGCGCGAGCGATAGACGTGCTCGTCGGTGGTGCGATCGGTGTCCACGACGCGGTAGTTCATCTCGTACTCCCACCGCGTCAGCGGCAGAGCGTTGGGCGCCACCGTCTCGAACTCCCACGCGTCTTCAAGCTCGATGACATCGGGCATGCCCCGCACGGATGCCTCGACGACCCGCGGCTCCCCCTCGTGGGAGCCGATGGTGATCGAGTGCCGGCCCGTCTCAGCCGCGAGGCCGACCACGTGATCGTCCGCGACGAGATCGATCGGCACCTCCGCCCCTGTCACGGGCGTGGATGGGCACTGTGCGGATGGATCGATGCACAGCAACGTGGCCTGGGTGGGCGCGAGGCTGACGGGGATATGCAGATGGCCGGCCTCGCCCCGGACGACCGTTGCCGGCTCGACGGAGCCGTCCTCGGGGTCCCAGACCTCCACCTCGCCGGTCACCGACACCACCGCATGGAAGCTGTGATCGATTTCGCGCGAGGTGTTCTGCAGGAAGAGGAAGTGGCGCCCCTCGCGCTCGTAATGGTAATGGACGACCTCCTCGACAAAGCGCCCGTCTTCGTCATACAGGCGCACATCCGGCTCAACGGCCGAGTGGAAGGCCTGGGCGAAATCCTCGATGATCTCCTCGTCCTCACCCTCGAAGGGATATCCGACCAGGGCGCCGCCGCGCCATCCGGGCGCGAGTTCGCCGCCGACAACCGGCGCGTCGGCCTCAGCGACCTCGAACGAGCGGTCGTACTCCGCGCCGAAGATCGCCTCCATGGCATCCGCGATGTACTGATCTGCGCCGCGCTCGGGGGACTTGCTCGGAAGCTCACCCAGAGCGATGATTCGCCCACCCGTGTCCACGAACTCGCGCAGCGCATCGGCCGTGGCGCGGTGGATGGTGGTGCAGGCGGGCATGACCAGCACCCTGAAGCGCTCCATGACCTCTCCGTCGGGGCCTTTCACGGCGATCTCGCCATCAGAGAGGTCCGCGCCCTGCAGCATCTCCTCGCCCACATAGTCGAAGTCGGCATTGATCTTCATCAGCAGCCTGCCGCACCGTGTGAAGCTGCGGCGAAGCTCTTCGGCCCTGTCATTGTCCGATGGGTCCATCTCCGCCCACATGGAGCGGTTGGGGTAGAAGTGCGCGGCATCGGCGATGTGCGCTCCATCGCGCAGGACCGCGGAGAGACGGCCCGTGTAGTCCGCCAGCGCCGAGTACCATGGCCAGAAGGGGGACTGGTAGAACTCGCCGGGCGGGCACTCCCACTTGCGGAAGCCCTGGATGGAGTAGTAGAACGCGTGGGGCTCGAGCTGGTTGATGCCGAGGCAGAACTGGAAATCGCTCATCCACTTGAGGTTGCGCAGGTCGATCGCCCACTGGCTGGCGAGGCCGAAGCACTCGGAGCCGACGATGCGCTTGCCCAGCAGGTGCCCGGCCGAGGACGCGAACTTGCCCGCGGCGAGCACATTGTAGTCGATATTCCCGAGCGGCCAGGTATTCTCGCGCAGATAATCGCAGCCGCCCCAGTGCATGTACTGCGCGCCGCGGAAGAAGTCGCCCTGCTGGCGGCAGTTGCCGACAAGCTCCCCCTCGCGGTTCACGTGGCCGATCAGGTTCAGGCGCCGCTCATCGCACCACTCGTAGATCTGTTTGAAGAACGCGTCCACGTAGCAGTCGGTGGCGGTGTCCCAGAAGTCGCAGCGGACGCGCGCGGTCTCGTCGCCCATGTCGTCGAAGAGCGCCGGCAGTGCGGTCAGCAGCGGGTAGTTCTTCCGCCACTCGAACTCGCCGGGAAGCGTGTCGGTCCACGGGATGCAGTCCCCGGGGTTGAAGTTCATGTTCGGCTCGTCGGTGAAGATCCCGTCCACCGTGGCGCCGAACTCGTCCGCGAACCACTCGGCGTATTTCTCGTGGGTCAGGTCCATGAAGCGCCTGACCGCGTCGGGGTTCAGCGTGTCGAGGTAGGGGCCGAAGAACGTATTGTTGGTGTAGCGCCGACCGATGACCCACACGCGCCAGTCGCCCTCCTCGCGCGAGGGGATCCATTGCAGGGCGCTGCCGCGCGGGCCGTGCTCGACGGTCTCGGCGAGGTTGACGGCACTCTCGGGGAAGCCCGCGGGCTCATCGCCCTCCAGCGGCACAGCGATGACCGCGATCAACTCTTCGCCGGGATCGATCTCCCGGCCGGGGTCGGACTTTGGCGTGAGGTCGAAGCGGTCGGTTACGCGCGCGCCTGACATGCGGAATTCAGGGTGACCGTCGAAGACCATCGCGTCCGCGGGGCCGGAGGGCCAGTTGTTCTCATCGTAGAGGTAGGCCTTCATCCCCAGCTTCTTCGCCTCATCGATGGCGGCGGCGCAGTTGGACATGTACTCGTCGGAGAGGTACTCGGTGAGCAGGCCGTGGCGGGGGTGGTAGATGAAGCCGCCGACGCCCTGGGAGTACATCTCGCGCACCTGCCAGCGCGTCTCCTCCTCGGTGAGTTCGTGGTTGATGAACCAGAAAGGCGCGAAGCGGAACTCGCACCCGGGGTTAGCGAACTCTCGGCGCAGACCGTCGATAGACATATGATGGCCCTCCCGACATGAATTGCCTGGTGCGGTTGAGCGTCTCTGTCAGCCCTGCGTACCCTCGTAAACCTTCAATATCAGCCATTTGCCGTCCGTGTGGATCAGGTGCAGAACCAGCTTGTTCGCGCCGGCGTTGATCGTGGCACCGGCCTCGTCATCTTTCTGCTTGACGTTACTAATCGTGGCCTCACCGCCCGCGAACATCCCCGCCAGCGCCTCGATCTCCTCCGCTTTGTCCTCCTGCAGCTTATCGACGATCAGGTTGCGCTGGCTCTCGCCGAATGTGTCCCAGTCAGGGTTCTGTTGCCGGGCGTAGGTCTCGTAATCGAAACCGGCGGCCACCTTATCGTACTCTTTGGCCTTCATGGCTTCGACGAACGCATTCGCGGTCGCTTCGGGGGTATCACCGGCGATAGTGGCCTCGCCACCGCAGCCCACCAAAACAGTAGACGCGACGGTCATCAGGAGGATCATGGCTGTCCGTATCATCTCTCACTCCACCTTCAGTGCGCGCGCGACGTAGTAGACGCGGTTGCTGAATGCGCCCGGCTCGTTGAACGTATACGCGTCGAAGATGCGGAGCGTCTCCATCCCCGCTGCCGCCAGCATCTCCCGCACCTCGTCTTCCTCGTAGGCGCGCTCGTAATGCGTTTCCTCGAACTCCACCTTCTCGCCCGGCCCGCGCCAGCGGAAGTTCATCTGCACCCGGCAGAGCTTGCGCTCCTCGTCCCAGTCGGACTTCCAGCGGTACTCCAGCGGCTCTGTGGAGTTCACGTTATCCTGGGTGAACAATCCGATCCGCAGCGCGCGGGCGGTGTTCAGATCGAAGATCATCAGCGCATTTGGCCGCAATGCCCGCGAAACGCCCTCGAAGCAGCGCTGAAGGCCCTCCGGGTCCACGATGTAGTTGAGGCTGTCGTACAGGGCGACGACCAGATCGAGGCTCTCGCGCCGCAGCCCCAGGCGCGTGGCGTCCATGACGGCCGCGGGCAGATACGGCTCGCGCTTGTAGCACCTGCGCACCATCCGCTCGGCGACATCGACACCGAGCACGTCATAGCCGCGCCGGATCATTTCGGCCCCGACCTGCCCGGTGCCACAGCACAGGTCCAGCACCTCACGTGGCTCGTATTCGAGCCGACGCAGGATCGATTCGACGTAATCGACCCAGCTTTTGTAGGGCACCGCAGCCATCAGTTCATCGTAGTAGGGTGCCACGTCGGAGAAAGCATCGTCGCCGACCGACGTCGGCTCCTCCTCGATAGCCTCGCTCTTTGGACTGAGGCCGAGCAGTCTGCGCAGGTTCATTCGATAGCCTCACCAGCATGATCCAGTATACCCAGCAGCGCCTTGGTGCAGGCGCGGCTGGCGGCGACTTTGGGGGTGAAGTGGGTCTCGATGACCATCAGTCCGTCGAAGCCGTCGTCGATGAGCGCCTGCACCTGGTCCTCCCAGCCGACCTCGCCCTCGCCGGGCGGACACGTCCGGCGGGTGTCCTCGTCCTCAAACGCGCGGTCCTTCACATGCACGTGCACGATCCGATCGCCGAGCGCCTCGTAGCCGCCTCGGAAATCCTCGCGCCGGTAGGTAAGGTGATTTGCCGCGTCCCAGTTACCGCCACAGTTGGGTCGATCGATCTCATCGAGCAGTCGCGCGAGGGAGTGGCCGGTCGCCGCATAGCAGATCGGTTCGTTCTCGACTGCGATCGTGATGTCGCGCTCCGCGGCCAGGTCGGCGGTCTCCTGGAAGTCCTCGACCATCTCGTCGGGCCAATCGTCTTCGGGGTCATCGCGCTCCGGCCGGATGTACGGGAAGATGACCATCGTGGACGCGCCAAGCATCTCGGCCATGTCGAGGCACTGGACGCGAAGCTCACCGCGATGGTCCTCGAGGCCCTCGTCATCGGGGCGGATCTTGAACAGTCCGGGGGAGACGGATGGTACAGTGAGTCCGAATGTCTGCGCCGCGTTCGCGACATGCTCGATGTCTCCGGCGGTCATACCGCGCGGCGCGCGGGTGCCGTAGAACATGCGAAGCTCAAGGTGGGGGATACCCCAGTCCGAGGCGATCTCCGCCGCCGTCATGGGGTCTCGTGAGATCTCGTCGGAGATGATGGACACGCGCATTGTGGTCATCCTTTGCTGTTGCCGGGGCGACAGGTCCATGGGAATAAGCAGTGTGGGCGCCCTCAAGAGTGAGTTCGGATCGGGGCCGCACTGATCCGATGGGGTTGACGCCCTACCGCCCCTCTATGTATTTCATCACGACGATCGTGCGCGGCAACTCGTTGCGGACAGGCTCTTCGAAGTCGCCCTCTGCCCACGTCACGCGCAGCGCCAGCATCGTCTCGTTCAGACGCGCGGCATCGGCAGTGGTGATCCGCACCGTGACCGGCACTTCCACGCTCTTGCCCGCCGGGACAGTCCCCACGCTGGTGTATGGCTCGCCGAAAAGCTCGCCCTCGGGCGGCTCATCGAGCCCGACATCGACCATGTGCGGCGTATCGCACAGCGAGACGCGCACGCCGGTCACCGGTTGATTCGTGAGGTTGGTCAGCTTCACCTTCACCGGGAACTGCGAGGCGATGCCCGCACGATCCGGCGCAACCAGCTCCGCCCGCAGGGGGTAGACGCCCCACGTGTCGCGGATGGTGCTGAACGCCGCTGCGCCGGCCAGCGCCCACTCGCGGCCGTTGTAGGGCCCGAGATTCGAGGGGTTCGCGGCGCGGTTGATGTCGTGCCAGAACGCGCCCTGAGTGTGGCCGCCCTCGACGAACTTCCTGTGCGCGGTGAGCATGCGGTCGTACATCTCTGCCGGCGCGGGCGGATCTTTCATGCTCTGATGCCAGTAGAAATCCACCTGGTCGCCCGGAACGAGGTTGATCTGGTCCTCATCGATGTAGTTTTGCCAGTTTTTCGTCAGCACGTCGAAGTGTCCGCGATCGGGCACCTGGTAGAGCATCGGCGCGAGCATCGTGATGCCCGCGTCGGTGAACATCAGCGGGTCCTGCCCGTGCTGCATGCCGTGCAGCCACGAGAGCACGAAGATCCAGGTGGGCTTGTCAACACCGCTCTTGTGGATGATGCGCCGGACGATGTTAGCGCCGATATGCGCGCGCCACCAGTTCCACGCCTCGTAGAAGTCAGGATCGTTGCCCGGGACGTTGCGCCACTGCTCCTCGATCTTAACCGCCATCCACCGCATCCGCCGGTTTTCGCTCCAGTCCGACCAGTTGTCGGGCAGTTCGACCGGCATCTCGGAGGTAAAGCGATCGGTCATCTCGTAGCCGCCACGGT
>CAZAHB010000027.1:0-13429 GCA_964484945.1 uncultured Armatimonadia bacterium | reverse complement strand
TGTAGTCGAGGCCGACGTGGTCCACGTGCTCGGAGGCCTGCATCTTCTTGAAGAAGTCGGCCACGTGCTCGACCCGTCGATCATCCAGCAGCGAGATGAAGTTGTGTTCACTGGTCTGGCCGGTCGAGCGCGAGATGTCGATGGCGAAATCGTAGTCCGGCTTCTTTTCGGTATTCTTCTTCGGGTAGGTCGAGTACGCGACCGCCCACGTCCCGAACTTCAGCCCGCGGCGGTGCGCTTCGGCGCCGAGTTTCGGGATGGCGTTGAGATTGACGGGCTTGAATGGCTGCTCGAGCGTCAGCGCCTGATCGGCGGCCTCCGTCACCGCACCGCGGAACCACAGAGCGTCGGCTCCGACGTACTCTACCCAGTCGAAGAGCTTGCGCCAGTCACCGGCCTCGCCGTTGGGGCCCTTGAATGTGCTCCGGAAATCGAACTCCCAGGTCGCCACACACAGGCCCGGCTCCATCTGTGGTTGCGCGCGCGCCTTCAGTTCAAACGGGGCGCGGGAGACCGCCCAGGCTTCCCCTTCGGGATTCTCGCTCGGCTCTTCGTCCTCGAGATACGCTCCCTCCCACGACCACTCGGTCGGGTCGAGCTTCATCTTCGCCTCAACCTGGTACACGCCCGGTTCCGGGTCCCACCCGGGGGGCCAGCGGCCGACCCAGGCTTCGCGCGCATCGCTCCAGCGCAGCTTGACCTGCTCGGGGAAGTGGCCGATTGTTTCGACTACCTCGCCGTCGCGAGTGACGACCACATTCGGCGGCTGGTCGGACTGAGGATTTCCCTGCGCGTCAACGAGTCTGGCCGTCACGGGAATCAAATCGTAACGCATGTACTCTGACTGCGAGGTCTGCAGCTTCAGGGGAAAGGCAGCCCTGACCTCCGGCTCCTCGGGCTCCTCGGCTATCATGCTTCCGATCAGGCCGCGGAAGCCGAAGATGGCGATGATCAGAGAAACAATCAGCATCATCGAGCAACAGCACAGGGAACGGCGCCGGGCCTGCTGCCGTCTGCGCTTGCCCGCCGGAGATTGGCTGCTGACCCGGATTTTCTGATCCTGCCTCATGCTCGGCGGCAGGTCGCGCTTCGATCGCATTGCTTCAGTCCTCTGGTCGCCACAATTGGCCGTCGCCGTAGGATCTTCTGCTGTCGTTTCCGGCTCATTGCTGCCGTGTCGTGCGCGGCGGCGGTTACTCCGCCACGATCGGCGGTTACTCCGCCACGACCACCCAGGACACCTCGCGCCGCGGCGTGCCGTAATAGGTCATGCGGAGGTTATTCGCGCCCTCGGCCAGTTCGGGGTCGATTGTCAGTTCCCCGGTCTCCGAATCGCTCTCATAGCTGACTGGATTGCCGTTGCGCGAGATCTCCAGTCCGCCGGCGGGAACGTCCTCGTCGGCCAGCCGCGCAGTAATCGTCGCGTCGGTACTGACGCGTTCCCCGATCGGCGGATCGATCTCCTCGAGGTGCAGCTTCCCCTGCGTCAGCCAGTTACGGAAGGTGCTGATCGAATTGCCATTCACGAGCATCTGGCGCGGGACGAGCATCTGGTCGGTGGTCTGGTCCGCCGGGCCGCGGTCGATTGTGAATGCGATGCGGTAGCCGGCATCACGGGCATGCTCGATCACGGTCTCATCGTAGAGGCCAAATGGATAGGCCAGCGCGGTGCAATCGCCGTCGATCTTTTCGCGGATTGCCGCGCGCGAGCCCTCAAGCTCCGACCGACACGTCTCGTCGCTGAGCTTGGTGGGCTTTTCGTGACAGGATGTGTGTGAGCCGATCTCCCAGCCCGCGGATTCAAGCTCGCGGACCTGATCCCAGTCGAGGTTCCCGCCGGCCCCGACCGAATCGGCAATGAGGAAGGCGGTGCCCACGAAGCCGTGTTCGTCCATCGCGGGCTTGCTGACGGTCAGGATGCTCTCCGGCCCATCGTCGAAGGTTATGCACACCGACTTCTCGGGCAGATCCCCATTGCCTTCGAGGTAGTCGGCGATCCGGGAGGGCAGGACACTCTCGTAGCCCTCGTCGGCGAGGACCTGGAGTTGCTCCTCGAAATCCGAGATCGCCAGCTCATACAACGAGCCGCTCTCGTCGGCGACGGAGTGATAGCACAGGGTGACGATCTTCCGGTCCGTCGTGGGACCAGCGGGCTCTTCAACCACCGGCTCGACGGCCTGCTCGGCGCTCTGCGGAGCGGGCTCGTCTCCACAGCCGGTGAAGCCGACGAGCAGTCCGACCGCGATCATCACGTACAGGGCGCGTCTCGTCAGTTGCTGCATCGTCCCTGCCTCCAGTCCCCGCGTGCAGTGATTCACAGTTCAAGCATTGCTGCAGTGTTGGACAACGCCTCGGCGAAACCGTCTATGACCTCCTCCACCTGTTCGCTGGAGATGATCAGCGGAGGCTCGAAGCGGATAGTCTCGGGATTATTGAGTCCGTAGGCGGCCAGAATGTTCCGTCCGGCCAGTGCAGCGATCAAGAGCCCCGCGATGTCCTCATGGCTGAACTGAATGCCGATCAGCAGGCCCACGCCTCGGACTTCCTCGACCATCGCGTCATGGTCGGCCGCGACCTGCTGGAAGCCCTCCAGCATCTGCGCGCCGCGTTCGACGGCCGCAGAGCGGAGGTCGCGCTCTTCCAGCAGCTCCAGTGCTCCAAGTCCGGCCGCGCAGGCCAGCGGATTACCGCCGAAGGTGGACGTGTGGATGTAGGGGTTCTCGTCGAAGATCTCCCACACCCGCGGGCGGGCGATGAAGGCGCCCAGCGGCATCACGCCGCCGCCGAGGGCCTTGCCCATCGTCATGATATCAGGCACCACGTCCTCGCGCTGACAGGCCCACGTCTGGCCGGTGCGGCCCATGCCGGTCTGGATCTCGTCGAGGATGAGCAGCGCTCCGGCCTCGTCGCAGAGCGCGCGCGCGTCTGTGAGGTAGCCCCTGTCGGGGATGATGATCCCCGCCTCGCCCTGGATCGGCTCGAGGATGACCGCCGCGGTGTCCTCGCCGACCGCGTTCGCGAGAGCGTCGGTGTCGCCGAATGGGATGTGTTCGAAACCGGGCACCAGCGGCTTGAAAGGTTCGCGATAGACCTCGCGGCCCGAGGCGGAGAGAGCGCCCAGGGTCTTCCCGTGGAAGCCGCCGATGGTTGAGATGAAGCCGTCGCGGCCGGTGGAGGCGCGCGCGGCCTTCAGTGCACCCTCAACGGCTTCGGCGCCGGAGTTGCAGAAAAATGTGTACTGCAGGTCACCGGGGGTCAGCTCAGCAATGCGCTCCGCAAGCTCGCCCGCGATGGGGTTGAGCAGAATGTGGCTTGACAGCGGCATGGTCTCGAGCTGCTCACGAACCCGGGCGACGATCCGCTCGGGGCTGTGGCCGAAGTTGAAGACGCCCGGGCCGCCGTAGCAGTCGAGGTAGCGCGTTCCGTCCGAGGTCTCAACGTAGCAGCCCTGCGAGCGTGTCTCGACGCTTTCGAACCCCATGAACTTGACGAGCTGCGCCATTCCGGGATTGACGTGGTTTTCGTAGCGCTTGAAGGTCGTCTCTGCGAGGTCACCGCCTGTGTTCGCGGCAGTCACTGTGCGCACCCGCCCAGATACGAAAATGGCCGCTCAGTCTCGGGAGGCGAGAGAGCGGCACGCAAGAAGACACCTTGAAAGCTGCGGCGCCATATTATTGTGCTCCGGAGACTTTTCGACGCCGGATGAGGAAGTTGGTCGGGGCGGCCGGATTTGAACCGGCGACCTTTTGTCCCCCAGACAAACGCGCTACCAAGCTGCGCCACGCCCCGACCCATTCTCGCACTCGACGGTCACGATCATTTCGACCGGCCGCCGGTCACGCACGTATTACTTTACCACATCTTTCAGAGTTTTACCAGCCCGAAATGCTGGAACCGTCGTAGCCGGCACATCTATCTCCTCGCCGGTCTGAGGATTGCGGGCCTTGCGGGCTGCCCGATCGCGGACCTCAAACGTCCCGAAGCCCGTGAGCTGCACGCTCTGCCCCCGGCTGAGCGCGGTAGAGATCGTGTCGAGTATCGCGTTCAGCGCCCGGTCCGCTTCGGCCTTCTTGAGGTCCGCCTCCTCCGCGATTGCCTCCACCATATCGGTCTTGGTCAGATCGGCCATGGATTGAACCTCCCCAGATTCGCGCTGCCTCCCGTCAACGTCGGCAGGTATTCGCGACTTGTAGACGCAGCACCTTCCTGCTGCGTGCAATTCCGCAAGTGGCGGCTCAGAATTCGGCCCGCAGGCCCCGTGTCATGAGCATCTCGGCCGCATCGGAGGCGGCAAGCTCTCCGGCGAGTACCGCGTGCACAGCCTCGGCCACGGGGACCTCTATGCCCACTTCGGCCGCCAGCTTCACCTCGGCACGCACCGTGAATACTCCCTCGGCCACCGCGCGCATGGAGGCCTCGATCTCCTCCCACGTCTCGCCCTGGGCCAGTCTCAGACCCGTGGAGTAATTGCGGCTGAGCGTGCTGGTACAGGTGGTCACGAGATCGCCCATGCCGGCGATCCCGGCGAATGTCCTCGGATGTGCCCCCAGTTCCACGCCGAGGCGCCGCATCTCCGCCAGGCCGCGTGTGATCAGCGCCGCCCGGGCGTTCGAGCCGTATCCGAGACCATCGCTCATCCCCGAGCCGATCGCGATGGGGTTTTTCAGCGCTCCGCACAGTTCGACCCCGATGATGTCGGGATTGCGATAGACCCGAAACTTCTCCGATGACAGCAGGCGCTGCGCTTCAGCGGCCCGATCCTCGTCGCTGGATGCGGCCACACTCAGCGCCGGATACCCCTGGCAGATCTCGCGCGAGAGATTCGGGCCGGACAGCGCAACGAAACGCTTGTGCAACTCATCCGGCTCGTCCGAAAGCTCCTCGCAGAGCAGTTCGCTCATCCGCAGACCGGTCTCGTGCTCAATGCCCTTGGTGGCGACGATCTGCAGCACCGAGTTGTCCACATAGTCCGCGACTTTGACGGCAGTCTCCCGCAGCCACTGCGAGGGTACGACCCAGAGGACTGCGCCGACCCCGTCGAGCACCTCCGCGCCGTCGGATGACGCAGTGATGGTGTCAGGGAGCTTGAAATCCGGCAGATAGGATATGTTCTCGCGGTTCTCGTTGATCTCGTCGGCGAGTTCGTCGCTCACGGCCCACAATCGCACGTCGATGCCGCGCTGTCCGAGCATTCTCGCGAGCGTCGTTCCCCATGCGCCTGCGCCGATGACGGCTACCGGATCTGTCCACTCACTCATTCCTCTGCGCCTCTTCCGTATCGGATGGTGACTCGTCATTGCTGTCGTCGGATTCACTGCTGCCAAACCTGTTTTCCTCGCCGCGGAGCAGCCGCCCGATGTTCTCGTGGTGGCGTCCAATCACCACGAGCACCAGCGCCGCGAGCGGCACGACCGCCTCCGGCACGCCGGTATTGAGCGCATAGAACGCGATCGGCAGCGTGACCGCGCCGGCGAGGGACGCTGCTGAGACCATTCGAGTCGGCAGCACCACGATCAGCCAGACTGCGAACGCAATCCCGGCGGCCGCAGGGGAGAGCATCAGCACCGTGCCCAGGCTGGTCGCGACACCTTTACCGCCGTCGAATGCGATGAAGACGGAAAAGCAGTGGCCCAGGACCGCAAAGAGCGCGCCCATCGACAGCAGCCATGACTGCATGCCAAACGCCCCGCAGACTGCGACCGCGGCCACGCCCTTGAGGACGTCTGCCACGAACACTGAAAGGCCCACCTTCGGCCCGAGTGCGCGGAGCACGTTTGTAGCGCCGATATTGCCGCTGCCGATCTCGCGCACGTCAGTGCCCAGCAACAGACTCACGGACAGTCCGACGGGGATTGCTCCGATGAGGTAGGCCAACAGGAGGCCCAGACCCTGCAGTCCGGTCACGACAGTCACCTCAGTGTACCGCCGCTCAAGTTAGCTGCGCGCATCCCGGCCGCGCCTTTCAGCGCCGCTCGAGCTTCATCCGGATGGGAACGCCGCTGAGGCCGAACTCCTGACGCAGCTTGTTTCGCAGGTAGCGCTCGTAGGAGAAGTGGCACAGCTCCGGGTCATTGCACTTGAGCAGGAAGGTTGGTGGGCGGGTATCAACCTGTGTTGCGTAGTATATCTTAAATGCGCGGTCTCCGCGAACCGGCGGGGTGTGCTGGCGCATCCCCCGCTGGATAACGCGGTTCACTTCCGATGTGTCGATGCGGCGCGAGAACTGGTCGGCCACATCCGCGGCGGTGTCGAGCAGCTCTCGCAGTCCTTCGCCTGTCCAGGCGGAGGTAAACACCAGCGGCGCGTAGTCAAGAAACGGCATGTGATAGCGCAGTATTCGCTCGAAGTCCCCGCGATGCGTCTTCTCCGCGCGGCGCTTATCGCCATCGCTCGCATCCTCGGGCGGGGCCATCACGTTCTGGATGATATCCCACTTGTTGGCGGCGATGACGATCCCGCGCCCGGCCTTCTCGATCTCTCCGGCGATGCGCTCGTCCTGGTTGGTCACGCCCTCGGACGTGTCCAGCACCAGCACGCCCACATCCGCGCGCTGCAGGGCCCGGATCGTGCGCAGCGAGGAGTAATACTCAGTACCGTCGGCGCTCTTCGCGCTCTTGCGCAGCCCCGCGGTGTCGATCAGCCGGAAGGGCTCGCCCTCGTAGTCCACTGCGACATCCACGGCGTCGCGGGTCGTGCCCGGCACTTCGCTGACGATCACGCGGTCCTCGCCGAGCATCGAGTTGATAATCGCGGATTTCCCGACATTCGGTCGCCCGACCAGCGCGACGGCGGTCTCCTCGGTTTCGCGCTCGGCCGGGCCGGTGTCGGGCAGCTTCTCGGCGATCTCCGCGGTGACGCTCTGCAACCCGTAACTGGTCCTCGCGGAGATGCGGTGGGGCTCACCCACGCCCAACTCCCAGAAATCGTACAGCCCCTCGGAGGTATTCTCCATCTTGTTGACCACGAGGATCGACGGCTTGCCGGTGGAGCGCACGACATCCGCGACCTGGTGATCCGCAGGATTGACGCCCTCGAGGCCGTCCACCATCATGATCAGCAGATCGGCCTCCTGCAGCGCCGCGGAGGCCTGCTCGGTGACATCCGTGATAAGCTCATCGCTCTCGGCGCCGACCAGCCCGCCCGTGTCCACGAGGATGGCGATGCGCCCGCCGATCCCGACCTCCGCGTACAGGCGATCGCGCGTGACGCCCGGCTGGTCATCGACCACCGCAAGCTGGTGGCCGACGAGCCGGTTAAACAGCGTCGACTTCCCTACGTTCGTGCGACCGACTATGGCGATGATTGGTGTGGGCATTGACCGTGCTCGCTCCGCTCGCAGGTCCTGGAGTGTCGCTTCGCGAACTCCACGCTGCGTTCCATTGTCGTCCGTGCCACGGAAGGCGACCGCTACGTCATCCCGCCGCCAATTTCTCCTTCACCATCGGCACGAGGCCGCCTGCCTCGACAAGGTCCGCCGCGACGTCCGTCAGCGGCTGGAAGCTGAACTCTTCGCCGGTGGTGTGATCGACGATCGTGCCCTCATCGGTGTCCACCGTCACCTCGTCCCCCGCGTTGATGGCCTCGGCGGCCTCGGGGCACTCGATGATCGGCAGGCCGATGTTGAGCGCGTTGCGGTAGAAGATACGCGCGAAGTTCTCGGCGATGACTGCGCTGATGCCGGCGGCCTTGATCGCGATCGGCGCGTGCTCGCGGGAGCTTCCGCAGCCGAAGTTCTCGCCCGCGACCATGATGTCGCCGTCCTCGATGCGCTCGACGAAATCTTCGTCGATGTCCTGCATGCAGTGCGCCGCAAGTTCGTCGGGGTCGGTCGTCGAGAGATACCGCGCGGCGATGATCGCGTCAGTGTCCACGTGATCGCCGTATGTATGAACCGTTCCGGTTGCTTTCATATCTGCACCTCGTGCACAGTCGTTGCCGTCCGCCGTTAGCCTTTTGCCTTTGCTCGTCGCTCGCAGCCCGTCGCTCGTCGCTATCCGTCCTCCGGCCCTGCGATCTTCCCGGCAATCGCGCTGGCCGCGGCCACTGCCGGACTCGCGAGGTACACCTCGCTGCGCGGGTGGCCCATGCGGCCGACGAAGTTACGGTTCGTGGTCGCGATCGCGCGCTCGCCCTCGGCCAGCACGCCCGTGTGCATCCCGAGGCACGGCCCGCAGGTCGGTGTGCTCACGAGGCATCCCGCCTCCAGGAAAAGCTCCACGAGCCCCTCGCGCGTCGCCTGCAGGTGGATCGCGTGGCTGCCCGGGATGATGATGCAGCGGACCCCGTCGGCCACGTGCTTGCCCTCGAGGACCTTCGCGGCCTCGCGCAGGTCCTCGAGTCGACCGTTGGTGCAGGCGCCGATGACGGACTGGTCGATGGTGATGTCCTCGACCTCCGAGATGCCCTTCGTGTTCTCGGGGAGGTGGGGGAATGCCACCTGCGGCTCCAGGTCGCTGCAGTCGATCTCGACGCTCTGGACGTACTCCGCGTCATCGTCGCTTTCCAGCGCGACCGGTTCGCGGTCCGAGCGTCCTTCGACCCAGTCCATCGTGATCTGGTCCGGAGCGATGATTCCGTTCTTCGCGCCGGCCTCGATGGCCATGTTACAGATGGTGAAGCGCCCGGCCATCTGCAGATTGTCGATGACCTCGCCCTTGAACTCCAGCGAGCGGTAGCGGGCGCCTGCCACGCCGATTTCGCCGATGAGCTTGAGGATCAGGTCCTTGCCGGACACCCACGGCTGAAGCTCGCCGGAGTAGATGACCTCGATGCTTTCGGGAACGCGGAACCAGCACTCACCCAGCGCCATCCCCGCGGCGGCGTCGGTGGAGCCGACACCCGTGGAGAACGCGCCCAGCGCGCCGTAGGTGCATGTATGCGAGTCTGCACCGATGACGACGTCGCCGGGGATCACGAGACCCTTGTCGGGGAGGATGATGTGCTCGATCCCGCCCTCGTCGGCCTCCCAGTAGTTGCTCACGCCCATCTCCCGCGCGAAATCGCGGACGTACTTCGTCTGCGTCGCGGCGTCGATGTTGCGGTTGGGAGTTGAGTGATCGCACACGAGCGCGATCTTTTTTGGATCGAAGACCTCAGTCGCGCCCATATTGCGGAATTCGTCGATGGCGATCGGTGCGGTGATGTCATTGGCGAGCACCAGGTCGAGATCGCATGTCACGAACTCGCCGGGCTTGACCTCATCGCGTCCGGCCGCACGTGCCAGCAGCTTCTCAGTAATAGTCATCGCGTCACCTCGGTATCAGTGGGTCACTCGGGGGAACCGCCACAGCGGGGCGATTATACACGAAACGGCGGGGATGCGGCAAATTGGGGGTTGCGCATCGATCACTCAGCCCGGCAGCGCCTCGAAGCCCATCTGCGCGAAATGGTGGTCGAATGTGAGCGCTGAATCGATCTCCTCGCGCTTCATCAGCGCGAAGCTGATGGCGTCCACGAGGTCGAAATCCCAATCGGGATACTGGGCGAACTCCCGCCATGCGCGCCGGAGGACGTTGCCGTCCGGATAGAGTATTCGGGTACGCTGCGAGGCTATCAGGTCGCGCCCGATGGTCACTGCCGACCGCTTGCCACGTCGCTTGGTTACGAGACTCATCGTTTCGGACAGCACGAAGACACTCGTAACGGTCACCCCGCTGAACTCGTCGTGAGCTTCTGCTGCCTTCTCATGGTTCGGATCCTGCTCCATGGTAAGAGCGTAGAAAAAGCTCGTATCGACGAATGCCCGGCGCATCAGTCTTCTTCCCGTTCGCCATAGAGGTAATCGTGGAAGTTCTCACTTGTCACAGGATCCGGTCCCTTCAGAACGCCGACTATCCCGGCAAGGTCTTCAGGCGGCGATCCATCAATTTCTTTGCGGACCTCCTCCTGCAACGGATCAGATTCGGTGACGGCTCCCTCCATCACCTCATCAAGCGCTCGCTCCAATTCCTCCTCCACCGTAGAGCCACGCTCCTCGGCCCGGCGGCGCAGGAACTCGCGTTGTTCCGGTGGCAGGAAGTCCAGGTTGATGTCAGCCACGGTATTCACCTCCACCGGCATTATATCCCAATCCGGCCACTTTCTCCACTCTCATTCGTCCTCCACCCGCTGATACAGCACCCACTGGCGCTTATGGCCGGCGCGGTCGAGGTAGATGTCGTAGATGTGCCCGTCCGATGCCTCCACGCGGTAGCAGTTCCGGTGGCGGCGCGTATACCATGCCCGGCCGCGCTTTTGCGCGCCGAAGCCTGTGTCGAAGTGGAAGTCCAGGACCCGCACGATCTCGTACCGCGTGCCATCCCATACGAAGGCCGCGGGCACGTTCATGGACAGTTCGGTCTGCTCCATCTCGACATCGATGCGGTCGCTTATGAGCATACCGTCATTGTACTGATGCCCCGAGGGCGGGTAAAGGCGTGAGGGCGGCACCTGCGCATGATTCCCGCTGTGCCGCCCCGCTCTCGTGATGGGCGCATCGCTGGACCTCCCGACCGCTATCCGCCGCTGCCTTCCCAAAGCTCCCACATCGCGACCTGGACCGCGTCGGCCATCTTCCTGCCGCCATCGGCCTCCAGCCGCCGCGAGAGGATCGGCTTGGCGCCGTAGGCCCCGCGGTGAGCCTGATCGGTGGTCGGGATGTAGCCGAACCAGTCGTTCGCAAGCTCGGCCACGAACGTCCACTCCGCCGGCGACCAGTGCTTGATCTCCAGCCCCCACTCGACGAAGACCTCGCTGGGGATGCCGACGATCATCACGTCGCCGACCCGCATCACCTGGATGGGGACCTTCGCGACCTCGCCGTCATACTCCCACTCATCGAAGCGCTCGATGATGTACTCCCAGCGCCCGGGGGGCTCATCCATCGCGCGCATTTCCTCGACCTCCGCGCGCATCTGCTCGTCCCGGGTGTAGTATGGAATCGGCACATGGCGGAAGAGGCAGGCCACCGGCGCCTGCGTGTCGTCCAGCGGCTCGGCAAGCTCCGTTGCGTTCACGGCCAGTCCGGCCATCGCGCGGCCCATCTGCGAGGCCTTGAGGATGCCCTTGCTGACCCAGCGGCTCTGACACCAGTGATGATGGTTGATATCGCCGCATGTGCCCTGGAGGAAGACAGTAACACACTGGTCGCCGTGCATGTCACGCATCGCCAGCGACACCCGCCCCGGCCAGCCGGCGGAGATGCCGGTGCCGCCGACGGTGTCGGCGTGCATGGCGTAGTTCGCGACCATCGCCCGCACAGCGCCGCTTCGGTCCCGCACGCACAGCGTCAGCAGTTCCGGATCGATCGGCCCGGCGGGGCCCAGGGTGTCGTCCTTGCCGAACACCTCGCTGCCATCGCGCTTGCGCCCGAGGCGGTTGCTGCCCAGGCGATCTTCGAACCCGCGACCCGGCAGCAGCACCGCATCGAACATATCCTCACTGGCCCGCTCCACGGCCTCGGCGATCGGCTCGTGGACCGAGTCGAGCCACTCGTCATTGGTGGGAATAAGTCGGCCCTTGCGCATCTCCGGGCCGGTGTGCGTATGCGTGGCGCAGATCAGCACGTTGCCGGCGGAGATACCGGTTCGCTCTTCGACAAGCTCTCGCGCCGGATCGGCGATGTCGCCGGGCATGCAGATGACGTCGCACGATATGAGCGCGATGCGCTCACCGCCGCTTTCGAGCACCAGCGCCTTCGCGTAGAGCTGGTCCTCGACACGATCGGAGATGCGTGGCGAGAAGTATCCGGCAAGCGCCGTGCCAAGTGGTGGCGTGATCTCGACACGCGCGGAGCCGGCGCGGATCTCGGGCAGACCGTCTGTGTTGATCGGACCCTCGGGCATGGTCGGTCGCCTCCTGGATGCTGCGTGTATGAGTCTGCGGGCGATTCACCTTGAGGGGGCGCGAGGCCTTCTTTGACATCCCTCCGCCCCGGAGGCCCGGTCATCCGCTGTGGCGCAACGCAGGGACACCATTGTCAGGGCGTCTCGGGAGGTGCTGTAGATGGCTGTCGCGGCGTTGCTGGTCTCCATTTCTGCCGCAGTGGCAGCAGTTGGGTCCCTCATTGTGGCCAGGAACGTCTACTGGAGGGACACCAAGGCGGAGTTGCGTTGCCGTGCGATCCGCAAGCCGAGCAGTGATGATCCAGAGTAGCCTACCACATGGCACTGGATCGTGACGAATGTCGGCCCCGCTGCGGCCTTTGCGCTCAAAGTTGTGTGCTCCCCTCTCACCCCCTGCGATAGACGACATCGCTGGCGGGACGAGGGGGGAGAACGGCAAACGCGCGCTGTGAACGCAACGCGTAATCGTTGATACAGACCCGAAGGTGCCAGGCACCTGCACGGTGAATACCGCCTGTCAAGTACCATCCCTGCCGGCCGGAGGTGCCCTGATGAACACGTTCACCGTGGTGTTGCTTGTGTGTCTGATGATGATCGCCCCCTGGGCTCATGCCGTGACGCTGCACGTCGCGCCCTCTGGAGATGATGCGAACCCCGGCACTATCGATGAGCCCCTTGCGACGCTCAGCGGAGCCCGTGACCGTATCCGAGAGCTGCGCGGGGCGGACGAGATCGACGGTCCTGTCAGCGTTTCGGTCGCCGACGGCGATTACCGCCTGCGCACGCCGTTCACGCTCGGGCCCGAGGATTCGGGCACCGAGGATGCGCCGGTCGTGTATACGGCCGCTGAGGGCGCGGAGCCCGTGTTCTCCGGCGGTACGCCTGTCATCGGCTGGCAGGAGGCAGAGGAGGGGCTCTGGACGGCACAGGTCGCGGGCGTGGCCGAAGGTGAGCGGTACTTTCGACAGCTTTTCGTCAACGGCCGGCGCCGGCAGAGGGCGCGCATCCCCAACCGCGGCTATCTGCAGCTTGAGGGCCTGATAAACCCCTTCGATCGCGAGGATGAGGCGAATCGGACCGCCTTCCGCTTCCACGAGGGCGATCTCAGCTCCGACTGGCGCAACCCCGAGGACATGGAGGTCGTGAAGCTCTTCTCGTGGAGCACCACCAGGCTTCCGGTTGCCGAGATCGACGACGAGGCGAATATCATTCGCTTCAACGGGCACACAGGCACGGATCCGCGGCTTTTCGACTGGGCGGGGAAGCGCTACTACATCGAAAACGTCTTCGAAGGCCTCGATCAGCCCGGTGAGTGGTACCTCGATCGGCCGACAGGGACGCTCTACTACAAACCGCTGCCCGGCGAGGAGATCGACGAGGTTGAGGCCGTCGCACCCGCCATCGAGCACCTCGTGGAGTTGTACGGCGACGAGGAGGCGGGGGAGACCGTCCACCACGTGACGCTGCGCGGGCTGACCTTCGAGCACTGCTCGTGGCCGATGCCCGAGGGCGGGTGGACCGAGCGCCAGGCGCAGGCGACGATGGAGACCGCGGCGGTTCATGCGCGCTTGGCCGAGGACTGTGTGCTGGAGGACTGCGAGGTGCGG
>CAZAHB010000026.1:0-36026 GCA_964484945.1 uncultured Armatimonadia bacterium | reverse complement strand
ATGACGAACTTGGGGTCGCCGGTCTCCTGACCCACGATCTCGTAAACGCCGGCGGGGCAATAGCGTTGCGCGGGCTCGTCGTACATCGGCAGGTCGTATTCGACCGGCACGTCGGGGTCCTTCAGCGTCAGGTGGACCGGCTGGTCCTCCTCATGATTGGTGTTGGACAGGAACACCGAGGACAGGCGATCGAAGGTCAGCACGCCGTCGGGCTTGGGATAGACCGGCGGCTTGACCATGTCCTTACGCCACAGGCTCTCATGGTCGGCATGATGCTTCATCGTGAACGGCATCTTGATGCCGAAATGCTCGAGCCACATGGTGACGCCGGCGAGGCCCGAGCCGAGGAAGTCGCCGAGGTCGTCGATCAGGTAGATGACACCGGATATCCGCTCTCCGTCTACCATCTCCAGCAGCCGGGCCATACGTTCCACGCGCGACTGTCGGAAATCCAGCGGGTAGTTGATCGACTGCGCGAACTGATGGCCGATGCGGACGGCTGCCTCCTCATCACGCTCGCGCAATTGCTGCCAGGACTCATCGCGCCCGGAGTGATCCGCGGTGTAGGTGTCAAGCTCGTCCTCAAAACGCGGCGCGACATGGCGCTCTATCAGTTCGAGCGCGTACGAATGCTGGGAGAGAGGGACGACGATCTCGTAGGGCTTGCGGCGCAGCTCCCACTCTGTACGCTCGAAGATAATATCCTCGAGCAACTCGTCGCGGCCCGAATGCTCCTCCAGTGGGAGCGAAACCACCAGGAGCGGCGCGGACTCATGCAGCCCCTTCAGCTGATCTGCGAAGGCGGTCTTCCCGCGCGCGAGGCGCTTGCGGGCGTCATCGGCCCCGGCAAGCAGGAGCAGCGTCCCCAGTAGATGCGACTTCCCCGAGCCCGCCGGACCGCTGAGGAGGAAACCGTCTCCCTTTCCGTCCCCGCGGACGAGGCTCCCCAGAATCTCTGACAGGGCCTCCTCGATTTCTGGATCGTCCCGGGTGTAGGCGGAGAGAACGGCATCGAGCTGCTCGAGCGCCTGCTCGTCGGATGTCCCGATGAGCAGGCGGCGAAGCGACGCGGCGTCGCTGAGTTCGAAGCTCTCCTGTACGCCCTCGATTGTAATCAGTTCAGAAAGTGTCATGAAATTCCTGACGGTCTTTGGATGAGATCGGCGCCATGTGTGCGAGGAATGTTCTTCGGCTCGGATACGCGGCCTCCTCTACTCCCGCGTAGCTTGCATATTCGCGCCGACCTCGGCGGTGTCCTTCGTCAGGTCGATAACGATGGAGGAATGCAGTCGCTGAAAGTTAGAATCGTAACGCGTCCGGTAGCAGTTCGGCCCTTCACCCGGCGACCGGAAGCCACGCACTGAACCGAACCGAGGATTCAGGCGCCTGCATCGGATGCATCGCGACGGAACTCACGCAATACTAACGGGTACCCTCTGACAGACATGTTATGGTCTACGCGAGTAGAAAGGTCGGACGAGAGCGATGACACACGTTGCACCCGTCGGCTGGGAGCGCCAATCAGACCAATCCATGGCAGGCTTTCATGGCGCGGAAGCCATTGGGTAAGTCAGCTATCGGGGGGTGGTGGTCAGGTGCGTTTCCCGGCGCTGCGTGACCGTTCTGTGCAGGCGCGATTTCGCGCCCGCCCCCTGTCGGCCGGCGCCCTGTTTCGTCCGCCCGGGCGCCGGCCTTTCTCTTTAACCATCCCCTTGCAGCCCCGCGGCGCATGTTCTACGATGACCGCGTCATCGACCCGATGTCCCGGAGGGTGAGCCGCGTGAAGCTGCTTGACTACGACCTGCGCCTCGATACCGTCTCCGAAGGTCATGACCGCGAAGGTCATGACCGCGAGACCGAGTGGTTCCAGCCGCGAGTCGCCATCATCCCACCTGCCACGGCGGTGATGACGCTTACGCGGACACAACTGTGGGGCTCGGATATCTTCACGGCCATCCGCGAGTTCCGCTCCGAGGACCTCGGTGAGACGTGGGACGGCCCCGTCGTGCACGATACACTCGATCGCCGCACGCAGCCCGATGGCACGGAGGTCTGCCCCGGCGATATGACGCCCGCGTGGCACGATGAGTCACAGACGCTCCTCGCGACGGGGCATACCGCCACCTACTCGCCGGGCGAGCGCGGGACGGTCATCGTGGACAACACGCAGCGGCGGGAAATTGTGTGGACCGTCTACGACGCCGGGGCGCAACGGTGGTCTGAGTGGCAGACACTCCCGGTGCCCGATGAAGACAGATTCTTCTGGACGTCGGCCGGCTGCTCGCAACGCGTGGACCTCGAGGACGGAACAATCCTGCTGCCGATCAGTCGCATGTCGCGCGGGGAGGTCGGCAGGAGCACCTGGACCGGCTGTTTCAGCACGACCGTCGCCCGCTGCGCCTTTGATGGCGAGACGCTGCAGATGATCGAGCATGGCAACGAGATGACGGTCCCCAGGCCGCGTGGACTGTACGAACCCTCCCTGACGCGCTACGACGACCGCTTCTTCCTCACAATGCGCAACGACGCGCGCGGCTACGTGAGCGAGGGAGACGGGCTCTACTTCGGCGAACCGATTCCCTGGCGCTTCAACGATGGGGAGGAGCTCGGAAGCTACAACACCCAGCAGCACTGGGTCACGCACTCGGAGGGGCTGTTCCTCACGTATACGCGTCGCGGCGCCGACAACGACGAGGTCGTTCGGCACCGGGCGCCTCTATTCATCGCGCAGGTGGACCCGGATCGACTGTGCGTCATCCGCGAGACCGAGCGGGTCCTCGTGCCGAACTACGGCGCGCAACTGGGGAACTTCGGTGTCTGTAACGCATCGCCGGACGAGACGTGGGTGGTGACCACGGAGGGCATGCACGGCGATGCGCAGCAGACGTATGATATCCACCTCACCGAATCACGGGGCGCGAAGAACCGGATCTGGCTGGCCCGGATTCAGTGGAAGGAGCGAAACGCCCTGATCTGAATGGTTCCCCGGCGGGCGCTGCGGCTACGAGTCATCCTCCGCACATTCGCCGGGTGGATACGCCCACACCGGCGGCTCCCAGTCGTCGGGCTTGGTGCCCCAGCTACTCTTCGGGGGCCTGCGGTGCAGCGGGACATAGATGGTATCGGTGTAGCCGATCTGCGAACACACCTCGTGGGAGCCTTCCATGCACACATCGAACCGGTTTGGCCCCTGGACCGCCCCTCCGGTGTCCTCCACGATGTACACTTCATTTATGGGCGGTCCGATCCAGATCACGCTGCCGGGGCCCCAGTAGTCCGGGTCGGCGGCGCAGATACCGCGGCGCACATGTGATCCCCAGCGGGTCCGTTGGCCACCGCCGTTGATGCATTGCGAGCAGTAGGCGGTGATGGTGCAGTCCTCGGGACTCTTCGTCAGCCCGTTTACGAGCATGGGCAGCTTCCACTCCGGCTGCTTGCGCCAGTTGTTCTCCAGCACGCGCTCGACGACCGGCACAAGTGGATGCTCGGCGGGCCAGACATCCGGCCACGGCAGCCACGAGTGTTGTGCGGCAAGCTCCGTCACGCCCGCGAAGACGGGGATGGCGAGTGCAATGACAAGCGCCACCGCTGCCACGGCGACAGTGAGGCGGCGCGGATTGGATCCGGGTTCGTCGGACATCTTCATTGAACCAGCTCACTTCCTGCAATATATCGGACCTGATCCACAATCGGTCAACGGGTTCCCCACACGCAATTAACGTGCCTGCGGGGCGGCAGTCAACACCCTGTGCCCAAACATCGCACGACTTGTGCCCCGACATCACACAGGCAGTCACCGGGTTGTCCGCAGGGGATCAGGTTGGTTATCAACGTGCTTTGCACGAAACATTCCACACGCGACTTTTCACGCTATCATATTATATGGCAGGCGTGCAAGGTGTTTCGGCTTGCGCGGGTCTGACCAGATTCTGCAGGTAGACTCGAAGGACAACCTCCCCCGCCCTCGCACACATCGCTCGGGCCCCCCTCGACCCCTCCGGGGTTAGTCCCGCCCCGTGGGTGGGATGGCGGGAGGGGGAAGTAGTCTTCGCAATCTATCAGCCGCAACGTGTAGCCTTTGCGCTCACTGTTGTGTTCTCCGTCTCTCCCGCCTGCGAGACGTTGCTTGTCGAGCGGGCCCCAATCCCGAAGGGGTCGGCGAGGCCGTCGTGAGCCGTCAGCCTGAGCAACCTGCAAAACTCGGTTGCACCCCACTTGCGCCTCCGGTCGTGCCACGGCGCCACTGGGCGAATGTGCGGCCGCCGGCAAAACCGCCCGCCCTCCACCCCGGCACACCTCAACGAGTTGACCGGCTGGTGGTCACGCGTTACACTGCACTCTCGTGGCCATCGAAGGATCTATCGGAGGCAATCCGCGTGGATGCAAACGTCGCTGATAAGAGCCCCTTTCTCTTGCGCGACCTGCTGCTGCAGGAAGTGGCGAAGTCTCAGCGCGATGACCTGCCACTGCTGGATGCGTCGCGGGGCGCGGCCAACTGGCAGCACCGGGGCGTGTTGAGTGCATGGCATGCGCTGGGGATGTACGCCGCCGAGGCGCCTCAGCGCCCGCCTGATGACGGTGAGGTCATCCTCGCACTGGATCCGGATGCATCGCACGCGGCACGTTTCGAAGAGTTCGCGAGGGACGCATCGGGGCACGAGAGTCTCCGCGACGGATGCCGGATGCTGTCTGCGATCTGGGACTGGCTCGGGGCCGAGGTATTCGCTGAGTGGTCCCGCGACCGGATCATCTATCAGTTCGCAGAGGCCGCCGCGGGGCGGGGCTACGCCAGTCCGCCGACGCTTGAGTTCGTCCGACCGATCCTCGCGCGTTATCTCGCGCCACTGCTGTTCGACGGCGACGAGGCGCTCGCTGAAGAGTTCGAGATTATCGGCTGCGAGGGTGCCACAACGGGGATCGCGATGGTCGCGACGACCCTTGCGCGCAACCAGATCCTCCAGCCGGGCGACCGTGTGGCGATGTGGTGGCCGACCTACGAGCCCCTGCGGGACCTCGTGGAGTGCCAGTTGGAGTGCGAGGTCGTGCCCATCCGGCGCGATCCACAGGCAGGCTGGGCGGCGGTCCCCGAGGACCTGGAGGTGCTCGCCGATCCGTCGATTCGCCTGGCGGTGATCGTCTCGCCGGGCAACCCGGTGCCCGTCACGACCGACCCGGGCAGCCTGGACGCGCTCGAGGAGGCCGTCGAGACGAATCCGGAGCTTCTCGTACTTGCAGATTATGTCTATGCCCACTTCCTCGACGAGCCGGTGGAGACGGAGATCGGCCGGATACCGGGCAATACGATCGGCGTGTACTCGGTATCGAAGGATTTCGGCCTCGCCGGGATGCGCCTCGGCGTGGTCATGATGCACCCCGAGGGCGCGGCACAGCAGGCCCTGGTGGGGCTCAGCGGGCAGGCGCGGGAGACAGCCGATGCGCGCTACTGTCGCCGGGCCATGGAGCCGACGGGGCTGGACGTGTGCGGCCGCGTGGTGGCCGACAGCCGGGGCGTGAGTTTCACGCATATGAGCGGGCTTTCGACCACGCTGCAGTCGCTGATATGCCTGTGCGCGGCGTACGACGTGATGGACCCTGAGAGCGAGCGGTATTTCAAGTGGGTACGCGGCGTGCTGTGCGACCGGGTGGATGGCTTCTACGAGGGCCTGGGACTGCCGCGCCCGGGCTGGGCAGACGGCTCGAGCAGCCGCTACGCGACCCTGATCGACCTGTGTGAGGTGGCGCGGGTTCGCGGTGGAGTGGAACTTGTCGAGCGCCTGAGCAGTCGTGACCCATGGAGCTTCATGACCTATCTGGCGCGCGAGTGGAAGGTAGTCCTGACGCCCGGTGAGGCCTTCGGAGCGGGGGAGTGGGCGGTCCGCGCCTGCTTCCCGTCCGTGGACGCGGCTCAGTGCCGGGAGATGGGCCGGCGGCTTGCAGATGCGGTAGAGGCGTATGCGCGGATGGAGCAGGGAGCGCGCGAGTAGCGGACGGGCCGTGCCCCCGCAGGCGCCCTCCGGTGGCGGAGGCGACGCGGGTTTGTTATAATTGTCCGCGTACAGGAGGCGATGACGCTGGCCTTTCTGCGGCGACTGGAAGATGCGCTCGCGTCGGTAATCGACGGCGGCCTCGCGCGCCTCGATGGCGGTGGCGTGCATCCACTGGAGATCGCGCAGCGCCTGCAGAGGGAGATGGCGGAAGGGCGGCTGTTGGGGATGGACGTGCCCTATGCGCCGAACCGCTACACGGACCGGCTCGGTGAGGACGAGCTGGAGCACCTCGGGGAGTTGACCCCCGAGAACAGCCAGCAGATCGCGCGGCATCTGGAGGAATACGCGGAGCGCGAGGGATGGGCGATCGGCGACGGCGTGCGCGTGCGTATCGAGAGCGGCGGGCGCGAGGGACGCATCGAGGTCACGCACGCGATGGAGGAGGATGCGCCCGGCGCCACGCTGCAGGTAGTTGCGGGGCAGGCCGATCGAGGGAGCTTTGAGGTGGCCGAGCGCGCGCTGATAGGCCGCGAGGCGGTCTGCGATGTCACGCTTGAAGATTTGGCCGTGTCACGACGCCATGCCGAGATCGAGTGGACCTACCAGGGATACGTGATACGCGACCTCGGCAGCAGCAACGGAACGTTCGTCAACACCACAGAACTCGATGAGACGCTCCTGGCGGACGGGGATCTGATTGAGGTCGGGCTCGTGCAACTTCGCTTCCGGAGGCCGGGGTAGGAGAACGGCTGCTGCGGGAGCGATGCACGGCAGGACGTGCGCGCCCACCAGGGCGCGGGAGGTGCTTCGTTGGATCTGACCATGATACTGACCATCGGCAAGTACGCGATTCTGGCCTCTCTCTACGCGTTCGTGTTGATGGTCTTTCGCGGGATAATGTCGCAACTCGCATCGGAGTCGCGCCGCGAGCAGCAGACTGGTGCCTCAGCCCGCAGGCGCCGGCGTAAACCGTCGCCGGAGCGGGCCGCCGCGCGCACAGCCCCCGAGCCCGAGACACAGTTTGCTCCTGAGCCCGAGCAGCCCTCCCCCAGGCCGTCTGAAGCACCCCGCGCGCCGATTCGGTCCGAACCTGCAGCGCCCGAACGTGACGAGCCCGAACCTGCAGGGCCGGAACCGGCGGCGCCTGCATCGAAGCCGGATGCCCTCCGGGAGTTGACCGAAGAGGAAGCGGCGCCATCGGGCATCGACCTGCTCGGTGAACAGCCAGAGGTGACGGAGGAGGCCGCCGAAGAGGCCGACCCGGGCCACGACGTCCCCGAGCCGTCCGGGGAGCCGGCGCATCTGCTGGTGATCGACACCGGCAGCGAAGAGCGGGAGGCGGGTGAGACGCTCCCGCTGAGCGCGGCGGTGACGATCGGCAGGGCAGACGAGAATTCGTTGCAGATATCGGACCGCTTCATCTCCGGGCGCCACGCACTGATTCGACTCCAGAACGGGCGTCGGATACTGATGGATCGGGGCTCGAAGAACGGCACCTTCGTCAACGGGGCGCGCATTGAGGATGACGTGGAGCTATCTGACGGCGATCGCATCGCGATGGGGAACACCGTCCTGGAGTATCGAGAGGGAACCTGACAGGCAACCGGCATCGGAGACCGGTTCTGTGAAGCCACGGCAGATGACGAGCCTCTGAGGTGACAGGTATTCGCGACAGCCGACGCACTGAACTGCTGCTGCTTCTGTTTGCCGCGCTCATCGTGGGCGGCGGCGGCGTTCTGGTGTGTCTGGGCATGGAAAGGCCGCTGATGCAGGCGGCGCGCGCCGTAGCCGTCGTGGGTGCGCTCATCACTGCCGCCCTGATGCTCGATCTGGCGGATCCGCGGCGAGATCGCTGGCTGCTGCCGATCGTGGCCGTCCTCGGCGGCCTGGGGTTCTTGCTGCTGTGGCAGCTTGACGGCCGACAGGCATCGCGCCAGTTGGTGTGGATGATTACCGGCTCGGGGATAATGGTCGCGGTCTACTACCTCATCGAGGACGTCCGTGACCTCGCGAGGTTGAAATACACCTCCGGCGTGCTCGCGCTGGTGCTGGTCGGGCTGACGCTGGCGTTCGGTGTCGAGAAGGGTGGCGCGAGGCTCTGGCTGGACGTCGGAGGCCTGATTACCTTCCAGCCCACCGAGCTTGTGAAGGTATTGATGTGCATCTTTCTGGCCGGTTACATCTCCGAACGCCGGGAGCTTCTGCGTGAGGACACGCGCGAGGTAGCGGGCTTTGCAATGCCCCGGCTTCGACATATCGCGCCACTGGTGCTGATGGTTGTCTTCTCGCTGGCGATCTTCATCGGCCAGCGCGATCTTGGGGCTGCGGTGCTCTTTTTCGGGCTCTTTGTGGCGATGACGTACATGGCCACGGGGCGCAAGACCTACTCGGTGATCGCACTTGTGCTTTTCATCGCAGGTGGAGTGACCGCCTACTTTGTGTTTCCGCATGTGGCCACGCGTGTTGACATGTGGCTGAATCCGTGGGTGGAGCCCACCGATCGCGGATACCAGATTCTGCAGGCCCTGTTCGCGCTGGCCGAGGGCGGACTGGTGGGGACCGGTTTCGCAACGGGCGGAGGCGCGACCATCCCCGCTGCAACCACCGATTTGATATTCGCGGTGGGCGCCCAGCAGATGGGCCTTGCCGGGGCAATCGCGATCGTGTTGCTGTTCGCGCTTGCGGCGCATCGCTCGTTCGCGATTGCGTGGCAGGCCACAGACAGCTTCGGAGCCCTGCTCGCAGCGGGCCTGGCGGTGGTCTTCTCGCTCCAGACACTGGTAATTATCGGGGGCGTGACAAAGCTGATCCCGCTGACGGGGATCACGCTGCCGTTCATGAGCTACGGGGGTACCTCGGTCGTGGTCAACTTCATTGCGCTGGCACTGCTGATGGCTGTGTCGCGTGATTGTGTCCGCGAGGGGAGGCAGCCATGAACGCGCTGCGAGAGATGGCGCGAAACATCCGCCGGGTGGCGATGATACCGGCGGCGGGTTTTGCGCTGCTGTGCCTCTTTCTGGGCTACTGGCAGATCGTCGAGGCGCCCGGCTTGCGGGCGAGCAAACACAACGCCCGGGCGCGCGAGCGGCTGGAGAAGATCGAACCGGGCGAGGTGCTCGACACCGACGGCGAGTCGCTGCTGGGGGTTGTGCATAGCGGAGGTGAGTGGGAGCGAACGTATCCCGCGGGCCGGTTCGCCTGTCACATCACCGGATACAACGATCGCAGCGGCGTTCAGAAGAGCCTGCGGGAGGCGCTGCTGGGGATCGGGCGATATGAGAGTCCCTGGTCGGAATTCGCCGAGGGGCCGCTGCGGGGCAATGACGTTACGCTTACGATGGATCTGGACGCCCAGAGGCTCGCCACTCGGCTGCTGGAGGGCAGGCGCGGGGCGGTCGTGGCGCTGGGCGCACAAAGTGGCGCGATCCTGGCGCTTGTCAGCGCCCCGGCCTATGACCCGGAGACGATTCTGAGCAGCAAGTGGGAGTATCAACTGTTCCAGCAGAATCCCGACAAGCCGGAACTGAACCGGGCCCTGCAGGGGAAGTATCCGCCCGGTTCTGTGATGAAGATCCTGACGGGGGCCGCGGCCCTGGACCTTGACCGGGTTGAGCGCACCACCGAATTCGATTGTGACGGCGACTATGAGCTTGATGGCTCCGAAATCACCTGCCCGAGGGCACACGGAACGGTGACGCTGGATGAGGCGTTGCAGGTCTCGTGCAACACCACCTTCGCGAGGCTGGGGGAGTACCTCACGCCCCGCGAATTCGTGGAGTACGCGGACCGCTTCGGGTTGCTGGGGGACGCCGCCCTTCCGCTTCCATCATCGCGGGGCGAGATGGCAGATTTTGACGGTGATAACGCAGAGGTCATGCTGGCCGAGAGCGCCATCGGGCAGGGCGAGACCCTCGTGACGCCTCTGGGCATCGCGAGGATGACTCTGGCCGTGGCGAATGACGGGACTGTCCTGGCGCCCCACATCGTCTCGCGCATCATCAGGCCGGGCGGAGACGTGGGCTTCTCGGCGCAGCGAGAGGAGATCGGGCGGGCCGTCAGTGCCGAGACAGCGCGGACCGTGGCAGGGATGATGGTCCACGTTGTGGAAGATGGAACCGCAGAGGTCGCGCAGATTCGCGGTGTCTCCGTGGCCGGCAAGACCGGTTCGGCGCAGAATCCGCACGGTCAGGCGCACTCCTGGTTCACCCCCGTCGCGCCTCCCGACCAGCCGGAGGTGGTCGTGCCTGCCGGGGTGGAGAAGGCCGGCGCCGGCGCGGAGGCCGCCGGGCCGATCGTGCGCGAGGTCCTGGCTCATCTGCTGAACCGCGCAGGGGCCATCTGAGCGCCCCGCGCGCGGCCGGACGATCCGCCGGACGAGACACATCCGCTCAACCGACAGGCATCAACGGAGCAATCACGCGATTCGAGGTGAAATATCAGTGGAGGGCAGTCTGATAGCCGGGCGTTACCGCGTAGACCACCTGATCGGTGAGGGCGGCGTGGCGCTGGTGTACCGAGGCAGCGATGAGACCCTCGATCGCAGGGTAGCAATCAAGGTGCTTCGGCCGGAACTTAGCGACCAGCAGGACATCGTCTCGCGATTCCGGCGGGAAGCGCACGCCGCGGCGAAGCTCAATCACCCGAATATTGTCCAGATCTACGACACCGGCGTCGAGGATGGCAGGTATTACATCGTGATGGAGTACCTGCCTGAGTTGAACCTGAAGGAGATTATCAAGCGCTACGCGCCTCTGCCGATGGACAAGGTCGTGGAGGTGGGCACCGCCTGCTGCGAGGCGCTGGCCTACGCCCACCGACAGGGGATCGTCCACCGTGACGTGAAGCCCGCCAACGTTCTTTTCACCGATGACGGTCGCGCGAAGCTCTCGGACTTCGGCATTGCAGCGGCGATGGGCGAGGATGGGCTGACCGAGGATGGGAAGGTCCTCGGGTCGGCGCACTACATCTCCCCCGAGCAGGCGCAGGGGGCACCCGCGGGGCCGCTGTCGGATATCTATTCGCTGGGCGTGACGCTGTATGAGGCGATGACGGGGCGTCTGCCATTTGATGGGGAGACGGGCGCCGATATCGCCGCACAGCACCTGCGCGAGACGCCGCCCTCCCCGCGCTCGGTCAACGAGGACATTCCGCCCGCGGCGGAGTTTGTCGTCACCAAGGCAATGGCGCGGGATCCGCAACGGCGCTACCGCTCTGCCGAGGAGATGAAAACGGACATTGAGAAGCTCGCGCGGGGCATGGACCTCGACCAGACCGGCGTCATGCAGCCGGCCACGGAGGCGACCATGCAGCTTCCGCGCAGCGAGGAACCATCCGGCGACCGCGAGGGCTCGCGACAGGATCTGATGCCTCCCGTTTCGGAGGACCACTACGAGGAGCAGGATGAGCGCCGCGAGCCGCCCCGGCAGACGGATCGGCGGCGCGAGGAGCCGCAGCAGAATTCGACGCGCGCACTGCTTGCCGGTGTGGGTGTGGGATTGCTCGCGCTGCTTGTGATCGTGGCGGTCGTGTGGCTCATGAAGGCGGCTTTCTATCCCAACACGCAACCGGCCACCCGTGAGGTTCCAAACGTGCGCGGAATGACCGAGCAGGAGGCGATCGCTGAGATCGAGGAGCGCGGGCTGATCGTCGGCGACAAGCAGCAGCAGTACGATGAGAATCAGCCGGCGGGCCGGGTGATTGAGCAGTCGCCGCCCCCCGGACAGATGGCCGCCGTGGGCACTGAGATTGACCTGGTCATCAATAAGGGACGGGAGGAAGTGTCGGTGCCGGACGTGACCGGAACGCGGGTCGATCGGGCGCAGGCACTGCTCGAGGCCGAGAACCTCACGCTCGGGGAGGTCGAGGAGTTCTTCCATACCGAGGAGCCGGAGGGGATCGTGTACGGTCAGACCCCTCAACCCGGAACGCGGGTCGATACCGGCACGGCGATTAATGTGTCGGTCTCGAAGGGGAAGGAAGAGACCGACACCCCCGTCAACGAGGTGCAGGCCGAGGGTGAAGTGGATGAAGACGAGACGGAACCGCCGGAGGAGGACACTGTCGAAGATGACGAAGAGGACGAAGAGGAGCCGCCCGTGGCGGATCCATACGTAAGTGTGGCGGAAGACGAGAGCTACCGGCCCGAGGAGGCGACGCTACGCCGCTTTGAGGTGACTGTAGCGGCGAAGGGCGAAACTCCGGACCAGCAGATCGAGGTGCGGTGGCGCGATGAGAGCGGAACGACCCTGACTGAGAAGCTCGGGCCGATGCAGCCGGGCCAGACGGAGACGGTGTCGATTCGGGCCGAGGGCACGGTGACGATCGAGGTTCAGCACGAAGGTCGGACCGTGTTCACGGAGGACAAACCGGTTCCGGAGGCATCATCGCCGCCCGAGTGACCTACACCAGGCCAATGTGGCAGGAGTGATGAGGTATGCGCAGCTTCAAATGGATTTTGCTGACAACGTGCGTGGCTGTCCTGACAGCCGGCGTGAACGCATATGCTGCACCGACCGTAGCCGGAACGAAGAACCTGGTCGCGAAAGAAAACGGGGGGGAGATTGTCAAGTTCTCCTCCCAGGCAGTGGATGAGAACGGGCAGCCGATACCGCAGTGGGCGGTGACGAACCTGATCGACGGAAAGCACGTGGTCGGCTCACACACGCCGGAAGACTCGTACGGGTGGTCGAGCCAGAGCGTCCCCTCGCCGGAGAACCCCGAGTGGATCATATTCAAGCTTCCCCAGCGGCGATTGATCAGCCGGGTGGTGGTGGATCCGACCACCGATGATCCCGAGTGGCTGGGTCGGTGGGTGAAGAATATTCGTATCTCAGTCTCCACCGAGGGGCCGGACGGTCCGTACAAGACGGTCGGCACCTACCTGGTCGTGCGCCAGGGCATCAAGCAGACATTCGACTTCACCCCCGTCGAAGCCCAGTATGTGAAGCTGGACATTACAAGCAACTGGGGATCGGACTACTCTGTGAGCATGGGCGAATTCGAGGTCTACGAGGCCATCGTGGGCGATGACATGCTCGATCAGCTCATCTCGCGGCTTGACACCCTTCTGACCGAGCTTAAGCGCTACCGCGACAGCAAGCGCTACCAGCAGGTGCAGGAGAACACGGAGGAAGTGACCACCACGCCGGAGCCGCCCGCCGAGGATGGCGCCGGAGATGGCGCCCAGAGCGACGAGGCTGACACCGAAGAAGCCGCCGGAAACGCGGGAGATGATGGTGGCGATGGTGATGGGTAGCGCTCGTTAGGGTCATACGCGAACACACAGGGCGAGCCCTCTCCAGGGCTCGCCCTGTGTGCTTCTGACGGATCATCCCGCTCGCCGCGCTACCTCGCGCCCGACCACGATTCCGCTGGCGGAGGCCTGCACCAGCCCGCGCGTGATCCCGGAGCCGTCCCCGGCGAAGAACAGGTTGCTCCGTTCGGATTCGAGGGTCTCACTCAACTGCGCGGGGCGCACGGTGTAAAACTTCGCCTCCGGCGCGTACATCAGTGTGCGGTTGCTGCACAGTCCCTCCAGCACACCCGGACTGTCCAGCGCGCGCATGAACGCCTCGATGACCCGGCAGGACTTCGCGTTCAGCGCAAGGCGGATGTCGCCGGGCAGGGCCGTCTCGAGCGTCGCCTTTGTGAATGCCTTGCGCAGATCGCTCTCGTAGGAGCGGCGCCGGGCGGCGAACTTCGGCCAGGTCTGCACGATCGGGTTCCGCGCGCCGAGGATGTTGGCCGTGCGGATGTAGGCCTGTGCGAAGTCGGCCGGACTGTCACAGGGATCGTCGAGTCGGATCGTATGCAGCACAGCGAAGTTCGTGCGCCCGGTAGGGTTCTCCGGTAGCGTCTGCCCATTGACCGCCAGCATGTCCTCGTCGTAGCGTTCAACGAGCACCGAACCCTCCGGACAGACGCAGAATGTGCGCACGCGCTCGCCCTCGAGGATCCCTCGCAGCTTGAACTCCCACGTGGCGTCGGTGAGCGGTCGCGTAAGCTCCGCGTCCGTCTCTACGCGCACTCCCACATCGATCGGCCCGTTGACGGTCTCGATCCCTCTGTCGGCCAGTGCTTCAACGAGAAAGTCGTGGCCACTGCGTCCCGGTGCTGCCAGCAGCCAGCGGGCCTGAACCTCGCGGCCGTCCTCGAGCGTAACGGTCCAGCCATGATCGCTCGATGCGAAGCCGGTCACCCGTGTTTCAAGCAGCACCTCGGCGCCGCGGTCGATCAGAAAGTCATACCAGCCATCGACGACGCCGCGACAGGTGGTCGTGCCGAGAGGAATGATGTCCGCGGGGATGTACTGGAGTCCGGCGCGGATGCACGCCCGCTGGATCCGCGTGCCCGCGTCCGGGTCCGAAAACCGGCCGCGCATCTGCTCGTACTCCGACCGCTGCCCGGGATCGATGAAGTCCAGGTAGAGGTCCAGCACGTCATCGAGCAGCCCCGGCATCGTCTCCTCGCCAACCCACGTGGCAAGCTCGCCTCCGATCTCGCTTTCGAGTACAAGCTTACCGTCTGAGTTCGCGCCCGCCCCTCCGAAGCCGGCGGTGCGGCTGGAGTCGTGGCGATCGCCCTTCTCGAGCAAAGTAATGCGTTGGGCCCGTAGTCCGGCACCGATGGCGGTGATGGCTGCCGCGATGCCGGCGGGGCCGGCGCCGATGATAACGAAGCGATCCTGTGCGCTCATGTCAATGACCTCCGCGAAGTACTGCGACGCAGCGAGGAGGGAATCCTCCGTGGACGGCCCTCCTGACGGCACGACCCACCTCACCGTCGCCGCGCGAGGATCCCCACCGTCTCCGGGCAGCCGTACATGGTGCTTGTCCACGTCTTGCCGAAGCCCTGGCCGGGCTGGACCTCCAGCAGCTTGCTGAACTTCTCCTCCCACGCCCTCCGCAGGATGCGCAGATGCTCGGGGTTCTCGCCGAAGCGCACTCCGTTGACGTGCGCCATCATGGTCACGCCCGGCTGGCTGACGCCGCGCAGCGCAGTCGCGGGGCAGGAGGTGTATCGCCAGCCGCTCCACTGGTCATGCCAGGTGTCCAAATCGAGGAATGTGACCGCTCGATCGATGCTGTCGGGGAGGCGCTCATCGCCCGAAAGCTGATAGTAGCGTGACAGCCCGTTGATGAGCACCGCGGTGATGAAGCCGGCCATGCCGGTATGCCGCTCGGTCTCGCAGATACAGTGGTCGGGGGCCATCGGGTAGATCAACCATCCGCCACAGACCGGGTCCTGGTCGTCCATCGCGTCCTCGGCGAGGGTGCGCATCGCCGCCAGGTAGCGCTCATCCCATTCAAACTCGTACGCCCCCGCCAGCGCGAGCATCGTCCAGCCGGTGACGCGGCCACAGTGGGTGCTGCCCATGAACTGGAACTTCCGGTCCTCGACCAGTTGCGCGAGGTTGTCGCCGATCATCTCGACCGTCTCGCGCACGAACGGGTCGCCGGTGAGGAAGTGGTGGCGCATCGTGCCCTGCGTCCAGATATGTCCGAGATTGGTCGGATTCAGGCACAGGTAGGGGTTTGGCGGCCGACCGATCTCATGTTCGAGGAAGATCTCGCGCACGTCCTCGGTACTGACCAGGCCGGTCACGTGGCCGATGGTGTGCTGGTGGACCATGCCCCTGCGGTAGGGGTAGGCGGGCATCTCGCCCTCCTCACCGCGTTTCGGGCCACCCGTGGTTTCGCAGAAGTGATCCCACAGGTCGTCGTTGACGTGATGGACCGTGTCCACCTCGATAAAGTGGCGGGCGGCGGCATCCGCCGCGTAGAAGTACTTCGGATCGCCGGTCCGGGCGAACTGGAGCAGAAGCTGGTTCGGCGTATCGTACTCCATGTTCCCCCAGTTGACCTTCCGCTCGCCGTACCAGTCGCCCCAGTTCATCGCCCCGTAGTCGCGCTGCTCCTCGATCGACTGCTGAAATGCCTCGAAGAGCGTCTCCGCCCATTCGTCATACTCGGCCATCTCATCCCCGGCGGGCATGATCTCGTCCCATACCCCGGTGGCGATGGCCTGCTGTGGGTCGGCGACGGGGATCAGCGGCCGGTCGATGGCGCGGGCGAGTGCGTCGCCATCACCGGAGAGGTCCAGCCAGACCTCCCAGCGCCTCGCCTGCCCGGTGCGGATGCGGAAGGTGTCATCGTCGAAGAGGTAGTCGTACTTCCACCACGGCTCCAACTGCTCCAGATCGTCGGGGTGGGGGTTCGTGGGGAGCAACTCGACGCCGAAGCTGTTCGGCAGCGATCCGAGTCGGGTCGGCCATCGCCGCCAGAAGTCCCGGACGGCCAGCGCGAAGCCGCCGTCTTCGAGGTCCACTTCCATCCATCCGGGGGCCCGCTCGCCCTCCTTTTCGCCCTCCCATTGTGTGGAGATGAGCTTGTACTTCCGATCCGAGACGTGATAGAGGGCGGCCAGATCGTCGGCCCCTCCTTCGAAGCCCGGATCGCCGCCCAGTCGCCACTTCGTATGCTCCTCGGTGAGGAAGATCTGAAACGCCAGCGCGCGGACGTGCTGAACGAGTCCCTCATCACTGTCCATAATGATGATCGGCTCGAGCCGGATGTAGTCGAGACCGGCGAAAACCGACATCCGTATTCGGAAGCTGAACCAGTGGTTGTAATCGGGCAGCGCACTCGTGAAATGCCCCTGCAGCTCCACCGTCGTGCGCAGCGGCCCCTGCGCGAGGACTTCGATGGAGTGCAGTTCCGGATCACCGGGGTAGCTCTCTTCGTCCAACACGATGAAATCGCAGATGATTTGCTCGTCAATCGTCAGCAGGCCTCGTGGACCGATCTCAATGCTTCTGTCACCCCACGAAACACGGTGGCCGTCCTCGGACACCACCCCCGCCTGCTCAGGCTCCGTCGCTGGCTCGTCGCCCCACGTAAGTGTGTACTCGGTCTCCCCGTCGGCCGGTGGCGCCGACTGGAAGTCCAGCAGCACCCAGCGGGCCGAGCCGTCCTTCCAGCGGCCGAGGACCTCCGCCTGCAGCGGAACTGCCTCGCCGGACGTGTCGATCAGGCGGAAATTGCTGCCCGCTGGCGCGGCGCCCTCGGCAAGGGGGACGCCTCCGGTGACAGGGCGCAGTGTGTCAAGGGAACTCATATCGCGAACGGTGATATCAAGCGAATCCATGGCGCACCTCTCGGTTGTGCGGTCTGGGTGGACACGAGGCGGTTATTCGCGAAGAGCGCGGGCAGACCTGCCGACGCGGGGATGATGCTGATCCCGGATCGAGGGCAGTGGCCGATGGTACAGTATCCAAAACTGTGGCAGGAGCGGTGGCGGGCATATCAAAGTACTGATATGAGGATGGAGTGATGCTCCGCCGACAGTGTCGGCGGGCGATGAGGTGGTGATCGCAGTGACTCAAAGATCGAAGGGCGCACAGGGCGAGGAGATCGAGATCCCCACGGACAGGGGGCCGACCTGGGGCAACCTCGCCATCCCCGACGAGTCGACCGGGATTGTGCTGTTCGCGCACGGTTCGGGCAGTGGCCGACACTCCCCCCGCAACAACTTCGTCGCAGACGTGCTCCGCGACGCCGGTCTGGCAACGTTCATGATGGACCTGCTGACCGAGGACGAAGAGCGCGTGGACATGCGCACCCGCGAGTTCCGCTTCGACATCGACCTGCTGGCCGACCGGCTGACCCTCGCCACGGACTGGCTCAACGATCACGAGGAAGCCGGGACGCTTGACACGGGCTACTTCGGCTCAAGCACCGGTGCTGCGGCCGCGATCAAGGCGGCAGCAAGGCGGGATGACATCCACGCGATCGTCTCTCGCGGTGGACGTGTGGACATGGGCGAGGAGGCGCTGCCGCAGTTCACCGCGCCGATCCTGATGATCGTGGGAGGCAACGACCCGCAGGTGCTGCAGATGAACAGGGACGCGCGCAAGAAGATGGATGCGCCGAACGAGCTTGAGATCGTCGAGGGCGCCGGGCACCTCTTCGAGGGCCCCGGCGAGCTTGAAGAGGTCGCCAACCTGGCGGCCGAGTGGTTCACGAAGCATCTGGGCGCGTGACGCAGAGACGGCTCGCATCAGATCTGGATTGAGGGGTTGAGACGATGGGTTCTGCACGATTGCAACCGTTCGAGGCGACGCTTCAGAAGGCCGATCAGTGGATGGCCGACATGATGGAGGAGCTTGGGCCCGATGACCCGCAGATGGCCTATCACTCGCTGCGGGCGGTCCTGCACGCACTGCGCGACCGACTGATGCCGGGCGAGGTGACGGACATGGCCGCGCAGATGCCGATGCTCATCCGCGGACTGTTCCTCGAGGGCTGGAAGGCCGCGGAGCCCTCCGGCTCACTGGACAGCCAGGACGAGTTCTTCGCCGCGGTGAGCGAGGAGCTTCAGGTGCCGGCCGATGTGGGCCCGGAGGATTCGACCCTCGCGGTCTTCCGCGTGCTGGACAGACATATCTCCGCCGGCGAGATGCAGGCCGTGCAGGACATTCTGCCACAGGCGCTGAAGGGCCTGTGGAGCGAAGCCTGCGGCTGAGACGCTGAGGCTCAGCGCAGTACAAACAGATGCTCGCGGTCGGTGGCCTCGCAGGTGTAGTTGATCCTCGCGAGGCCCCGATCGCCGTTCCACGTCCAGTCATCGCGGGCATCGTCGTTGAGCGTGATCGCCTCCGGGCGATCCGGACAGGCGATCAGCAGCGTACACTGCTGCCCCACCGGCCCGCGCGTGACGATACCGCGCTCCGCCTCTTCCCACTGGTGTGTGCTTGAAACTACCCGCGGCTGTGTATCCAGCGCCCGCAGCATGTACACGCGGTAGCCGTACCCCGCCAGCGAGCAGTCGATTCCCGCGCGCAACTGATCCGCGCTGATGCGCCGCGCGTCGGCGCCGTCGGGTTGCTCGGAGATTGCGCATTCCTCCGCATCCCAGCCGAACTCCCGCACATCGACGCGAAAGCTCGTCTCGCGCGGCTCGTCTGACTCCGGATTGGCGACCACCACGTATGCCTCGTCCTCGTTGAAGTAGGCCGCCGCGCGGATGTAGGGGTCGTCGCTGCGCACCGCCGGCTGGTGCAGGTGGTCCATGAAGGTCAGCCGCGACAGGTCCGCCGAGCGGAAGCACGCGTAGAGGTGGAAGTAGCGGTCCATGACCTCGTCCGACCACGGGAAGCAGTAGGGGAACAGGCCCTGGAGCGCGAGCTTGCACAGGACCTCGTCGGCGTCGATGAGCCGCGCGCCCTCCTGCCGGCGCTGGCGCGGATTCAGGCCGCCGATGCTGCACACCAGCGACTTGGTGCAGGTGTCGCGGCGGCTCGCGCCCACGAACGGGTTCAGCGGGGTCAACTCATCGAGCGGCAACCAGTGCGGGTGGTTGTAATGCTCGAAGACCACCACGCCGTCGAGGCAGTTGTCGATCACCGTGTTCGCCTGGTGGCCTCGGTGGCCGATCAGCATCGCGTCCTCGCCGATGACCTCGCGTGTGGCCTGCAGCGTCTCCATCAGCCCGTCCACGGTCGAGTGCGGGACGGGCCCATGTTCCGGATTCTCGCAGTCGTAGATGCTCACGAAGTCGTAGTAGAGCCCGTCATAGTCCGCCTCGTCGAGCAGCCGCCGGAGCTCGCTCATGTAGTGCTCGCGCCACTCGTCTGAGACCGTGCAGGCCTGGTCGCGGCGGCGGTTGTGCATCTGCCACTCGGCCTCGTGCTCGGCGAAGACCTCGTTGTCCGGGTGCATCGTGAGGAAGTACAGGTACGGGATGATCTCCAGCCCGTAGCGATGGCAGCGCTCGATCAGCTCCGCGGAGCCGGTGGTCGCGCGCTCCCAGTTCTCCTCGCTGCCGGTGCGGATGGGGTCGCTGACCAGCCCGTGGATACTGTCCACGCCAGTGTAGGCGAGATCGCGCACGTCTTCCCCCGTGGCCGACGGTCCGAGCATATGCCACGCGTTTTTCGCTCGATTCGCTGCCGAGATTGGCGGCAGGCCGATGTAGTGCGTAAACTCGAGCGGCTTGTCGAGGGTGATGGGCCGGTCGGGGCTGTGGTATGCACCGAGCATAATCGTTGAGCCGTAGATGCCCCACATGGAATCCTCAGGGTCGCCGGTCACCTGTGACCATTGCGTGAGGTCCTCGGCAGGAAACAGCTCGAGGGCCTCGACGTCGCGCTCGAAGAGGGCGACGTACTCGGGGTAGCCCCGGCGCTCGTAGGCTTTGCTCGAGACTGTCTTACCCCAGATCGGGTTCGTCCGACCGCCGACGAACTCGGTGAGGCTTTGGCGGGCCTGAATGAAGGCAACACCGAGCAGCCGAACGTCCGGGATTGGGGTTTCCGGCATCAGGCGGACCGTACGCTTCACGTGCGTCGCCTGGTACTCGCAGGTGATCTCGTAGTTCACCGATATTGGGCTCGCGTTGCGGTCACAGAGCCTTCCTTCGGCGGTCACGACCACATGTTCGGGCGTGGCATCGTCCACAGATAGTAAGGCGTCGGGGCAGTTCGTGTTGCCCCAGCTTTCTGCCGGATTACCGGCGGTCCCCGTGCCGATTGGGCCTCTGAGCACGCCACCCTCGCGCCCATGCGCGAACTCGATCTGTGCAATCGCCCCACCCTTCGCCGCCGACTGCGTCACAGTCCACCACGGTGACACGATCTGCACGTCACCGGGTTCCGGCGTGTCGTGGAGGACCGCGAGCCCGTCCTCGACGCCCGTGCCCGCGCTGCGCATCCGCAGAAAGTCGCGCTCGGTGTAGCTCTCATGCGCCCAATCAGCGGGACGCGGGCCGCAGTCGATCGTGACCGCGAACTCGCGCACCGGCCGCATGGTCTCTTGATCCAGTGAGGTGGTGATCTTCAGCACGGCGCGATCAGTGCCCTTGCGTTCGAGTATGCACCAGGAGTCCACGTCGGTCCTCAGGGCGAGGGCGTGCCCGCGCGCGAGGGGAATTCGGAGTTCCCCGCCGTCCCGGAGAGGGAGCCCCCCGCCCCCGTCGCCCGTGCGGAAGACGGGCTCGTCCTCGTGAGGACCGCGGCCGTGGATCTCGATCGGCTGCCCGACGTGCACCGGAGGCAGCGTCAGGCGCACTGCCGGCGCCGGCCCATCTCGCCCCTCCCTGCCCTGATACGCCAGCCGCAGCGCCCCGCCGCCCAGTTCGCTATCCGCCGGGCGGATGTCCTCGGTCCACTCGGTCTTGAGCGCTCCGCTAAGCACGCTAAGATCATCGACCGTCTCGCCCGTCCACGCACCCTCCGTCCCCGGCAGCACCTCCCGCTGCCTTGCCTCGCCATCGACAAGCTCCACGTGCTCGATGAGCTTGAAGGGCCCGTGGTGGATCGCGGCCTCGCCCGAGTGCGCCTCGACGGTCGCGGTCAGGTCGCCGGAGACCACCTGCAGCGGGTCGCTGATGCGCTCGATGGTGATGCGCATCTGCTCGCTGCCCGCGTCCGTGGGCGTGACCCAGAAGCCGCCGAAGTGCACGCCGAAGTTGAAGCTGGTCAGCCGCGCCTGCCGGTGGAGGGTGAAGATCGCGGTCTCGCCGACCTTCAGCGGGACGATGATCCGCGTCCCGGCCTCGAAGACCCCGTGCTCGCCGGCGGCCCACGCGCGCAGGCGCTCGCCATCAAGCTCAGTGACGCGCGAGCCGTCCGGCCGGACGATCGTCAGCGGCTGCTCCTGCAGCCAGCGGAAGAGATAGACCGCCAGCCGCATCCGCGCGCCCTCCACCGGCTGCCGCGTCCACGTGACCTCGCCGCGCCAGTGGCCCTCGGCGACGCGCTCGAACTGGCCGACCTCGTGGAACTCGCTGTGCAGCCGCCCGGTGGCCTCGAAGGCCGCGCGCTGCCCCGGCTCATGCGCGGTGACGGTCGTCTCCCAGGGGGGAACGTCCTCGTGCGTCTCGATGGTGGACTGGTAGATCGTCCGCCCCAGTTCCGCGTCCGCACCCGCGGTCGCCGCCTCTTTCGCGAATCCCTCGGACATGTTGAGGTACTGGATGAACTGCGTCTTCCGCGCGCCGACGCTCCCGACCAGCCCCTGTGAGCCGAGCACGCGCAGGCTCAACTCGCCGACATCGCCGACGAACACGCCCTTCTCCGGGAGCGCGCCCGTCTCGGTGACCTCAAGCGCCACCGCGGGGAGCGCGAGCGTGAGACAGATGAGGACGGCGAGTTGCCTGCGCATGATCGGGTCCTCCCCCTGGTTGTCAGTTCCGTGCAGAGGAGTGTCCTCCGCATGAGAAACAGCGGGCGGGCAAGGAAGCTTCGTCGTGGCGAGTAACCGACACTCGCCACTCCTCACCCACGCGCCGCAAACGACGCGGTGCGTGGGCCGCCCCTCCTGACGGCAACAACAGACGACCCGTCCGCGCGCTACAACTCGCTCAACTCCACCGATCGGTGCTCCTTCGCGGATTTCACGCACGCCATCGCCGCGCGAAGGGCCGCCACGCCCTCCTCCGCGGTGCAGACCGGCGTCAGGTCCCCGTGGATGTTCTCGAGGAACTCCGCGATCTGAACGCGGTAGATGTCATCCCGCGCGGTCACGACGCGCTCCACCTCGTAGTCCGGCCGGTCGCGGTGGAAGATGCGAAGCTCGTACTGGGAGGTGTCATAGCACAGCGTCTTATCGTCACCGAAGACCTCCGCCATCGAGCGCTGCGGGTGCTGTACGTAGTCCGCATGGAACTGCGTCAGCGCCCCGTTCTCGTGGGTCAGGATCGCGCTGAAGACGTTCGGCTCCGGCATCATCGGCAGGTCGCCGAGGGTCGCCGACTCGGCACTCACGCGGTCGATCGGCCCGACCAGCAGCCGCATGTAGTCGAGCAGGTGCGTGTAGTCGACGATCAGCGCGTTCTCTTCGGTGAAGCGGTAGTCGGTGGTCGCGCACATCAGCGTAAAGTAGGTCCCGACCATCGCCCGGCCGCCAACGATGTTCCCGCAGACTCCCTCGTCGATAAGCTCCTTGAGCCGGCGAATGCCGCTGTGTGAGCGCATCGAGTAGCCGACCTGGAACATGGTATCCGCGGCATCGGCGGCGGCCTGGATGGCCTCCGCGTTCTCGAGCGTATCCGCGACCGGCTTCTCGCACATCACGTGGCAGCCGGCCTCCAGCGCCGCGACCGCGACAGGGCGGTGCAGGCGGTTGGGTGTGCAGACGAAGACTGCGTCCGGCTGCTCCTGCGCGAGCGCCTCCTCGTAGTCCCGGAAGCCGCGCGAGCCGGGCGCCTGTTCCAGCGCCGCCTGCAGGTTCTCCTCGAGCACATCGCAGACCAGCACATCCACCTGCGGCACCTCGGTGAGCAGCCCCGCGTGACGCTTTCCGATTGAGCCACAACCAACGACGAGCACCTTCGTGTCCGGAATCATGACCATGCGGTAAACCCTCCATCGACGACGAGGTTGTGAGCGGTGACATACGCCGACGCGTCTGAGGCGAGATAGACGACCGCGCCCTTCAGATCGATGCCGTCGCGGCCCATCCGGCCGAGCATCACGTGGGAGTTGTAGCGCTTGATGAACTCCTCGGGCTGTCCGCGCTCGAAGCCGCCCGGCGAGATACAGTTCGCGCGGATCCCATACGCGCCGCACTCCGCGGCCAGGTCGCGGGTGAAGGCGATGATGCCGCCCTTGGCGGCGGTGTAGTCGCTCACGTTCGGCATCATCTCCTCCGCGCCCTCGTAGACCCAGCGGTCGCGCCCGACCATCCCGGAGATCGACGATATGTTGATGATAGAGCCGGACTGCTGCGGCTTCATGACGGGCACCGCCCAGTGGCAGCAGTGGAAGGTGCCGACCAGGTTCAGATGCACGACATGCGCGAAATCCTCCGGCGAACGCTCGGCGATCAGTACGCCGCTGTCGTCGCTCAGGCGCGTGCCGCCGGCGTTATTCACCAGTACGTCGAGGCGCCCGCATTCGTCGGCGACGCGGTCGAATGTCTCCTCGACGAGGTCGGTCTCGGTGATGTCGAGGCGCAGCGGCAGCACGTCTACGCCAAGGCGGTCGGAAAGGTCATCAGCGGCGCGTTCGGCCTTTTCGAGCTTTCGCGAGGTGATGACGAGGTCCGCGCCGGCCTCGCCGAGCGCTTCGGCCATATCCAGGCCGAGGTTCTGAGTGCCGCCGGTCACCATTGCGACGCGCCCTGTCAGATCGAACAGGTCGGATATATGCGGCCCGCGTGCGGGCATGATGCGATCGCCTCCCGGAGACGGTGTGTGATGTAGGGGAACGTTTCTGCGTGGAAGAGGAGGGACCTTCAGGAGGCTCCGTATCAAACATTAAGGATAACGACAAACGCCCTGTCGCGCCTTGCGCGACGGATGGGGGGAGGTAGACGACACCTCTGGCCCCCCGTCCACGTCGGCGAGGAGCCATTTGCCGTGGCGATGGGTGTCCACCAGTTGCCTGCCGATCAGCGCATGTTGAAGATCGGGTTCCGTGACCTCCGCCAGCACCATCTGGTCGCGGACGTCGATATCCGCGACCGTCTGGTGCAGTGATGTTGAGTAGAGGTACTGGCGGAAGCCCTCCACGGCAGGCAGTTCGGGCATGGCCACTCCTCAACCGGCCACGTGCTCAGTGAGGTCCACGACACGGGCGGCGTATCCCCACTCGTTGTCATACCACGAGATGACCTTCGCCGTGTTCCCCTGCAGCACCATCGTCGATTGTGCGTCGAACAGCGACGACCAGGACTTGCCGATAATGTCGGCCGAGACGATCTCATCCTCCGTGTAGCCGAGGATGCCCTCGAGGTCATCGGTGTCGGCGCGGCGCTTGAATGTCTCATTGATGCTCTCCACGGTGACCGACTTCTCCAGGCGCGCCACGAAGTCGATGACCGAGCCGGAGATCACCGGCACGCGCATCGCCATCCCGTCCATCTTCCCCTCAAGCTGCGGCAGCACGATCGTGGTCGCGACCGCCGCGCCGGTGGTGGTGGGAATGGTCGATGTGAGCGCCGAACGCCCGCGGCGGCGCTTCTTCATGGGCTTGTCCACCACGGACTGAGAACTTGTGACACCGTGCGTGGTCGTCAGAAAGCCCGTCTCGATCCCGAACTCCTCGTCGAGGACTTTCGCCACGGGCGAGAGGCAGTTGGTGGTGCAGGATGCGTTAGAGATGATCCGGTGCTCTTGCGGATCGTACCAGCCATGATTGACACCCATTACGACGGTGAGATCGGCGTCATCGGAGTTGGCGGTGATGACCACGCGGTCGGCGCCCGCCGACAGATGACCTTCGCAACTCTCGCGGTCCTTGAGTACACCGGTGGCCTCCACGGCGACGTCAACGTTGTGCTCGGCCCAGGGCAGGTCGGCGGGAGTGTCGATCTGCGTGTACGGGACCTGCTCGCCCGCGTACAGCAGTGCTCCATCACCGGCCTCGATCTCTACCCCGGGATCGGGCAGAGCGGAGTCATACTTGAGCAGGTAAGCGAGATCGTCAAGGGGCGCGATGTCATTGATGGCGACGACATCCATGCGGTCATCGCTCATCATCTGGCGGAATGTCAGTCGTCCGATGCGGCCGAAGCCGTTGATCCCTGCGCGGATGCTCATGGACGAACGCACCTCCGAGTTGGCGATTGGTGAGTGTACATGTACTTAGGCGCACCGCCCGGTCCTCCTGCCGGCTTCGGCGAACCGCTCCTGCCGCGTCAGCCTCCCATGTCCCCACCATCCTCGGACCACAGTCCGCGCCCGGCCTCGCGGGCCTCGCGTTGCAGCTTCAGGAAATGCTCCTGGTGCCTGACATTCGGCGGATAGGTCGCTACCTGGGCGAGCCCTCGGCGGACCAGTTCCGCGTTCACGAACGTGTCGTCCACGTAAACGTAGGCGAGCAGTCGGCCGTAGCGATCGCGCTTCTCCACGTCCAGCACAAGCCGCACCATCTCGCCCTCGACCATCTCCCGGTTGGCCTCGGTCGCCGCCCGCGCGTACGCCTCGATCGGGCGCATCTCGGCCGTGTCCATCCCGATGTAGCGGACGTGCTCGCCGTCCGCCAGTTCGATGGTGTCGCCATCGATCACTCGCGTGCAGAGCGCCTCGAACTCATCGGAGTCGTCGGGATTGGGGGTATCCGTGTTCTCCACGGACCCGTTTTGCTGTTGTGACGAGGCTTCGAGCGCGACATCCCTGGCGACCCACCCGGCCACGAATGCCACGACAACTGCGAGCGCTGTTACAAGTCGACGGACCGTCTTCATCATCTGATCACCGCGTTTTGTTTCGCGAAGAGCGGAGGCAGTCCTGCCGGGCAGGGAGGTATCATCCCATCGACAGCGCAATGAATCGGCACTATGCGCCATGATATGCGAACTCGACGTGGAGAGGTGAGCAGGATGACGGTGATGCAGCGAATAGTTCCTGTCATGATCGTGCTGGCGGCAACCGCCGCGGCGACCTGCGCAGCACCGGTCGATGTCTCGCCGGACGAACAGGCCCGCTGGCTGCGCTGGACGCTCCCCCTGCCCAGGCAGATCGAGATCCCACGGAAGGTGGTCCTGTCGCCTGATGAGGTCGGTATCTTCCTCGAACGCGACGCAGGACCGGCCGCACAGACCGCCGCCGATCAGCTTCGTACGCTTTTCGTCGAGCGCGCGGGCGTGGAACCGGACGGCGACGGCTTCGGTATTCGCCTCGGCGTGTGTGATGAGGACGGAAAGGTCGGGGGCCGGCCCGCGGTCGATCGCGATCGCCTCGAGGCGGTCAAGAACGCCGATCAGGCCTACGCCATCGTCCCGCGAGGCGATAACGGCCTGGTGCTGACCGCCCTCACCGACAACGGCATCTACTACGCGGCACAGACGCTCCGCCAGCTTCTCGAGGCGAATCTGAGCGAGGAGCAAGTCGAGGTGCCGCTGGCTGAGGTGCTCGACTGGCCCGACCTCGAAGAGCGCGGCGAGTGGGGCGGCTCGTGTGTGCGAGATATCGAATGGATGGCCGCGCGAAAGATGAACCTCGTTGAGGTGCACTCGGATGAGACCGTCTCGGAAGACGGGGCGGCCACCGCCGATTTCCCCGACGAGACGGCCCTGCGGGGGCGGAACCACGCCACGAACGTGGTGCCTATCATCACGCACCTGGACCACCTGTTGCGCACCGGCATCTATGACGCCTACCCGCAACTGATCGGCGAGGGGTACGATATTGAGAACCCGAAGCGGGGCCTGATCGCCCCCTGCGCATCGCAGCCGGAGTTCACCGATGTGCTGGCGGGCTGGATGGACGGACTTGCCTCGACCGAGGGCGTTACCGACATCAACTGCTGGCTCAGCGAGATTCGCGGCATCCAGTGCCAGTGCGAGGAATGTCAGAAGGTCGGCCAGTTCGTGCTGGAGGCGCGCGCGGTCGTGAAGGCGTGGCGGCGCGTGCAGCCTGACCATCCGGACGTGAACCTGCGGCTGCTCCTCACACAGGGAAGCTGGGAGACCAACGACCAGATCCTCGCTGACACCCCGCTGGACATCGGCGTGACGTATTACTCGGGCAGCAAGACCTACGATTCTTCGCGCGAACCGATGATTTACGATGTGCTGGAGGAGGACGTCGAGCGCGGGCGCTGGATGGGCTGTTACCCGCAGCTTACGCCCTCGTGGCGCATCGTCTGCCCGTGGACGGGCCCGCAGTTCGTTCACTTCCGGATGAACGAGTTCGTGGATGACGGGCTCGCCTGCCTGTGCGGCTACGCGACCCCCGACAATCGCTGCTGGGACTTCAACATCCAGGCCGCCGCCGAGTGGTCATGGAACGCGAAGGGCCGCTCGCCGCGAGAGTTCGCCGCGGCATGGGCAACCCGCGAAGGCTACGATGATCCCGACGCGGTCGCTCAGTGGGCGATGCAGATGGGGGAGGTCGGCTGGGACCTCTACGGGTCGGACATTCCCTACCCGCAGTTCTTCGGCCGCGCCTCCAACTACGTCAAGCAGGGCTCCGTGCCCGAATTCGGGGAGGGCATGTTCCGGTACTTCCCGTCGCTGGAGCACCTCGACAATCACATCGAGACCGCGCAGTGGGCCGCCGAACAGGCCGAACAATGGGGCGCACCCACCCTCCAACATGAGGCAGAGGCCGTCGGCGGGATGCTCCGGATGATGCGCGCGATCTACGACCTCGGCACGGCGTTGTCGAACGACGAACTGGCCATGCAGCCCAAGCGCGAGGCACTCAACGAGGGCATGTACGCCCTGGTTGTCGCGGGCGATGATGCGCAGAGCGGACTCCGCGACTGGCGCGATTCGATCGAGGGCTGGAGCGGTGCAAGCCGCTTCGACGATACGCTGGAAGTGATCGGAGATACGGTCTCCGAGGTCGGCAAGCACCTCGCGAAGTTCGGTATCGAAGACCCGGGGCGCCCCTACCGCATAAACGTCGCGGGGACCTGGGAAGAAAGCGACTTCGCGCCCGAGCGGCGGATCAAGAAGACCTTCGAGATAACCGACCTCATGACCGTCCCCGGCACCTGGCTGGTCGAGTTCCAGTACACGGACGGCTGGCACGGGATCCACTCCTACTCGGCGGAGATTCTCAGCACGCCTGAGGGTGCGCCTGATGACATGACACAGATTGCGATCGACGAGCATGAGGGCTCAGCCGCCTACCGCCCGAAGGACAACGTATACACGCTGGAGGTGCCGCAAATCGACCCCGAGCGGCGCTACTTCCTGCGCGTTGATATCCGCGGGACCGCGAACGAAAACGCGACGTCCGGACACACCGGCTGCAGCGGCAAGGTCATGCTTCGCAAAGAGGGACAGCCGTCGCTGGACGGCCCCCCGGAACTGAAGCCGCTGACTGATGAGCAGGCGTCGCGGTTCGGCCCGCCTCAGTTCACGACCGATCGCCCGCACGCGGGCGTGGTCGTGGGCGGGTACGGAGCCACCGGCATCCTCGCCTGGTTGCAGCAGCAGGATTCGGTGGAGACGCAGACTGTGCCGAGCGTAACCGGCAAGATGATCGCGCCATGCGACACGGTGGTGCTCCCCCAACCGAAGGTCGGCGGGATCGTGGGCGACGAGCATGTTGCGGCGCTGCGAACGTTCGTCGAGGGGGGTGGGGGACTGGTGGTCACGCACGACTCGGTCGGCTTTCGGGACCAGCCGATCATCATCCCGGAAGTCTGCGCGGGGGGCCTCGAGAAGGCCGATGTGGCGGAGTGGGTCACCGCGGGGGGCCACCCGGTAACGGCCGGGATCGCCGCCGGTGAGCGGCACGGGCAGAGCTACTACGACCAGATCCTGCTCGAACCCGGCGAGCAGGGCACGGTCGTCGCCCGGAATGCGGAGACCGAGGATCCCATCGCAGTCGCGGGGTCCTTCGGCGAGGGTCGCTACGTGGCGCTGGGCCTCGCCGTCGGGCTCGCCGAGGACGCCACTGACGTTGAGCCGGCGGGCGCCGAGGCGCAACTGCTGCTCAACGCAGTAACGTGGGCAGCGGGCGGGTAGGCAGTCATCAAAGAACACACGTGAAGTAATGCGGGCGCCGCGTGCCTGCACACTCACGGTGACACTCCGTTGGAGGAGACCATCATGCGAACCGTGGTCATCGCCGCCTGCGCGCTCATAACCATCACCGCCCACGCCTCCGAACCGTGGTTTTTGCCCTACGCGGCGGATGAGGACACCGCGGTCCTGCTGCACCTCGACCAGGAGGCCACCGAGCAGCCCAACCTCGGCTCGGTGGAAGAGAATGCGATTCTGCGCAAGAATGCCCCCGTGATCGAGGGGGTCTTCGGCAAAGCGGCGGGGCTCGACGGCCACGGGCAGTGTGTCCGACTGCCCGGCACGGAGGCGCTGCGGCTCGGGGTGAATGAGCCGTTCACCATCGAGTGCTGGGTCCGCCCGGATTCGGCGGATGGCACGATCTTCTCGGTTGCGATCAACTACTACCTCAACGCGCATTTCGGCCGGGGGACCGCGGGCTTCGGGTACCGCGCCGCGAGCTTCCCCATCCGCTTCTACACACTCTCGGGCATTCCGTGGCAGCGTCGTCAGTGGCAGCACGTGGCGCTCACCCATGACGGGGATCGCGTGGCGCGGCTCTACCTGAACGGTCGCCTCGTGGCACAGACGCGGCACGCCGATGAGGGCACCTACACAGACAAGCTCGGGGCCACCACATTCGGCTCCCACGACGGCTGGACGAAGCACCTGCGCGGCGCCATCGACGAGATCCGCATTTCCCGAACCATCCGTGAGTTCCAGCCACTGCTCACCGAGCGCGTCTACCTCGACGGTGAGTCGGTGCGCCTGAACCTTAGCGACGTGACGCTCCCCGAGCGCGTGGCGACGATCCGGGTGACGGTGACCTCGGCCGCCGGCGACGTGGCAGCCGAGAGCGAGTTGCCCGCCGCCGAAGGCAGCGAGCCGATCGTGGCCGCGGAGGAACTTGGCGATGGGACCGCGACGGTCGCGGTCGCGTTCGTGAACGCCGCCGGAGAGACCGTCGCTCAGATCGAGCGCCCGACCCGATACGCCGGCCCTGAGATCGCCGCCCTGCGCGAGCGCGCCGATGCGGCGGAGGAGGCCGTCGGCGCCTGCCCTGATGACCTCCCGGCGTCGAGCATCATCGGCGGGCACCTCGGGGCCGCCCGCGAGGCGATGGCACAGCGGGACCTGGCCGCGGCTTCGCGCACTCTCGAGGCGGCGGAGGCGCGGGTGAGAATGGTGGAGAGCGGCGAGGCGGCCTACCGCGCCCAAATGCGCGAGTACGTCCGCGAGAATGAGGCTCCAGAGACGCGCGTGACGATGAGCTGGGCGGCGGATGACGCTGAGGCGGCGCTACCGTGGGCCGAGCGGATCGGTGCGAACGAACTCGTGACCCCGCACGGCAGCGCCACCCGCGAGGGCCTGCAGGTGTGGAAGGATGCGGGCTATCACACCGCGATGCTCTCCAACGCCCCCATCCACACCGCCGCCCCGGACCAGCCCGACCAGTCGCAGTTCGGCTATTGGTACATGGACACCGACCCTGCCGTGGGCGGCACTGCCCGGGTCAAGCTCGAAGATGTCTCCTGGGGCGGGATGAGCCTCACCGACCACTTCGACCCCGCCGAACACTGGTGGGTCTTCGATCGTGAGACCGGCGAGCGCCTGGCGGGTGATCGCTATACATTCGACCCGGAAACCCGCACGGTCACGATCACCGGTGCCGAGGACGGCCGCGTCTACCGCGTCTACTACATGATGTCGAGCGGTCGGATAGGGGACCCGCTCTACGAGCCGTTCGCGGAGCATGCGCTGCAGGTGCTGCGCGAAGAGATGGAGCCGCTCGAGGGGGTGCTGGACACGTTCTGGTACGATGACCTCGGCTTCGTCTGGCCGGGGCGCACGCCGCAACGCGCCTACGACTGGGAGTCATACTTCGCCGCGGCGCGCCCTGAACACCAGCAGGCCTTCACGCAGCAGACCGGCATCGGCTTCGACCCGCGCTGGCTGGTGCTGGCTCCGAAGACGCTGAACGTCCCTCCGCCGATCGAGTACATCGCGTGGATGCACTGGGTGCAGGAGCAACTCAAGCCGTGGATGCGCCGTGCCACGGACGTGATCCACGACCATGGCGCCCGCACGTGGCTCTACTGGGGTGACGCGCACGTGGGGATCGAGCCCTACATGAGCAGCATCGAGGCCGGGAACGTCGATGAGGTGGACAAGCCCGCCGCCGACCCGGTGACCGCGCGGGCGCTGGTGGACTTCCCCGGCGACGCCTACCGGCGGCTGCGCGTGGACTGGCTGCATACGCACCTTGTCGGCCGCGCGGATGCCTCCGAGCGCCTGCGCCACAAGTGGGGCGCGACCCGCAGAGGGCTCCTCATGCAGCCGGCCCAGGGCCTCTACTGGATGCCGATGCCCGCCGCGACGGGCCTGTCTGATGCGCCCATGCGCGAGGACCTCGTGGAGACGATCGCGCAGATCAATGACGAGTTCCGGCTGATCGCCGACGAGCTTGGGCGCATCCGCGCGTGGGAGGGGGCGCTGAACCTCTATGTGGTGCACGCGTGGGGCAAGCAGTATTCCTGGCGGCCGTGGAACCAGCGCGTGCTGCGGCATCTGGCCGACCTGCCCGTGCGGGTGCAGTTCCTCAACTTCCGTGAACTCCTCGACGGCGATGTGCCGGATGACGCGGACTGCCTGTTCCTCTACGGCCTTCCCGGCACCGCATGGTCCGGCGGGCCGGCCTGGGAGGACGAGCGCCTCGCGCATATCGTCAAGGAGTTCGTGCTCAACGGTGGCGGTGTGGTCGGGGTGCAGGCCCCCTCCGCGCTGGATGACGGATGGGCACTGGCCGACACGCTCGGCGTGGATGGCACGGGTGTGGTGGCCGAAGCGGAAGCGGGAGCCACCTTCTCGGGGGACATCGCGGTCCCCGAGGAGGCACTGTCGGCCGCGCGGGAGGCGCAGAGCGCCTCGCTGGCGCGCGTTGCGGACGTGCCCGGCCTGCAGATCCCTTCGAATATCCCCCGCATGGCCGAGACCGTCGGCGCGCGGCCGGTGCGCGAGGACGTGACCGTCGCCTGTGCGCTGGTGGATGGCGATGAGGTCTCGCCGGGGATGACCGTGCGCGAGTTCGGAGAGGGCCGCGCGGCGTGGATCACCGGCTGGTCCCAGGAGTACGCCTTCTCGCGACTGGTGCGTTCGGCGATCTTCTGGGCGGCGCACAGGGAGGCTGAGGCGACGCGCCTTGACGTGACCGGCGGCGACGGTCTGTTCGTCTGGGCCTACCCCGGCGCGGGGATAGTCGCGCTGCTGTCCAACGCCGACGAGTCGGCCGAAGCAACCGTACGCTGTGACCGGGAGATTCTGGGGGTGGCGGCCGACACGCCGGTGACGGACGTGGTGACGGGCGAGAGTCTGGGCACAGCCGGCGACCTCACCGAGGGACTGAACATGACCGCGGTGCCGAACTGCGTGCGGCTGCTGCGAGTGGCAGAACAGTAACAAACTGGTTCGTGGAAGGGCGCCATCTGCCCTCTGCACAATCCGAGCGTGTATTTCCTGTGCCATATGCCCGTTAGTTTCACGTTAATATATCGCAGAAGCTTGACGTCGCCCCCGTGGGCCATGATAGAGTTGTGATAGACGCGTAGTGAGAGGAAGTATGTTACTCTGAGCGCGGGAAGGCCATAATGCGCTACATGGGGTCTATTTCGATTGCTACCGTTCTTGTAGCATTGCTCGTCAGTCCAGCCATCGCCGACACCGTTCCATCATTAGTAACCAACGCTGACACGTATGTGTATGAGTACAAGGACAGCGCCAATTACGGAAGCCTTTCTTACTCAACGCGGGTCAGCAATTCCCTGGTCTTGAGTGTCGGTCCCTTCTCAATTTCGACACCACGAACGTCGTAGAGGGGGCTGGAGCGTGACGTCTGCTGTCATGCACCTGACCACCCACAACTGGTATCCAAGTGAGGGCGATGAAGCCTCGATAGTGGCTGCTTTTGAGGTGGGGGCCGGCTCGTGGAGCGAAGAATCAACCACTTACAGCAGTATGCCGGATCTCGGCAACCAGATTGGGCCCGATACCTACGCTGTTACGGGCGCCGCACCGACTGAGCTTACCTTCGACGTTACTTCCGCCTGGGAGGAAAGCACGAATCTGGATTTCTACGTCGCGATGACCAACGTCGGTTCGGGCACGGGTCTGTTTAAGCCGCACTCCCGTGAGTCTGACTACGCCCCTTATCTGGAGATCAACTACAGCAGTGGCGGCGAGGCCGTCCCCGAGCCAGGCACCCTCGCGCTGGTGGGCCTTGGGCTCGGCGGCCTGATCCTCAAGCGCAGGCGCGAGGACTGACGGCGAAGGCGTCGGGCGTGGGCACGCCCGACCTCCGGACGGCAAAGGCGGACGGCAACACGGCAAACACGGACGGCAACGGCGCACGGGCGAGACGCCCGTGCCACGGACGACAACGGCGACGAGCAGGAAGCCCGTCCTGGAAACGACCTGGACGACTACGCGCCCCCGCCGACGATGGCGGGGGCTTTTGCGTGCTCATCCGTTTGGGTTCGAGCCGCCGGCGGTTTCCTTGCGATAGCGCAGTGGTGTGGTGTTGCGGTAGCGTTTGAAGACCTTCGTGAAGTAGCTCTGGTCGCGATACCCGCACTCCAGCGCGATGGTCGCGATCTGCTTGTCGGTGCGCGCGAGCATCTCAGCCGCGCGGTCGATCCGCATACGATTGAGTTGATCGGTGAAGGTCGCCCCCGACTCGCGCTTCATCAACGCCGAGAAGTGTGAGGGAGACAGATGCACCGCCTCCGCCACGTCATCGCGCGAGATGTCTTCACAGCAGTGCTTCTGCATGTAATCGAGCGCCTCGAAGATCAAAAAGCCCGCGTCCCGGCTGCGGCTGCGCTCGATCGCGTCCATGATCCCCTCGAGCATCTCCCGCAGCCACGCGGCAAGCTCGTCGTGTGAGGTGATCTCCGCCACCTCCACCATCGAGCGGTAGTTCAGCCCCAGGAACTGCTCCGGCTCGCCGCCGGCCTCGACCGCGGTGCGGCTCATCGTCACCACAAGCTCCAGAAAGATGCTGCGCACCAGGTCCAGCCGCTCCCGCGCGTGATAGTGGACTGTCATGAGCAGCCGGTTGAGGATCTCTCGCGCCGCGCTGCGGTCGCCGGAGCGGATGGCGGCCATCAACGCCGGCTCCTCTCGCATGTACAACTCCCGGATCGAGTAGTGGACATCGTTCTTGAACGCGTGGATGGCGTGGGCGCGCTGCTGCTCGTCGTGGTAGCTCCGGCGGTTGATCTGCAGCGCGGCCGCATTGGTCAGATTGCGCTTCTCGGCCAGTGTGCGCAGATGGGCACAGACCCGGGGGAGGTTAAACGGTGGCAAATCCTCGCTGTCGTTGAGAACCTGCTGCTGCGGCGCATTGGCCACAAGCCCCCCGGTGGTCTCGTTGTTGCGCATCAGTGGCACCGCCCAGAGCATCCGGCCGCACGGGCAGGGCGTTACCGAAGGCTCGCCCCAGCGCAGCCCTTCGCTGACCGCAAAGGCCCGGGCCTCGCGACACGCCTCCTCATCGGCTTCAGCGCAGCCCACGCAGGGGCCGTTGTCGTACACAATCCGCCCCTCGGCATCGACCGCGCACAGCCCGACCTCCCACTCAGAGACGTAAGCGCGGGCGATGTCGTCGAACGCCTCGCGATGGATCTGCGTATCTTCAGGCATCGGGCGCACCTCCACTGTCCGCCGGCAACTCCGTACGATTTTACCAAAACCAGGCGAAAAGCGAAAGACTGAGGCGGACGTTGCGTCTATACTGGTACGCGACGATACAGTATAGGAAGCGGGTCTGCGTAGAATCTGTGGCCCGGTAACAGGTATCTGTGAGGCTATCTGGCGATGAGCGAGAATGGCAAAGACGTGTTGATGGACGCGATCGTAAACAGGGAGACCTCTCGGCCGGCGTGGGTGCCGTTCGTGGGCTGTCACGGCGGCGCCCTGATCGGTTCGTCCGCCGACGAGTACCTGCAGTCCGCGGATCTGATGACAAAGGGCCTGCTGAAGGCCGAGGAGTTGTATGCCCCTGACGGTCTGCCGATCACGTTCGATCTTCAGCTTGAGGCCGAAATCCTCGGATGTGATCTGCAGTGGGCCTCCGACGGGCCCCCGAGCGTCTCCTCGCACCCTCTGGCGGAGGGTGCGGAGCTTGACGACCTGCCCCAGTTCAGCACGGAGGACGGGCGCTTCCCCGTGGTGATGGAGGCGCTGCGCAATGTGGAGGCCGAGATCGGCGATCGCGTGGCGCTTTACGGACTGGTCTGCGGGCCCTTCACATTGGCCCTGCACCTGCTGGGCAACAACATCTTCCTGGAGATGTTCGACAACGTGGAGGGGGTGCAGAGGGTCGTCAACTTCGGCGCGGAGATCGCGAAGCGGTCGGCGGACGCGTACCTCGACAACGGCGCGGATGTGATCGCGGTGGTCGATCCGATGATCAGCCAGATCTCGCCGGAGCACTTCGCGCAGTTCGTGGCACCCGCGGCCGACGAGGTGGTCGATCACATCCACGATCGCGGCGCCCCTGCCTCGTACTTCTGCTGCGGTGACG